>DASYYA010000036.1:0-39290 GCA_035934355.1 Candidatus Rubrimentiphilum sp. | reverse complement strand
TGGCGGAAGAACTTGCGGACCTGATCGTAGCGTTATCGCAGCCCGCCGATCGTATTTTGCTCTATCGCGCGGCCGCCGCGCGCGATGTTTTGCCCGACCGTCTTATTGCCGCCGGACGCATCGTCGAATCGGTTGCCGCGTATAAGACGGCGTTCACGAACGATCCGATGTTTGCGCGTCAAGTCGAGAGCGCCGATATCTTAACGTTCACCAGCGCGAGCACGGTTGCCGGTTTCGTCCATAATCTTGGCGGTAACGATCCCGCACGCGCGGCTGTTACGGGCAAAACGATCGGGTGCATCGGGCCGATTACCGCTCAAGCCGCGAAAGATGCCGGTCTTCACGTGGACATCGTAGCGGACGAGTACACCGCCAACGGCCTGATTGCCGCGCTACTGAGAACATACAGCAGCGCGACACGCTAGGCACCATACTTCTTCTCTAAGTAAGGAATAATGCGGTCGTCGTCGTCCAAAACGACATCGCCGTCAACAATAACCGGCACGCTGCTTTGTCCGGAGATCTCTTTGACCATCGCCCGTTGCCATGGAAAGTCGGGCACGTTGACGATCTTATACTCAAGGTCGAGCTCTTCGAGCTTGGCACGGACTCGCGTGCAATACCAGCACCAGGGTGTTTGGTAAAGAACGACATTACTGGGGCGCATCGGACCGCCAAAAGGTGCCCGTCACAGCGGGGGTCGTATTCTCGCTGTCCGCGGTGTAGACACAATGCTGCTTGAATTGGTCATCGATCCCCGTCTGTTGCGGCGCGCATTCGTTGCGTCGATTGCTATTCACTTGCTTGTCGCGTATGTCGTTCCCGTCTCGCCATCCCAGCAAGCACAAAATGCGCCGGTGGAAACCATTTCATTCGTGCACGCGCAGCGCATGCGCATCGAACGGCACACCGATTCGCGACCGTTGCCGGTTGCTGTGCCGCAGACGACGCGGCGCGCCGCGGTCGTCTCGTTCGCACGCAAGCATAGCGAGCTTTCCGTCAGGAACCATAGCCCGCATTCGCGGCCGACACCGGTGACCGGTCCGCAAGGACAGATCGCCGCGGCGCCGCGGGATGTTGCCAAGGCGCCCGAACCGCTCTTTGCACGCGCGCCGGGGCGCACTCCATCGGACATCACCCTGCAGCACGCGCCGGCCGCTAGCCCGAATCCGGCCGCCACAGCCGCGGTGACGATCGCCGGCGCCGGATTGAATAATCGCGGCGGCGTCTCACCCTTTGGCGCCGAGCAGCCGCCGGTACTCGATCCTCGCGTAAAAGTGCAATTGCAACGACTGACGGTGCACGTGACCTTGGTGATTACTGTCGGCGAAGACGGGCGCACGAAGCGCATCGAGTTTCAGCCGCCACTCGACAGCGCAACCGAACACACAATTCAAACGTTGTTGGCCGATGCCAGCTGGGATGCCGCCGTTTGCGGCGGCGGCGTCAGTTGCGAAGGTGTAGCTACAATAAAGCTCTAGAGAGCTTTAGGCGCGCACCATACTAAAGGTGCAATCGTCGCTGCCGAGGTGGTGCACCTTACCGGCGATCGTCGCGCCGCTTAATTGACCCGTGAGTGTGAGCGTCGAAGCCCAATCCGACGGCTGCAACACCAGCGTCACCGTATTCGCGTTTAAACTCGAATCGGCCAAGATCACCGGTGACAGCGCGTCGTTGGCAGAGGAGCCGCCCAACAAACCACCCGGCGCTTGCGTAAGGGTTAACGTGCTCGTCCAGGCAGGCGAAGCAAAGGCACAGTTCGAGCTCAGATCCCAAACGCCGTCGACGCCTTCGCCTGCCGTCGCCATACTCGTGACGCCGAAGGCGGCGTTGATGGCTTTGCCGACGTTGACCGAACTATGTGCGGGATCATCGCTCATGACCAGGAGCGTCATGTGATAGCCTTTGGGTTCTTGAATGCAAAGGATCGAAGCTGCGATGGGCCCGGTGGTTCCGTCGATGAAGACCGGATTGGTCCCGGATTGGTGCGGCGCGAAATTTTGTGAATTCAGTGCCTTGACGGCACGTTGCGCGCAATCGGAAAAAGGTGGCGGGTTTGCGCTTCCAACTGTCGTCCAAAACCAACGATGATAATCGATGGCGCT
Organism: Candidatus Rubrimentiphilum sp.; assembly: GCA_035934355.1. GTDB lineage: Bacteria > Vulcanimicrobiota > Vulcanimicrobiia > Vulcanimicrobiales > Vulcanimicrobiaceae > Rubrimentiphilum. The sequence goes on along the minus strand of DASYYA010000036.1, from coordinate 37,185 downwards.
TGCGGGCGTGGCCGCAGCCACGAAGCTCGCGCAAAGTGCACCGGCGGTAAGCAGAGCGGAAAACAAAGAACGCCGAGATCTCATAACAGCCTCCTAGGGCTGCATCTCTACAACGCGCTGCAGCCTTTCTTCCTTTATAAAATGGATTTGCCGAGGGCCGAGCCGATGAGACCCACCGCCAATGCGGCGGTCTGATTGCGCGTGTCCAGGATTGGATTGATCTCAACCATTTCGATCGACCCCAATCGGCGCGACTCCGCAAGCATCTCCATTGCCAAATGCGCTTCACGGTAACTAAGCCCGCCTTTGACCGGCGTCCCGGTTCCCGGAGCTTCGCGCGGATCGATCGCGTCGAGATCGAAGGATACGTGTAATTCGCGGTTGCCGGCACCCGCGATCCCGATCGCTTGTTCCATGACGTGGGTCATTCCCAGCCGATCGACATCGCTCATCGTAAACGTGGTGATGCCGGAGGCGCGCAGATTCTCTTTTTCTTCCACGTCGAGATCGCGTAATCCGATCTGCACCGTTCTCGCCGGATCGGCAAACCCGCGCTGCAACGCAAACCAGAGCGGCATTCCGTGAACGTTTCCCGAGTGCGAGCTCTTCGGACTATTGATGTCGGCATGGGCGTCTACCCAGACGAGGCCCGCCGGATAGCCGCGCGCTCGCTGCAAACCGTCGAGCGTTCCGATTGCAATCGAATGATCGCCGCCGAGAACAATGGGCGTTCCACCCTCGCGAACCGCGTGCTCGACGACTTCGGCCAGCTCTTTGCAGAGGCGCTCGATCGTTTCGAAATACTTTGCGTGTTCGTCGTTCTCGGAAAGCGCTTCGCGAATCGGCACGTGAAGATTTCCGTGATCCTCGATGCGCTCGATTCCGATCGCGCGCAACTGATCGTGCAGTCGCGCATAGCGTACCGCATACGGTCCCATATCAACGCCGCGGCGGCTTGCGCCAAGATCCATCGGTACGCCGATCACGTCGACGCGCCGGCTCAAGCTTCTCCCGCCTGCGCGTCCGCCTCGACCGTTTCGCGCGAATCCTTGGTCAAGACCGGACGGGCCTCTTCACGGCTCACCGATCCGGGAATAACATGTAATAACAGAACGCGAATAATGCCGGCGACCGGCACCGCGATAAACATACCGGGCACGCCATACAGCTCACCGCCGATCAAAACGGCAAGAACGATCGAGCTGGGTGAAAGTTTGATCGTGCGGCTGACGATGTTGGGCGCAATGAGATGGCCTTCAGCTTGATTCGCTACGACAAATACGAACAGCGCCCACAACGCCAACTGAATTCCGCCGCTGGAGAACCCGATAATGAACGCCGGAATCGAGGCGATCACCGGTCCGACATACGGAATTAAATCGAGAACGCCCGCAACGACGCCGATTAAAATTGCGTATGGCTCCCCAACGAGCGTTAAGCCGATCGCGATTAACAGACCGACGGATGCGCCGACCAGAATCTGACCACGAATGAAGCCGCCGACAACCTCTTCGAGTTCCGCCAGCAAGTCCAGCGTTGCATCGCGGTGCTGCTCGGGGATAAAACCCATGAAGAAACGCTTGATGATCTCCGAATCATAGAGCAGGTACGCCGCCAGAATCGGCGTGACGACCATCGCGCCAAGAAAAGCCGCGGTACCGAGAATGACGCCGAGCGCACTGCTCGCGGCGCCGCCGCCATGCGTCTGCAGCCACCGCACGATTTGCTGCGGCAAATGCGACAGCTCTTGACGAATTCCAGCCGGCGCGTGTCCCAGTAGCGGTGTATTTGGATTCGTGATAAACACTTGGATTTTGTTTTGAATCGACGGCCAATCGCGGGCCAAGGTCGTGATTTGCCCGCCGACTACCGGAATCAAGTAATAGAGCCCGAGCGCGACCAACCCTAAGAGACAGGCGTAGACGACCAGAATCGCAAGGATGAGCGAGAGCTTCCCATTGAGCCAGCGAATAATCGGATAGATCAGGTACGCGAAGAAAATGGCTGCGATGATGATCATCGCAACGATGCCGATTCGCTGAATGAAAAGGATGATGTAATAGAACATGACGCCGATAAGTACAACCGAAAGTAAGATCTTCCACGCCATGTCGACGTTGTGAGCCGTTAGCCAACGATACGGCTCCTCTTCAGCGCCGCTCGCCGCCTTTGCCCGCGCTCCGGCTTTCTGCGCGTCAACCTCTAACCCGATCAGCGAACCTCTTGCAGGCCAATGAAAGCGCGTATACCGCGCCCACATTCCCATGAAGAAGCGAATGAATCCGCGTAGCGCTTGCCATCCCGCGCCATACCCGTCATCGACATCGATGAGAAAGAGAAACAACCGATGCCGCTGCGGTAATCTGCGGCTCCACTCGCGCGCGCGACCAATGCCTTCCGGCACTTCTTTCCTTAGCGCGTGCAACACCGCGTCATCGCTGTCATCGGAGGCGCGCACAATGGTGGTAAACTCGCGATAATTCAAACCGAGCGCGCGCAGTAATCCGCGATCCATCGGGCTTTGGCCGTAGAGATAATCGCCGAGCGTTCCCCCAATTGCCGCACGCGCTTTATCGATCATGCGCGGCAGCCAGCGTATGCCGCCGAGCTCGTCAGACCATCGGCGAGGCGGAACCTTGCGTAGGTCTTTTGGTACCATCTACTGCAGCGCGTTCGGGAAGCTAGGGTGCGTCTCCGTCCAAAGGCTTCCGCCCGCGCTTGTGCGTACGTTACGGCGATGAAACAGGCGTTTTTTATCTGTGTCGCTGCAGCGTTGGTGCTGAGCGGTTGTGGGCGTCATGGCGCAGGCGCTGCGCGTCCCGGACAACTCACGCTGGGCATGGTCACCGACGTTGGCGGCTTGGGCGACAAATCGTTCAATGATTCCGCCTACCGCGGCTTGCAACACGCGCAAAGCGCGCTGGGTGCAAACATTCAAGTACTGCAATCGCGTTCCGCCTCCGATTATCAGCCGAATTTGACGGCACTTTCGGAGCGGCATCTGGACATGATCTATGCGATCGGATTTTTGATGAACAAAGATCTCGATCAGATCTCCAAGCAGTATCCGCAGCAGCACTATGCCATTATTGACGCCGTTGTGGACGATCCAAACGTCGTTTCAGCCACGTTTAAAGAAGAGGACGGTTCGTTCTTGGCCGGCGCGCTCGCCGCGATGGTGAGCAAGGCGCACCACATTGCCTTCTTGGGCGGACAAGACATCCCATTACTGCGAAAATTTGAAGCGGGATATATCGCCGGCGCACGCGAGATCGATCCCGCGATCAAAACCGATGTCAAATATGTCGGCTCATTTGAAGATGTCGCCGGCGGTCAAGAGCTGGCAAATGTTTTGTTCAACGGCGGTGCCGACATCGTGTACGCCGCTGCCGGCAAGGCCGGGATCGGCGCGATCGACGCCGTCAAGACGCGCGCCAACGCATTTGTGATCGGCGTCGACTCGGATCAGGATTATCTCGCGCCTGGCAAAGTGCTCACCTCGATGGTCAAACGCGTTGATGTCGCGGTTTTTGACATTGCCGATGCAATTTTGAAAAAGCACCCGCTGCGGGGCCATATCGTCTTCGGACTCAAAGATAATGGCGTCGGATTGACGGATTTTAAATACACTTCCGCCGCGATCGGGCGCGCGAACATCGAACGGGTCGATGCGCTGCGCCAGGACATCGTCAGCGGAAAGATTACGCCACCGTCCACGCGCGAGGAGTTGGCCACCTGGAAGCCGGTCAAGCTCTAGACGTCATTCCCGCACTTCGGTTGCGGGAGATTGTAAAAAGATTTCCCGGCGTCGTCGCCGTTGACAGCGTCGACCTCGACCTGGCTGCGGGCGAGATTCACGCGTTGGTCGGAGAGAACGGCGCCGGCAAGTCGACGCTCGCAAACATCGCTTTCGGCGCAATCAAACCCGACGCCGGCACTGTCGAAGCCGGCGGGACCGTCGGTTTGGTCCATCAGCATTTTGAATTGGTCGGGCGGCTGCGCGTATGGCAAAACATCATGCTCGGCCGCGAACCGCGCGCCGGTGCAGTGATTGACACCGATACCGCGCGCAAACGTGTTGCCGATCTCGCCGAGCGTAACGGTCTATCGATCGATCCCGATGCCTTTGTCGAGGAGCTGCCGATCGGCGTGCAACAGCGTGTCGAGCTGCTGCGCGAATTGGAACGGGATCCTGCCGTCCTTCTTTTAGACGAGCCGACCGCAGCGCTGGCGCCGGCCGAAATCGCCACGCTTTTTGCAACCGTCTTAGAGCTCGCGAAGCGCGGCACCGCGATTCTGGTCGTGACTCACAAGCTGCAAGAAGTAATCGATTACACGAGCAAAGTCACCGTCATGCGCCATGGTAAGATCGTGGCGCATTTTCAAACGGCGCAAACAAACATCGATTCAATTGCCCGCGCGATGGTCGGCGGCGAGCTTCCACAGATCGCGCAACGCGAGAAAACCGGCGCGCACGAATGCTTCCGGGTGCGGAACGTCAGCGCCGGCGGCGATGGACCTGCGATTTCCGATATCTCGCTCGATGTTCGCGCGGGTGAGATCGTAGGCATCGCGGGTGTTGAAGGCAACGGCCAAACGGCACTCGCGGATGCAATTGCCGGAATGATCCCCTACACCGGAACGATCGAACTCACGGATGCAGAGATACATCTACAGCCGCGCGGCGCGACGTTTAACCGCTACCGTGCGAATGTCGGTACCGTTCCGCAGGATCGGCATCACGAAGGCCTTGTCTTGGGATGGTCGATCGTCGATAACGCCGTTCTCGGGCGGCAAAATCTGCCGCACATCCGGCGCGGTCTGCTTCTCGACCGTCGCAGGGCGCGAGCGGACGCAGCCGCGATCGTCGAACGCTTCGACGTACGTGCCGCCTCCCTGGATGTCGCGGTCCGGACACTCTCCGGCGGCAACCAGCAAAAGGTGCTCGTCGGGCGCGCGCTGCTTGGCGAACCGCGGTTCGTCTTGGCGTATCAGCCGACACGCGGCATCGACGTCGGGGCGACGGCGTTGCTGCAATCGCGTCTTATCGAGGCCCGCAACCGCGGCTCCGCGATTTTGTTGATCTCGTTCGAACTCGATGAAATTTTGACGCTCTCCGATCGCGTGTTCGTAATGTATCGCGGAAAAATCACGGGGTCATTCAGCGGTGCGGAGATCGATCGCGGAAAGATCGGACGCCTTATGGCGGGACTTGGGTGAAATACGTTTTGCGCGTCATCAGCGGGCCCGCCGGAGCGATTCTGCTGGCGTTTGTTCTTGCGGCGCTCGCCATGCTGATCGCCGGCGTTAGTCCCGTCGACGGTTTTTCGGCGCTCATCGCCGGTGCATTAGGCGGGCGGCGCGAGATCGCGGAGACGCTGGTGCAAACCACCGCGCTGCTGTTCCCCGCACTCGGCGTCGCGGTCGCCTTTCGCGCGGGCCTATTCAACATCGGCGCCGAGGGGCAACTGTTGATGGGCGGCCTGCTCGCCGGCGCGGTCGGCGCGCATTTCAGCACTCCTAACCGCGGACTGACGATCCTCGTCTTGCTGTTGCTGGGATTAGCCGGAGGCGGTTTTTGGGCCGCAATCGCCGGTTGGCTGCGCGCCAGATTCAACGCCAACGAAATCATCTCAACGCTGATGCTGAATTTCATCGCGCTGTCGCTGGCGAGCTATCTGGTTTCCGGGCCGTTCAAAAGCCCGCTGGCATCCGGCGCCGAAACTGCGCCGCTGTTACCCGGAGGCTGGCTTCCCGCGTTTCCGACAGTTTTTGGTGTGAGCTTCGGCGACACGCGTTTGACGATTGCCATTTTAATCGCACTCCTGACAGCGCTTGTCGTCATGTTTGTTTTCAATCGAACGGTCTTCGGTTACGAATTGCGCGCCGCGGGAGAAGCTCCGGAAGCGGCCCGCCGCAACGGCATCAACATGCCGCGCATGACGGTGCTGGCACTCACTTTGTCGGGCGCGATCGCTGGACTTGGGGGCGCGACGATCGTCACCGGCGCCTTGCATCGTTTCAACACGGCCATTTCGCCAGGTTACGGATACACGGCGATCGCGGTTGCATTAGTCGGCGACTTAAATCCGCTTTGGGTTTGCGTTGCCGCCTTCGGATTCGGAATCCTCGAGGCGGGGGGACTTGCGATGCAAGCCAATGCCGGCGTTCCCAAAGATGCGATCCATGTCATCGAAGGTCTGATCGTGCTCGTCCTGGCGGCGCGGCGATACTTCGCATCTCGCGCTCAGACTGCGCCGATATGAGCAATCCGACGGTCTCGCTGGTACTGACGCTCTTCTTTCTCACGCTGATCAAATCGGCGCCGATTGTCTATGCTGCGCTTGGCGGTGTCGTCTCGGAGCGTTCCGGCGTGGTCAATATCGGATTGGAAGGCATGATGACCGCCGGCGCATTCAGCGCCGTGGTCTTCGCGAATTTGACGGGCAGCCCGCTAGTAGGCCTTCTCGCCGGAATTCTTTTCGGCGCAATTCTAGGATTCGTCTTGGGCTTCGCCGCGACGTATTTCAAAGTGGATCAAATTGTCGCCGGCGTGGGCATCAATCTGGTTGCCGTCGGCGGCGCCGCGTATGGCTTGCAGCTGATCTATAATCAGCCCGGTGCAAGCCCGACGGTCAATCAACTCGCACCGGGACAACTGCTGCCGCAAGTAACGACCGGCGAAACGGCGCTCATTATCTTGGCAATCCTGTGCGCCTACGGATTAAATTGGTTCATCTACCGCACGCCGCTTGGTTTACGCGTACAAGCCACCGGTGAGAATCCGCGCGCGGTGACCGACGCGGGCCTGAATCCGCTGCGGCTTCGCTTGTATAGCGTGATTGCGAGCGGTGCGCTTGCCGGTCTCGGCGGCGCGTTTCTTTCGATCTGCGAAGTCAATCTCTATTCGGACGGAATGACCGCGGGTCGCGGATTCATCGCGCTGGCCGCGGTCATCTTCGGAAGATGGACGCCATGGGGCGCGACCGGAGCTGCGGTCTTCTTCGGCTTTTTCGAAGCTTTACAATATATTTTGCAAGGCCGCATATCATGGTTGCCGAGCGATGCGATGCAAGCCCTACCATATTTAGCGGCACTGTTTGCGATCGCCGGCCTTGTCGGCCGCGTCCGCGCCCCCGCGGCAGACGGAGTGCCCTACTAGGAAATTCCGATGGGCGACTGCATGACCATGGGGTCGCTCCCCCCCGGAATTCCCTAGTAAAGCGACGGTGAAGTTGAGCTATCTCGATGGCACTTGTTAAGCGCGTGATAGGCGGGATGGCTCATGCCTGTGGAGAACTTAGCCGACAATTAAGCAGAGGGGCTTTATGCGGCATGTCCTGACTGTCTTTGCGTTTGTAGCAATCGCCGAATCTTTTGCTATGCCGGCGCGCGCGCTCTCGTTGCCGTCGCCGCTAGCCGATCTTCAAAAAACGTTAACTCGCGTCGCAAACCGCGCGCCGGGCCGCGTCGCCATGGAGATCAAAGATTTGCCGACGGGGTACGTGTCGGCGATCAATCCCAACCGAGTGATGCCCGCCGCTTCAACGATCAAGATCCCGGTGATGGTCGAAGTCTTCCGCCAGTTGGCTGCCGGCAATTTCGATTTGAACCGGCATATGACGCTCCTGGGTTCCGATCGCGACTGGGGATCGGGTGACATTGCCGATGCGCCTGTTGGATCGACATTTTCGGTTTCGCAGCTGCTAGCCGAGATGATCACCGTCAGCGATAATACTGCCGCCAACATGTTGATTCGCCTTGTTGGCCGCGGCAACATCAATGCGACGATGCGTCACCTCGGACTGCAGCACACCAAACTCACTAACTATATTCGCACGGACGGTTGGAACGTGCGCACCACGTTGCGGACAACCGCTGCCGACATGGTGAGGTTGCTTAGCGACATGGCCAAAAAGGATCTGATCGATTCATGGTCGTCGCAACAGATGATCGCCATCCTCGAGCGCCAGGAGATCAACTCGCTCATTCCCGAGCCGCTGCCCGATATTCCGATCGCACACAAAACCGGCTCGCTCGATGACACGCTCAACGACGTCGGCATCGTTTATGCCTGGAACGAACCCTACGTGATCGCCGTCATGACCACGCAACTGCCGACGCTTTCAGCCGGGCGCCGCTTTATTCGCCGCATCTCGAGCACCGCGTTCAATCATTTAGAGCAGTTCGCGAAGTGGCGCGAGCTCAACGGATTCGTACCGCAAACGCAAGGAACTCCGGCGCCGGATCTGCCCGACGCCAACAGCGACACGCCGATCTGGGCACAACAAACGCCACTACCGGCTACGCCCGACCCCGAGGCGACGCCGGGTGCGGTAGCCACGCCTTAGTTAGAGTTGCGGGGCGCCCCCCGTACTCGGGCGTGATTCGTTTAACCGGCGCTCGTCCTGCGGAGCTCGCCGCCCCCCACCGGCAGAGCCGGCGGGGTCCCTCTCTACCTGCAACCAGTTTATCTCGTTTTTGTAAGAGTAGGCATTGCCGGAATTTGGCGATCAGCATAGACCTTCGTCAGCCAACGCAAATAGTTGGGTTCGCGGCCGCGAACCAGGCGCGTGTAAAAGTCAGCGATCTTTTTGGTAATCGGGCCGATGCGGCCGTCGCCGACTTCGCGGCGATCGACCGAACGCACATGCACCACGCCGACGGCCGTGCCGGTAAAGAAGATTTCGTCAGCGCCATAAAGCTCGCTGCGATCGACCGAACGCTCCACTACTTGAAGTCCAAACTCGCGCTGTGCGATCTCGATCACGGCGCGGCGCGTGCAACCTTCGAGCACGTTTTGCGACGGATCCGGTGTTAAGAGCGCTCCGCCTTTGACGAGAAAAATATTCTCCGCCGAGCCTTCAGCCACGTGTCCATCGTGCGAAAGCATAATTGCCTCGTCAAACCCGTTGGCGATCGCTTCACTCTTTGCGAGCGCGCTGTTGACATAGAGTCCCGTAATCTTCGCGCGCGGCGGAGCTGCGGAATCGTCCGCGCGGCGCCAGGAGCTCGTGCCGGCATTCACGCCGCCGGTCGCGTCGAGGTAATGCGTAAATGGAATCGCGATAATGGCAAACGCATCGGGAACGTTGTGCAAGCGCACGCCGACATCTTCGGCCGATTTAAAGATGCACGGACGAATATAAATGTCGGTTTCGAACCGATTGCGTGCCATCAGTTCAACCGTTATCTCGATGAGAGCATCGACGGAGTGCGGAACCTGCATCAGCAGAATCTTGGCGTTGGTTGTCAGCCGTTCGTAATGCTCGCGCAACTGCAATAGGTAGAGCTCGCGTTCGGCAGCCGACCAATAGCCCCGTATGCCCTCAAAACATCCGGTGCCGTACTGCAATCCGTGCGTGAGCAATCCAACTTTGGCATCGCCGTAGGCGACGAATTGGTTGCCGGCATAGACGGTGAGCGCTTCAAGTTTCACGAGTCTCTCCTTTATTATGCGCCGCTACGCGCGGCGGTTTGGGACCCCAATCGCGTCGCCCTCCGGCCACTAGGCCAATCGGTCGCAAGCCCAGAGGGGCTCGTATCTGCCAAAAGGCGAAAACGCCGCCCCATGTTGCGTGTATGCGTCTTTATTTCCGCCGCGCTGGCGTTGATGCTGGGCGCCGCCTCCGCCGCACCGCTTGTCCAAACGGTGCTCCCAAGTGGATGGCGTTTGGCGCCGCCGCCCGGCCCAGTCGCGATCGTCGGCGACATGCCGCAGGGGATCGCGCTGTCGCCCGATGGCACAAGCCTCGCGGTCGTGGAATCCGGCGTTAATCCTGCGGCGCTTCGACTGCTGGATCCCAAGACGCTCAACACGCAGAAAACGATCGCGTTAGCCGGCGCGTTCGGTAATCCGGTGTGGGACGTTTCGCAAATCTACGTTGCCGGCGCGAACACCGATGCACTGCTTGCGATCGATACGGTCGATGGAACAGTGACGCCGACGGCAATGGGCAAAGGCAGCTGGCCCGCAGCGGTCGCGATCTCCGGAAGCCATCGTGCGGTTGCCGCCGACTTGACCAATAACGTGAATCTCGACGGCGCGCAGATCGCTGTCGGCAGCCATCCTGAGAATCTGCTCTTCTCACCCGACGGATCCAAACTATTTGTTACCCTGCTAGCTTCAAATCGCATTGCGGTGATCGATGTAGCAACGCATGCTGTGCGCACGATCGCAGTTGGACGACATCCCTTGGCACTGGCACTCTCGAGCGACGGCGCAAAGCTCTTTGTCGCCGAGACTGATGACGATGCGGTTGCCATTGTCGATACGCGCAGCGAAAAACGCATCGCCGATATTCCCGTCGGTTTCGCCAGCGCACGCGTGCGCGGCTACGGCGCCAATCCCAACGCGCTGCTGGTCGCCGGCAACGATCTCTTCGTAAGCCTCGGTGGCGAAAATGCAGTCGCGCTCGTGCGCAACCGTCACGTTGTTGCGTACATTCCAGCCGGCTGGTATCCCACGGGACTCGCCCTCGCCAAAGACGGCACGCTGTACGTCAGTAACGGAAAAGGGGAACGCTCACCGGCCAATCCGCAATTTAGTCCGTTCCACCGTAGCACCGGCGGCTACGTCGGTTCGATTACAGTCGGTTCGGTGCGCGCAATTCCGCGATCGGTGTATGCCGACAGCGCGAGTCAAACGGCCGAAGCTTATGCCGATGCCATGCCGCGATGGCATGCACCCGCGCAAACTATCTTGCGCGCGCACGGACCGATCGCACACGTGATCTACGTGATCAAAGAAAATCGCTCGTACGATCAAGTGCTTGGCGACATCGCGAGCGCGAACGGCGATCCCGCGCTGGTCGAATTCGGGCGCACGATCACCCCGAATCAACACGTCCTTGCGCAGCGCTTCGGCGTTTTCGACAATGCGTACACCGATGCACAAGTCAGCGCCGACGGCCATAACTGGACCGACGCCGCAACGGCTAACGATTATGTCGAACGCACCTGGCCGCCGAATTACGGCAATCGCCGTCCGGGATTCGACATGCAAAACGGCGTCGGCGCCCCCGTTCCCCACAACGGATTTTTGTGGGATGCCGCCAAGCGTGCGGGCATCAGCTACGAAGATTACGGTGAGGACATGACGGTCAACGGCGGCCCGCCGATTGCAATGACGGATCATCCGGCACTGGCCGGCCATTACGATCCGGCGTTCGTCGGCTGGAATCTGAAGTATAGCGACTTGCTGCGCTTGGCCGAGTGGAAACGCGAGTTCCGCGCCTACGTGCTCCATCACAACTTGCCGCAGCTCGAGATCGTCTATCTTCCCAACGATCATACCTCGGGCGGTTCGCGCGGCGCGCCGACGCCGCAAGCCTATGTGGCGACCAACGACTGGGCCACCGGACAACTGGTCGACATAGTGTCACATTCGCCATACTGGAAATCGACCGCGATCTTCATTTTAGAGGACGACGCGCAGAACGGCCCCGATCACGTGAGCGATCAGCGCTCGACGTTTTACATCGCCAGCCCCTACGCGCGCGGCGGCGTGCACCACGAGCATTACTCGACGGTGAGTTTCGTGCGCACTATCGAACTGCTTCTCGGTCTGCCGGCAATGTCGGTGAAAGATGCCACTACGCGACCGCTCTACGCAGCTTTTGCACTCTCGCCCGTCAATGCCAAACCATTTGATGCGACCAAGCCGACGATCGACTTAAATGCCACCAACGCGCGCACGGCTTACGGATCGGCGATCAGCGCCAAACTCGATTTTAGCCGGCCCGACGCGGTCGATCCGAAGATCCTCAACGACATTCTGGAGCACCTCTCGCGGCATCGGTGAGATCGCTCACCACGCCGGCCGAGCTCCTCGCCGTCGACGCGCACCAGCGCCGCGAGCAGAGCGATGAGTTGGCGACCGAAGAGCCGTTGCAAATTCAGCTCGCTTCAGGGAACGGTCCGCGCAATGTTGCAGTGACGATGCGCACGCCGGGAAGCGACTTTGAATTAGCTGCCGGCTTCTTATACTCTGAAAGCATCGTCAGCGAGCGAGACAACATTCGCGAGATTACTTACTGCATCGATCCCAACATTGGCGGCGAGCAACAATACAATATCGTCACAGTCGATTTGCACGACGCGCCGTCCGCGCTCGAACGCCTGGAGCGTCACTTCACCATGAACAGCTCGTGCGGTGTCTGCGGAAAAGCGGCGATCGACGATCTCGCATTGCGGGCTCAGCCCATCGAAGACGAGCTCGTCGTGTCAGCGGGTTTGTTGACATCGCTTCCCGATCGCATGCGCGCCGCGCAAAAAATCTTTTCCTCGACAGGCGGCTTGCACGCGGCCGCGCTTTTCGATAATCGTGGCGAGCTGCGCGTGTTGCGTGAAGACGTCGGCAGGCATAACGCACTGGACAAAGTCGTTGGCTGGGCACTATTGAACGATCGCCTTCCGTTGCGTCATACGATTCTCTTGGTCAGCGGCCGCGCAAGCTACGAACTCGTGCAAAAGTGCGTTACGGCACAAATCCCGATCATGTGCGCCGTTTCGGCGCCGAGCAGTCTTGCAGTCGAAACCGCGCGCGCATTTGGATTAACGCTCGCGGGCTTTTTACGCGGTCAAACCTTTAACGTGTACGGCGGCGCGCAGCGGATCGCGCTATGACCGTGCGCGAGCGCGTTTAGCTAAGACAAATTCCAGTACGCCTTCGAGCGGGCGAGCATTCAGCACATCGTCCCGGGTTAATCCGGCCCGGCGAGCTTGGCCGATTGCAAACTCGATGTTTGCGAGCTGTGAGGCGTCGTGCGCGTCGCTGTCCACCGCTATTGTGACGCCGAAGCTTTTCGCGCGTCGCGCCAAGTTCGCCGGCAAGTCGAAACGCTTTGCCTGACCATCGATCTCGAGTGCGGTTCCCGTACGCGCCGCGGTGGCGAAAACCGCGTCGTAATCAAATTCGTAGCCGGGGAATCCCTCGAGCGTTCGGCCAGTCGGGTGACCGATGATCGTCACATACGGATTCTCGCAGGCGCGAATGAGCCGCCGCGTCATTTCTTCGGCGCTTTGGCGAAACGCGGAGTGCACGCTGCCGATAACAATATCCATCTCGGCCAGCACGTCATCCGGAAAATCCATCGAACCGTCGGGTAAGATATCCACTTCGCTGCCCCACAGCGTTCGCACGCCGAAGCGCTCGCCAAATTCGCGGATCCGTTGACGCTGCTCGCGCAAACGCTCGGCGCTGCACCCAATCACACCACGGGCCGGCGAGTGCTCGCTCATCGCGTGATATTCGTAACCGCGGCCGGCCGCCGCAGCGATCATCTCCTCGAGCGATTGCCGCCCGTCGCTCCACGTTGAGTGCATGTGAAAGTCGCCGCGCACCTGGGACGCTTCGAGTAGTTCCGGAAGCTCGTTGCGCAATGCCAGCTCGACCTCACCCATGCCGCTGCGCAATTCGGGCGGAATGTATTGCATGCCGAGTGTGGCATACACTTCGGTTTCGTCGCGGCACGTCGTGACGTCGCCCGTCTCCAAATTCAGGATTCCATTTTCGCTCACGCGCAGGTTTTTTCTCACGGCACCTTCGCGCAGCTGAATGTTGTGTTCGCGGCTTCCGGTAAAGTGCTGCAACAGATTGCCGTACAAATGATCGGGCAATACACGCAGATCGATTTGAAGTCCATCGTCGAGCCAGATGCTCCCCTTGGTGGGACCTTCGGCAAATACGGCGCCCGCGCGGTTCCATGCGACAAAATGATTGACCACGTCGGCTGCCGCATCGGATGTGCAAACGATGTCGATATCGCCGACAGTCGGCTCCGCGCGGCGCACGCTCCCCGCAAACTCTAAGCGGTGCAGGGGCGGCCCGAGCTCCATGTGCGCGATGATCTCGCGCGCGATCTGCAAGGCACGCGGAAGCGGCGTTCGCCGGCTCCGTCCACGATACGCGAGGATTCCGCGCTGAATATTCTCTATCGTTTTACGCCCCATTCGCGGAGCGGCCGCGAGCGTTCCACTTTCGATGGCTCGCTCCAGATCTGCCAGCGAACCGATCCGAAACTGCTCGAAAAGCATCCCGGCAGTCTTGACGCCGATGCCGGAAACGCCGAGCACTTCGAATATCGTGGGCGGATAGCGTTGCTGGAGTGTTTCGAGTTGTTCGCACGTTCCGGTGCGCACGATCTCATCGATCGTCGCTGCAATCGATCTGCCGATACCGGGAAGCGTTGTAAGTTCGCCGGCCGCAGCCAGGTCCGCGATAGGCGGAGCATTTTCGATGGTCGCGGCAGCGCGTTCGTATGCCGTGAACTTATAGAACGATTCGCCGGCCAGCTCCATAAGCGTCCGGATCCGCATGAGCGTCTGGGCAATCTCCGCATTCGAGGGCACGAAGCGATTTTCAACGTATAGGCACTGACGTGCCTACCAGATTGCCGCCTGAGATCTTCAATCTACCGGTCGAAAAGATGCGTGACGGTTATTATTCCGACACGTACTTCAATCGGGCGCGGCAGATCCTCGAGCGCGATAACCATCATCAAGTCGTTCGGATGCAGGTCTTTCAGCGCAGCGATGCCGTGCTCTGCGGCATTGACGAGGCGCTTGCAATCTTGCGCTTATGTTCGGGCAGACGGCTTCCCTCAGGCGTCTGGGAAGATGGTTGGAACAAACTGAACGTCACGGCCCTCTATGACGGCGACCACATCGGTCCTTATGAAACGGTGTTGATGATCGAAGGCGACTACGATCTCTTCGCCCATTTAGAAACCTGCTATCTGGGCGTTCTGTCGCGCCGCACGCGCATTGCGACGAACGCCCGCGATATCGTCAGTGCAGCCAATGGAAAACAGGTGCTTTTCTTCCCGGCACGCTTCGATCACCATCTCATGCAAACCGGGGACGGATATGCGGCATATATCTCCGGAGCGCTCGGCGTTTCGACCGATGCAAACGCCGAGTGGTGGGGAGCCGGTGGCATGGGAACCGTCCCGCACGCCTTGATCGCTGCATACGGCGGCGATACCGTTCTGGCAACGCGTAAATTTGCCGAATATATCGATCGTGATATCAATGTAATCTCCTTGGTCGACTTTGACAACGACTGCGTGGGAACGAGTTTGGAAGTAGCACGCGCGTTGGGCGATCGGCTCTGGGGCGTACGTTTGGACACATCCGGAACGCTGGTGGACAAATCGATCTGGAACATGATGGGTACCTTTCGACCAACCGGTGTCAATGCGCGATTGGTTTTCAACGTGCGGCGCGCACTCGACGCGGAGGGATTCACTCACGTGCGCATCGTTGTCAGCGGCGGATTTACCGTGCAACGGATTCGCGATTTTGAACACGATCGCGTTCCTGTCGATGCCTACGCAGTGGGCGCCGCATTCTTTGTCGGCGCGGGCACGGGTCGCACCGAGTACACCGCCGATGTCGTTGCCATAAAGACCGATGGGAATTGGCGCGAATGCCATAAAGTCGGACGTCCCGAGCAGCCCAATCCGCGTTTAGCGCTGGTGAAATAAATGCTGTTGCAGATGCGCGCCGCAAGCTTTGCGCAGGGCAGCCGCGTTATCGTGCAACCGCAAACGCTGAGCCTGGCCGAACATGAACGGCTAGCCTTGGGGTGCGCCGGCGATTTGGCCGCTTCGGCGCTCGCCATGATGGCTAGCGGCGTGGTGAAGGCCTCCACAGGTCACGTTTTTGTCGGCGCTTTCGATCCGCGTATTCAGCCGGTACAGGCAAAGCGGCTCGCCACACTCGTCCCATACGCACCGCTCACACTTGATTTTCCGAGTTTCGAACGGTATATCGAATACCGCGCCGCGCTTTGGGGCTTGCCATTTGATGAGAGCGTGGTGCGCGCGCGGCGTATCGTCGAACAGCTGGATGGCGTTCATGAGGCGTTTGCTTATCCGTTGGCGGGCGCACTGATAACCCAACCACGATTGCTGGTGCTGGACCGTCCGCAAATCGCCTATGGTGCGCGGATTGCAGCGGTCGCCAAACACTGCGCGGTTTTTTCAACGCATGCGTCCGTCGCTCACGCCGAAGAATTTAACCTCGTTACCGGAGCGCACGTATGAAGCGGGAAAGCGCGACATTTGCTATCGTGGTCACGCGCTTGCGCAGGTTAAGCGTGCTCATCGGTTTTATCGCACTGGTCGCATTCCTCTTCGCAGCGCTCCAGTTCCGAGCAGGTGTTGCGATGCAATTGATTGGTGCGACACTCTTTGGAAGCGCATCCGGAATTCTTGTCGCGATTTTGCAGCGCGGATCGCAGATGCGCGATCTGGAGCTCTGTGAGCAGAGCGCGCCGCTGTACGCTCGTGAAATAGCGCGTGCGATTGCATTGATTCCATGCATTGCCGCTTCATGCGCGGTCGGCGCTTACTGGATTATCGCCGGATTTTCACCGGGAGCCCACGCGCTTGCAGTCGCCGGATCGCTTGCTTCCGTAAATGCCATAACACCTGTGGCGTTATGCGCTACGCTCCGATTGGGTTGGCGGCGTTGGCTCTATATTGCGATAGCCGCCAGCTTAAGTGGACTGCTGACGGCAATCCAGTTAAGAGAAGTCCCCGCTGCATTGCTGCTCAGCGGCATCACCGGATTTATCGGCTTGCGCCAGTATGGTGAAGCGCTGGCGCGCTGGGATCCGATCAGTCTCCCGTCGGTATGATTCCGACGTTTTCCACCATCAACACGGCCGAGCGTTGCGGCGATCGCGGACGGTGTAATGTATTTCTTGGCACGGTGTAGCCTTGATGCCGGCGCAGCCGCACGGCCTCTTGTCCCTCCACATCAAGAAAAATTTCGCCGTCAAGCACTAAGAAGAACTCGTCTTCGTCCGAGTGCTTGTGCCAGGGGAATTCGCCCTCGAATATCCCGATCCGAACGACCGCATTGTTGACGACGGTGAGCGTTTGATTGAACCATGGAACGTGCTGTGCGATTTCTTCAGGAATATCGATCAGACGCAGACTTGCGTATTTATTATCCGCGTTGTTGATCATTGGGAAGTCTGCAGCTTGCATGGTTAGTTGCTCGAGGGTGCCGGTGCCGGCACCGGAATGGCCATCGCCAGTTTTTCGACAATCGCACGATTGAACTGCGGCAAATCGTCGGGAGTGCGCGAACTCACCCAGTTAGCATCCTGCACGACAGGCTGATCGCGATAGAGACCGCCGGCATTGCGAATATCGTCGGCAATCGCGGGAACGCCGGTCAGCTGCCGCCCGCGTACGACTTGCGCCGAGATCAGCACCTGCGGTCCATGACAGATCGTGAACATCGGTTTCTTGACCGTGTCGAACTCACGCACGAGCCGTTGCACATCTTTGTTCGTCCGAATGTGATCGGGCGAAGTACCGCCCGGAATGAGGAGCGCATCGAAATCGTCGGCCGTGCAGTCCCCAACCAGCTCTTCGGCTTTCACGCTCTGACCTTCGTCTAAACCCCGTTTTCCGCGAATGCGCTGGCGCGATTTTTCGTCGACTCCGACGATCGTGACAATTGCGCCCGCCTCTTCGAGGGCGCGGCGGGGTTCGGTAAGTTCCGATTCTTCAAAGCCGTCGCCCACAAGCGCGGCGACGCGTTTTCCTTCAACTGATGATTGCATGCGCGTCGGTTTCTCTACCCTGCGGACCGCCGCCTACGTTCGCATCAAAGCAAGTAGGCGCGCTCACGTTTAACCGAAAAGGCCGGCCACCAATCCGCCGTCGATCGCAATCGTTTGTCCGGTGATATATCGCGCCGGCTCACCGCACAGAAACGCAACCAGTGGCGCAAATTCATCCGGCTCGGCAATGCGCCCGATCGGCACTTCTCTTCCGGCGCGTTCCATCGCCTCGTCGCTTCCATAAAGCTCCCGCAAACGATCCGTGCGTACGCGCCCCGTCGCGATGGCATTGACCGTGATGCCCTCCGCGGCAACTTCCGACGAGATTGTCTTTATCGCGGAAACGAGCGCGGTGCGAAAGATATTGGAAAGCGCCAGCGTCGCGATCGGCTGCTTCACCGAGGTCGATGTTAATGCTACAACTCTTCCCCATCGCTGCCGGCGCATCGCCGGCAGCGTGCCGTGCACCAACTGCAACATCGCGCGCAGTGTCCCACCGTATCCGGTATCCCAGTCATCGGGCGAAAGCTGCGAAAAGGTGCCGGCCTTGGGTCCGCCGCCATTGGCGATCAAAATATCGACCGATCCAAAATGCTCGCGCACGGCTGACAAGAGCGCATCGATCGATTCGGAGTCCTCGAGATCGACGGCGAACGCGCGCGCATCAGGCGCTCCCGCAACACGCGCTTGTGCAGCAACTGCACCGAGCTCCCGTTGGCGGCGTGCCGCTACGGCGACGCGAGCTCCTTCACGGGCGAGCGCGATCGCGCACGCCCGGCCGATCCCCGAGCTCGCACCGGTGACCAGTGCAACGCGTCCGGCTATGCCAAGGTCCATCAGCCTGCAACGTGAACTCGAGCCGTATGCAAAAGCTCGAGCCTATTGTCGAGAAGCGAACGGAAATTGTTTTTCCAACCGACGTCAATCACTATGGCACGCTCTTTGGCGGCAAAGCCGTCGCCATGATGGACGTCGTCGCATCCATTGCCGCGATGCGCGCCGCCCACAAACCGGTGGTCACCGCATCGATCGATCGGATCGATTTCAAGGAGCCAATCCGCCAAGGCGATCTGGTCGAGACGATTGCGCGCGTCGTCAAAATTGGCCGAACCTCGATTACCGTGGAAGTGGAGTTGTGGCGCGTGCTGGCCGACAGCGGCCGTCGCCGGCTCTCGACGGTTGGAAAGTTCGTGATGGTTGCGGTCGATCGGCGTGGGCGCCCAACTCCGGTCCTTAGCGCGCCGCGAGCCGCACGGCGGCGTCAAGTCTGATGATCTCGCCATTTAAGTACTGATTTTCAACGATATGCCGCGCCAAACGCGCATACTCTCGCGGCTGACCGAGTCGTTGCGGAAACGGCATCTGTTTTGCGAGCGACTCGCGGGCCGCTTCCGGCATCCCGGCAACCATCGGCGTATCGAAAACGCCTGGAGCGATGCTCATCACGCGAATCTGATGTTGCGCGAACTCGCGCGCGATCGGAAGCGTCATGCCGGCGACACCACCCTTTGACGCGGAATACGCGGCCTGCCCTATCTGACCGTCGAACGCAGCTACTGACGCCGTACAGATAAACACGCCGCGATCTTCGCCGGCCTCAACAGAGCGTTTGAGCATTTCAGCTGCGGCCAAACGAATCACATTGAAAGTCCCAATGAGATTTATCTGGATCACTTTTGAAAATCGTTCGAGCGCCTGCGGACCCTCGCGACCGACGACGCGTTCACCGGTGGCAATGCCGGCGCAATTGATCGCTCCGTGGAGCGTACCGAATTCTTTGATTGCCAGCGCAATCGCTGCGTTCACATCGGCTTCCGCGGTAACGTCGGTGCGAAGAAAACGCGCGCCCTTCCCGGCGTCCGCGGCAACTTGGTTTCCGGCATCGTTCACATCGCAGATCACGGCATTGGCTCCGGCGGATGTGAATTCGCGCACGCAAGCGGCTCCCAGACCCGACGCACCGCCCGTTATCAGAAATGTTTTGCCGTCCAGTTCCATAGCAGCCGCGCTTTAGACGTTGGGTGTCCAATCCCCGGGTTGCGCCGGTTGCGGGGCTTTGATATGATTCCCCGGTCGCCGGGATGGAGCCGCGCCTCTGTACCCGATGCGAGCCTATCCTTGAATAAGGAGCTTTCCGTGCCCCTCACCAAAGAACAAAAAGCCGAGATCGCCGCCAAATACGGGCGCGCAAAGACCGACACCGGCTCGGCCGACGTGCAAATCGCGATCCTGACCGCCTCGATCAATCAGCTGACCGAGCACTTGAAAACCCACAAGAAGGACCATCACAGCCGTCGCGGCTTGTTGCTGCAAGTCGGTCAGCGCCGGCGTTTGCTGAGCTATTTGCAAACCAAAGATCTCGAGCGTTACCGCAAACTTTTAAACGAACTCGGCTTGCGCCGCTAGTGTCGTGAGCGTCAAGGTCTACGGCATCAACCACATCGCGATCGAGGTGGACGACGTCGCAAAGGCCGTCGCGTTTTACCAAGACGTTTTTGCGTTAGAGAAACTCGACGAAGGCGAGGGCGACGCTTTCTTTAAAGTTGGCGAGCACCAGTTTCTCGCGATGTTCGAAGTCGAAAAGGTCCAGGCAGCACGCACGCGTCATTTTGGCCTAATCGTTCGCGACGAAAAGCAAATCGCAGAAGTCCGAGAAAAGCTGACCGGCAAATACGGGATCAAACTGATCCCCGGATTCCGCTGTGACTTCATCGACCCGTTCGGCAGTCGCGTGCAAGTGGTGGACTTGCACGACGAATCTCTTGTTTGGCTTTTACCGTACCAGGAAGTTCAAAAAGCCGGCATAACGTTCGGCAACCGCTAACGCTACGTTCGGGAGCGCGACGGCTTGACAAATACATAAGTAATCACTTATGATTTTGGTATGGCTGGACCGGATGCGCTTATGCGTGCCCTTTCGGACCCGACGCGACGCGCGATCTTTGAACGGATAGCGAGCTCGCGTGAGACGAGCGTGGGCGCACTGACGCAGCATGCCCGCGTCTCGCAGCCTGCCGTTTCGCAGCATTTGAAAACCTTGCTTGAAGCGCGGCTTGTGATCGCTCGACGCGAGGGACGCAACACGTATTACCGCGCGCAACCACGCAGTCTCGAACCGCTGGCAGCGTGGCTCCAACAGTACGAACGGATCTGGACGCAACGCATCGATCGCCTCGATAGTTACCTGCAAGATATGCAGAGAAAAGAGAAACGCCGTGCCCGTAAACGATAAAGCCAACGAACCGACCCTCACACTGACGCGCGTCCTGAACGCGCCGCCCGAAACCGTGTTCAAAGCGTGGTATGAGCCGGCGCATATGAAACAATGGTTTGCGCCGGACGGGTTTACCGTTCCACGGTGTGAGATCGATTTACGGCCGGGCGGCACGATTCTGTTCAGCATGCAGAACCCGGACTGGAATAATGGCCGTGAAAGCTTCTCTAAAGGAACGTTCCGAGAGGTCGAAAGGAACAAGCGAACAGTTTCGGTCGTGCATTTTTCCGACGAAAACGGTAATCGCGTAAAGCCGTCGTTTTACGGCTTAAGCGAAGATTTTCCCGAAGAGATGGTCATGACGGTGACGTTCGAACCGGCGGATGGCGGCAAGAAGACCAAGCTGACCGTTACGCAGTCGGTTCCGTTATCGATTGCCGAGCGCAATGGTGCGCTCATCGGTTGGGGTCAGACGCTGGCGCACTTGGAACAATACCTTACCACGCTGATCTAACTCTTGCGAGCGAGAGCGCGGAGGACCGCTTCCTCAATGGAATTCGAGCCCATCCCATAATATTCGATCAATTCTGCGGGATCGCCGGATTGGCCGAAGCGATCGTGCACGCCCACAAACTCGATTGGCGTGGGGCGTTCGTGCGCCAGAATCTCCGCAACGCGTGAGCCCATGCCGCCGAATATTTGGTGCTCTTCCACAGTGACGACCGCGCCGCATTTGGCAGCCGCGCCGACAACCGCGTGTTCGTCCATCGGCTTGATCGTGTGGTTGTTCATGACCAAGCATTGCACGCCGCGCTTGGCGAGTGATTCAGCGGCGATCAGTGCGTTATAGACCAGAATGCCGCATGCAATAATTGCAACATCGGTGCCTTCGCGAAAGATTTGCGCCTTGCCTAATTCAAACGGCGTCTCTTCCGATGTAATGATCGGTGACTTTTCACGACCAAAGCGCAAATAGACGGGCCCGTTCATTTCGGCTACCGCCAGCGTCGCTTTTTTGGTCTGAATGGAGTCGCACGGCACGACGACCGTCATGTGCGGAATGCAGCGCATGATCGCGATATCTTCGATCGCCTGGTGCGTTGCGCCGTCGGGGCCAACCGAAACACCCGCATGCGCGCCCGCGATCTTGACGTTGGTTTCGTTGAGCGCCATCGTCGTGCGCACTTGTTCCCACGAGCGGCCGGGGTTGAACATTGCGTAGCTTGCAATAAATGGAATTTTGCCAGCACTCGCAAGGCCCGCAGCCATCGCGACCAGGAGTTGTTCCGAAACACCGATCTCGATGTATTGAGCCGGCAGCGCTTCTTTAAACCCGAGCATGCGCGTCGACTCTGAAAGATCGGCGCAGATCGCAATGACGTTGCGATTGCGTTTACCGGCCTCGGCGACACCTTCTCCAAAGCCGTTACGTGTGGGGACTTGTTTGACGGCTTTGGAATCGGAGAGGTCCGCGAGATGCATTGCGGCGGCGCCGTTCATGACGCTAGCCACTGGCTAACAGCTCCTCACGTTGCGCTTCCAGTTCCGCAAGCGCTTGATCGGCCTGTTGCTGGTTTGGTGGCTTACCGTGCCACGTGTAGTCACCCTCCATATATCTCACGCCTTTGCCGGGCACGGTGTGCGCGATAATTACCGTTGGTTTTCCTTTTACGGTTTTGGCTTTCTCGATCGTGTCGGCAAACTGCGCGATGTCATTGCCATCGCACTCCAGCACTTCCCAATTGAACGACCGGTACTTGTCTGCAAAGGGTTCGAGCGGCATCACGTCTTCAGTGCAGCCGTCAATTTGAATGAGGTTGCGATCCACGATCGCGATCAGATTATCCAGTTTAAATTTTGCGGCGGTCATGGCCGCCTCCCAGTGCAATCCGCATTGATGTTCAGCATCTGAGGTAACGACGTACACGCGCCAGCTGCGATTGTCCATTTTGGCAGCGAGCGCCATACCGGTTCCTTGCGCCAGTCCTTCACCCAGCGGTCCGGATGTTGTTTCCACCGCCGGCAGTCGAACGCGTTCGGGATGGCCCTGCAATCGCGTTCCAAACTTCCGCAGCGTTAACAGCTCCTCGACCGGAAAATATCCGCCGTATGCCATGGCGCTGTAGCGCACGGGCGCGATATGGCCGCACGAGAGCAGCAAGCGATCGCGATCGTCCCATTCCGGATCTTCCGGTTTATGACGTAACACGTGCTGATAGAGCACAGTGAAAACGTCGGCCATGTCGAGCGGTCCGGCCGAATGGCCGGAACCTGCCGCCAGCAGCGAGCGGATAATACCTTGACGCACGCTGTTCGCGTGCAGCTTCAGTTCGCGGAGACGTTGCGGCGAGAGCGTGGCCATCCAGCCGTAGATACCCGCGGCGGCAGCCCCATCCTGCAGGCTATGCGATCAAGGGAAATTGGACGACAAACTCCGCGCCACCGCCCGAGTATTCACGCACGAACGCCTCGCCGCCATGCGCGCGCGCAATCCAGCGTACAAGCGCCAGGCCTAACCCGGTGCCCCCACTATCGATGCTGTACGCGCGCTCGAAGATTCGCTCGCGCAGTTCCGCGGACACCGGCGATCCGTCGTTGCGCACAAAAAGTTCCGCGGATTTTCCATTGGTGCGCGTTGCTACGACGATGGTATGCCGCGCGTAGCGCAGCGCGTTCTCGAGCAAGTTGCGAATGATCTCACGCAGCCGGCGCTCGTCACCGTCAACAATCGCGCTCTGCGTTTCAACCTTCAGATCGAAACCCTGCTGCGCGGACACCGGGGCGAACTCTTTCGATACGTCTCTTGCAATCGCGGCAAGATCGACCGGCTCACATACCAATAAGCGCGCATCCGCGGGCCGCGAAAGCGTCAGGAGTTCGCCGACCGTCTGCGAAGCATCGAGTGCGGCGCGCGAAATTGTTTGCAGCGCATCCGCGGTGGCACCGTCGGCGTCGGCGACCTTCGATTGTGCCACGGCGGCGATTGTCGCCAGAGGTGTGCGCAGACGATGCGCCGCGTCAGCGGCAAATTCGCGTTCGCGTTCGCGCGAAGCGATCAGCGGCTCGATCGACGTGCGTGCCAATAGCCACGAGGCCACGCCAACCAACGCCAGCAACGGGAGATCAAACGCGAAAATCGTGAGCGCGACGCGTTGCGTCGCGGAATGATAGGCTTGCGCTCCTTCGGGCGTCGCCAGCGCCGGTTGTAAGAGCGCGTAGTACTCGCGTGCCAAAAAAACATACGCGCCTGCACTCAGCAGCACCAAGACGATCGCAAAAATCGCCAAGTACACAAGCGCGAGCCGCGCGATCATGCTTTGAGCTTGTAGCCCGTGCCCCAAATCGTGTGTATCAGCTGGCCCGCGCCCGCCGTTTTGAGCTTCCGCCGCAACTGACTGACATACACATCGACGATATTGCTCGAGCCTTCAAAATCATAATTCCAAAGATACTCGAGCAGTTGTTCGCGGGAAAACGCGATACCCGCATTACGTGTGAAGAATTCCAGCATGCGGAATTCCGTCGCACCCAGCGCCAACGGTTTTCCCGCGACGGTCGCAACGCGCGCGGCCACATCGATTTCGAGCGGACCGGCGTGCAATCGTTCGCGAACCGGTTTGGCCGCACGCCGCGTGATCGCGCGCAACCGCGCAAAGAGTTCGTCTTCGATGAATGGCTTTACCAAGTAATCGTCGGCACCGCAATCCAACCCTTGAACCCGATACTCGACCGCATCCATCGCGGTGAGCATTAGCATGGGCGTTTGCAGCCCCTCGCTGCGCGCGGCCTTTACCAGCGAAAAGCCGTCAGTCCCGGGAAGGACGACGTCGATGATCGCCGCATCGTACGGCTGCCTCAGCAAGAAGTTCAAGCCAGAATCTCCATCCACGGCGACGTCGACCGCGTATTTCTTGCGCTCGAGCATCGCGCGCACGGCTGAAGCGACCGAGGCATTGTCCTCGACCACCAAGATTCGCATGCGCTACAACTTCGTCGGCCAGGGGAAACCTACCGTTAGCGCGGCGCCAAGCTGAGCCTTTCCGTTCATCGGTTGGACTTCTTGAACCAAAAGCCGCGCGTGTGGCGTCACGTGGAACGCAACGTAGTATACCATGTCGCGCGTAATAAACGGCGTGGCCTGCGCATCGTAACGGATCCCGAGGTAGGCGTGGGGCGTCAGATAATACTTCAGACGCGCGTACCCGCCGCTACTTGCAGTATTCGTCCCGAAGCCATCAGCATTCTGATCGGTTCCCATCCATTGCTCGGCGTGAAGATCGAACTTACCAACATTGACACGCGCCAAGAACCCTTCGCGCGTGTAGGCGTCGGTAAAGGAGTTCCGACCGGCAGGAACGATCCTCCGCGATCCGGCGACAACATTGCCGCCGATCTCGAAACCGGATGTTAGCGGCGCACGCAGGAACACGCCGATTTCGGGTGAGTTCGCGGAAGTCGACTCGCCGGTCGGAACAGGTTTGCCGCCGTACGCGGAGCCTTTGTACTCACCGAGCGCAAGCGTGAGATCGGCGACAACCGGTCCGACGGTGCGTTCGGCTTGTAAGCCCCAGCGCGGCGATGACAAGGGAAGATCGTTGAGACCAACGTGCGCGCCATAAAAACCATACGGCGCGAGATCGTCGAGCCGCTGTCCCGGCGATTGCGGCAATGGCAGCTCAAAGAGTCCCAAGCGATAGAGTGAATTCGTATGCGCGTTGTAATCGGCGAGAAAACCCAAGAACAATCCGCCAGGTCCGCCGCCCGCGCCCAAATTGTAATGAACGAACGCGCTGATTGCGCCGATGTCGGCGTTCGAAAGCAATACGCCGGCGGGCGAAAATCGCCGCGAACCCGCCGGCGGATCGTTCTCCCACTCGAACTGGAAGCGAACCGCAACGCCGGTCGTCCCATGTTTCGGAATCGGCAGGCGATAGCCGTGCTGCCGGAACGCAATCCCGAACGCATTGAGTTCAGGCAAAACACTGTGGCAAGCCTCGCACCGCAGCTGGTAGCGCTGCGCAAATAACGGGATCGCGCCTGCGCGTGCAGGCATGGCGAAAATAAGAATGGCTGCGGCTCCGAGAGCAACCATCCATGCCGAGATGCCGCCATGCGTTTCAGTTCGCAACGATCATTCCGCGCATCGGCGCGCCGTAGTGGAAAAAACAACCATAAAGATAGGTGCCGGCGCGATCGACCGTGAGCGTCTGCGAGCTCGCACCCGCTGCCAGCGTTCCACTGCTCCAGGATTGCGAGAGCATCGAGCCACTTTGCGTCTGCGCGGAAACCGTAAACGGCGAACCGGCCGGAAAGCTTGTGGCGCTGGGGATCAGCGTCGCCGTGTGCGCAAAGCTGTCGCTGTTGAGAAACCGAATCCGTGTTCCCACGGTAACCGTCATGACAACCGGCGCATAACCGCCGCCGCTTCCCGCGGATGTTCGCGCGACGGGATCGAGAGTGAGATTCACGTCCACGGTTTGATCCGCGTTGCCGCTTGTCTGCGCGATGATGCCGCCATTGGTACAAGCGACCAGCGTCAATGCGCCCAGCAGTTGAAAGATGCGCTTCATCGGACGAGCGCGACTAGTTGTGCGCCCAAATTACTCGACGCTAGGATTGTCTTGCGTAACATTCCGCGAGCATCGACGAGATAAACAAATGTCGTGTGAACATCGGCGTAGCCTTTGCGCCCACGTTGCGCAACCACGCCGAAGCCGCGCATCACCCGGTGCACGTCGGTGACGCTGCCGCTGGCAAGCGTCCAGATGCTCGGATCGGCGGAAAAAGTGCCGGCTAATGCACGCATAACTGCCGGTGGGTCGTGTTCCGGATCGAGCGTGATCGTCAGCAGGTGCACCTTACGATGCTCGCGCGCAAATCTGTGCGCTGCCGCCGAGAACTGCGCATTGACCAACGGACACGCGTCGGTACAGTGTGCCGCCACAAATGTGACGAGCAACGGCGTTCCCGCAAACGTCGAAAACGTAAATCTTTCGCCGCGCTGATCGATCAGGACCGGCGCGGCATTGGCGTGCGCGGGGAGGGCCGGCGCGGCGATCGTTACAGCCAAGATTGCTGCGCCGGCATGCTTGAAACGATCTAGCAATAGAGTCCGGTGCATCCACCAGGCGGGCTAGCGCCGGAAGGCTGCGGTGTGGCTTGCGGACCCGGTGTCGCCGCCGCATTGACTTGAATTACGTCGCGCATACTCACCGCGTCCATGTAGTGGTAGGCGCAGCCGATGTAATACGTGCCGGCATTTGCGAGCAATAAGCTCAGCGTGCCGCCGCCGTGCACCGTTCCACTGGAATAACCCGCAGCCAGCGTACTTCCGCCGGACGCATTGGTCGAAAGTGTTGGACTTGCCGGAAAACCGGTCGTACTCAAAACGTTGAGTGTATGATCGGTTGCAGCGGAAAGGTTGCGCAGCGTCACCGTCGTCCCCGGCGGAAACGCTATTGTCTGCGAATAGACGTTTTGCGTGTAACCGCCAACTTTTCCAAACGTCGGATCGTTGACTTGTCCAATTGTGCCGTCCGGGAGCGCGAAGCCGATCGTAAAGCTGCCAACACCGGTCGGCGTTCCGGTTGTGCCGCCGCCCGGCGCCGTATAACCGCTGCCCCCGCCGTATCCGCCGCCACACGCGGCAAGCGAAACAGCAACAGTGGCGAGAAAGAACAGAGCCAGATTTCGTTTTTTCAAAATATGCATGCAATCTCCAAGCGCCGCCTGAAGAGCGTATGATCCAGGAATGAAAAAAGCTTGAAGGGGGTTAGCGGATTAGCGTGTCTTGATCGAGTCGCGCATGCTGATCGCCAGGTTGCGCAGCAGCGGGTCGTCCGATGCATCGCTCGCAACGCGGTCGAATGCCGCTTTGGCTTCGCCACGTTTGCCCTCGCGCAACAGAATCGTTGCGAGCGCAAAGCGTGCGCGCGCATAGCCGGGAGCGAGATCGAGCGCGATTTGAAACTCGCGCGCTGCCGAATCATAGCGATTGGCGCGCTCGTCGGCCAGTCCAAGGTCGTAGTGCGCGACCGAATACGCGGGGTTTGCGTTCAGCAGTTGCGAGAAGTCGTTGCGCGCGGTCTGCAAGTCGCCCGAATGCAAAGCAACCAAGCCGCGCTCGTACAGTGCTCGCGCCGAAGCCGGCGCCAACGCAACGAACCGATCGGCGGTGCGACGCGCGTCCTTCAAATTTCCGCGTTCCAGGTCCACCGCAACGAGGTTGGCCATCGCTGCCAGGAATGCCGGATCGCGCGCGATGGCTTGCTGGAATTGAATGGCCGCATCGTCGAGCCGGTTTATATTGGCATAGGCAATTGCCAAATCGTACCGGGCCGTGGAGTTCTGCGGTTCAACCGGATTTAATGCGAGTATTCGCTCGAACTCAGCTACTGCGGACTGCCAGTCGCGCCGCTGTTCGGCGGCGATCCCTAAATGAAAGCGCTCCACGATTTCGCGGCGTTCCGCTAGTGCACGTAATTCGGGCGCGCTGGTCGTTCGGGGGACGGGCGTCGCCGGTGAATACATTTGTGCATGCGCTTGCGCACCAAGAGCGGCAATTGCCAAAAAGGCAATCGCAGGGGCCGACCGGCGCACGGCTATGGGCGAGGAAGTTCGGCGTCTTGCCAACTGCGCGCGCCCGCGGCGCGCTCGGGCTTACAAGCCCAGCCGACGCGTCCATCTTCATTAATAGGGCCAAGCAGCGCAGGTGCAGCCGAAGGCGCGAGCGCGCCATCGAGCATCGCTTGCAACGATTGCGCCTCCGCAAAACCGAAACCGCCGGCTATGACACAGACGGCTATCGCCGCTGCCGGCGCGAAGAGCCGAAGCCAACGCCTTGACATCCGCTTTCAGTATAGCCGAATCTCTGAAGAAATAGTGAAAAGTCTTACGCTCGTCTTGCTGGTGTGCGCGCTCGGCGCCGCTCCGGCGCCGCTGTTGGTCGGCTCGGTGCGCGACCAGTTGGGTGCGCCTATCGTCGGCGCTATCATTCGTTCCGGCGATGTGCAGACAACAACCGCAAACGACGGCACGTTTGCGCTTTCCGGTCTGGCCGGCGATACGCTTCACATTCAGTGCGCCTATTGCACGCCGCTCGATCTTCACGTCGTTCCGCTGCAGCCCGTGGTCGCGATCGTGCAGCGGTATCAAGCGCTGGTCGCCGCCGGTCCATCCGAACGCGATCTCGCAGCACTGCCGTACGAACGCTCCGAATCCGCTATTGGGCTTGCGCCTTTTACCGTCCTGACAAATAGCCGTGCGTTACTTCCCGGCCCGCGGATTTCATACTTGAACGCCTCGCCACAAGGCAGCGCGGTGACTGATGATGGTTTCGTTAGTTACGATCCGGTAGCGAACGTTTCACTCTTTCCGACGGTTCCGTTTTTTGACGTGCGCCACGCAACCCTCAGCCCACCCGGAGCATCCTTTTACTACGGAGATCAAGCGGGTGCGGGTGTGGTAGCGCTCGACGATCTTGGAACGCAACGCTCCAATCAGTATGCAATCACCGGTAGCTCTACGGCGATCGGAAGCGCACAAGCGAGTAAAAGCGCCCTAAGCAGCGCAGCCGCTTCGGCTACGCCGTCAGATGCACGCGTGCGAGGCGCCCTGAAAGTACAATCGTATGGCGGATCGGATCTGGTCGACCTCGCAATCTTCGGCGCACAATCTACCCAAGCTCGCGGCACTGCGTCGATCTCCAATTCGATCGAAGCCGCAAACGCAGGTTTTGAGCGCTATGGTGACACGGTCATCGCTGCCAATGTGACGACGGATCGCGCCGGATACACGACGTCGTTTGGTTCGTCACCGCTGCGCGCGCGCTGGTCGGATGTCGCGGCATCGTTACGCGCCGAATCCCAAAGACAGATTCACACCTTTGGGGATCTGGGCTTCGCGAGTACTACCGGGGATTACGGCGTTTCGAGGTTGCACTTGGCCGGCTCGATCGCACAGGCGCATGTTGACGCGGGCGTTGAGGAACAAAACATGCAGTACGCGCTTCGCGCGGGCGTCGGCGCGTACACGATCGGCTACACCGGCGGTAACTCCGGCGTCGCAACCCCGTTACATGCGCAGGCGCTTTCCTCATTTCTCTCCGGAACCTACCATTTGAGCCCGCAATGGAGCGCGTCGCTTTACGCGGGATCTTCGTTCCGCCTGCCTTCGCTTCTGGAAACATTTGCGCGCACGCCGGAGACGAATGCATTGCGCGTCGATCGGTACGACCAGCTCACGAGTTCGCTGAGTTACACCGATTTACACCGCTTGCGGGTCGATCTTATTGCGATGAACGAGCAACTCCGGGACCTTGACAGTGGCACTGTCAGCAGTGCCGGTATTTCGCTGAGCTGGCAGATTGCACCATTGCTGGTTTTTCGCGCGTGGACGCTCCATTTCGACGACGCCACGCAGCCGTACGAAACGCTGCTGCGTTTTGGGCGCAATGCCGCGTCCGCATCGCCCGGCGTAGCCTGGCTCACGTATGAAAATGATTCCGGCTTGCGGTTTGACGTTCTTTATCGCAGCGATTTGCTCGACGCCCTACCGCAGCGGCATCTCGATGCGTCTTTCTCCGCGCCTTTCGAGCAAAATCTCCGGTGGTTTGTCGGAACTGAAGGGCGTTACGATGGCCGCACGGTCGACGCCGGCATTCGGTTCGAAAGCCCCTAACGGACGGGCGTTCCGCTTTCTTTGGTTCCGATCAAACCAACATAAGCCAAGTGGCCGCCATACCATCCGGAGATCACGAGCAGACCCCATCCCACAAAACTCAAGACGTATCCTAACGTTGAGGTCGGGTTGGGGTTACGCACGATAAACGCGATGAGGTAGAGTACCACCAGCGCGAGATTGAGGAGCATGTGCGTCGTTGCGGTTTTCTTTGCCGGTTCGGACATCGGCGCCGTAAAATACTCGATGAATCCGAAGAGTGCAGCGATCAAAGCGGCGATGACGCCAAATGCGATCAACCACACGGCCATTCGCGGCCAAAATGGATTACCCCAAATAGAAATGACGTCGCAGATTACTGCGCCGGTAAAAAACCCGATGGGAAACGGCACAAACATGGGATGGACTGGGTGACCGCCCAGTGTCGCCTTGCCTTGCATGCTAAGCTGCCTCCGAGCGAATTGTCCCCTTAATACCCCGCTGCTAAGCCGGCCGGGCGGCGCCGATCGGCGCCCCCGAAAAGCCGCCCAGTACGAGCGTCCAGCATCAGTGCCTGCGCCGAACCCCACGCACGCACTTCGTGTAACTTGTATCCCATCGCCTTGAGCCTGCTGCGAGCAGCGCCGGAGAGCGCTCCGGGTTCGTATTGGATCTGATCGGGAAACCACTGCATATGGATGCGCGGCGCATTTACCGCTTGCTGCGCGTTCATTCCGAAATCAAGCGCGTTGAGGATTGTTTCTAGAACGATCGTAATGATTCGCGATCCGCCCGGACTACCGGTGACCATTACCAACTTCCCGCCACGCGTTACGATCGTCGGAGCCATCGATGAAAGCGGCCGTTTTCCCGGACGAATATCGTTTTGGGCGCCCTGCACGAGTCCGTAGATGTTCGGAACACCGGGCTTGCTGGTAAAGTCATCCATCTCGTCGTTGAGAAAAAAGCCGGTGTTGCCCGCAATGACGCCCGCGCCGAATCCGTCGTTAATGGTGTACGTGAGCGCGGCGGCGTTTCCCCAACGGTCGACGATCGAAAAGTGCGTCGTTTGATTGTTTTCATGCGTCAGCGGCCCCAATCCAGGGCGCACATCAACCGAAGGCGTCGCGCGATTGGCAACGATTTGCCGGCGTAGCGATGCCGCGTACTTCGATGAAAGCAATTGCGCGGCCGGGACGTTCACAAAATCAGGGTCGCCCAGGTACGTGTTGCGATCCGCGTATGCACGGCGTTCGGCTTCCACAACATAGTGCGCGCTGCGCGCACTATGCCAGCCCCATGGGCGCAACGGATACGGAGCGATAATATTTAAGATTTCACACAGCGTGATACCGCCCGAACTTGGGGGCGGTGCCGAGGCGATCGTATAGCCGTGATAGCTGCAATGGATCGGGGCGCTCTCTTCGACCTTGTAACGCGCAAAATCGGTCGCCGACAATATGCCCCCATGGACGCGGCTGGCGGCGACGATCGTTTGCGCAATCGGCCCGCGATAAAACGCGTCCGGTCCGCGATCGGCGATGAGCTGGAGCGTGCCGGCGAGATTCTGTTGACGCAGAATGTCACCCGAGTGCAATCGCTGCAACGCGCCGCTCTTCGGCGATTCGCGAAAAACGGCGACGTCGCCGGGCGCTAAGCGAAAGCCCTTGCGCGCAAGCGCAATCGCCGGTGCCATCAATGCATGCCGCGGGAACGTACCGAGCTCGATGCGCGCGCGTTCGAGGCCCATCACCGTCCCCGGAACGCCGGCCGCTAAGTATCCGTTCGTGCTGGCATTGGGGATCACGTTTCCGCGCGCATCCAGATACATGCGCGGGTTGGCTCGCAGCGGCGCGCGTTCGCGAAAATCAAAAAACCGCTCGCGTCCGTCGTGCAAGCGCACCAATAAAAACCCGCCACCGCCAATGTTGCCGCAACACGGATCGACCACCGCAAGTGCATAAGCGACTGCCACCGCGGCGTCAATCGCATTCCCGCCGCGCCGCAAAACGTCGACACCTACTTGCGTTGCGTAATGCTGTTCGGTTGCCACCATTGCGTGCGGTGGCTGCGCGGCGGAGAGTCCCGGAAGAACCAGCATGAAGCCGAGAACCCCGACGCGTGGAAGAGCGCGCGGTGGCATCTCGCCTTCTACGTCGTTTCCAAACGGCGAGCCTTGCCCGGAAAAACGGCGACGACGCCAAGCCGATTCCGGTGCCTTAAGAAAGCGTCCGGCCGTATGTTCAAGGTCATACGCTGCGGTTAGCCGAACCCGCCGGGTTCATTAATAAATAAGAAAATAGGAGAATTCCGTGCCTGAGTCCGTCTCACTTGAGATTGGCGGGCGCACGATGACCATCGAGACGGGCGAGCTCGCAAAGCAAGCGAACGGCTCCGCCCTAGTCCGTTATGGCGATCAAAACGTCGTGCTCTGCGCCGTCACCGCTTCCGAAAAACCGCGTGAAGGAATCGATTTCTTTCCGCTGACCTGCGACTTCGAAGAAAAAATGTACGCTGCCGGAAAGATTCCCGGCGGGTACATCAAGCGCGAAGGCCGTCCCCCCGAACACGCAGTTATCAGCTCGCGTCAAATTGACCGGCCGATCCGGCCACTTTTCCCTGAAGGTTTTCGCAATGACGTTCAGATCGTCGCGACCGTGCTTTCGATCGATCGCGAACTCGACGCCGATGTTTTAGGAGTCTGCGCGGCGGGCGCCGCGCTGGCCCTTTCGGACATTCCATTCGATAAAACCGTGGCGGCGGTCCGCGTCGGCCGCGATGAGAGCGGTCAGTACATCGCCAATCCGACAATTCCTCAATACGAACCCGGCGGCATGGACATCGTGATCGCGGGAACGGCCGATGCCGTGATGATGGTCGAAGGCAGCGCCAGCGAGATTACCGAGGAAGATTTCCTGGGCGCGATCGAGTTCGCGCATCAGAAGATCAAAGAAATTGTAACCGCCATCGATCAACTCGCGAAAAAAGCCGGCAAAGCCAAGCGCGAGTATCCGGTACAACGGCCCAATTCGGAGCTCGACGCATGGATGCGCAAAACGTTCAAGGATGACGTCGCCAACGGTATGCGCGTTGTCGAAAAACATGCGCGCGAAGAAACGCTGGACAAGATCACGGTCGAGGAAGCGATCGCGCGTTGCCAAGATCCGCAAATCAAAGCCTTACTCGAGGATCCCATTCTCGCCAAAGATTTCGGAAAGGTCCTCAAGGCAATGGAAGAGGACGAGCTGCGCACGATGGTCGTCGACGAAAAGATCCGTCCGGACGGCCGCAAAGCCGATGAAATTCGGCCGATCTGGTGCAAAGTGCATTACGTGCCGCGCGTACACGGATCGGGCGTCTTCACGCGCGGGCAAACCCAAGTATTTACCGCGGCTACGCTTGGATCGATCAGCGATGCGCAACGGCTTGACGGCATCCTGAATCTCGGCGACACCAAACGGTACATGCACTTTTACAACTTCCCGCCGTACTCGGTTGGGGAGACGCGTCCGATGCGCGGACCGGGACGTCGCGAGATCGGCCACGGAAATCTCGCGGAACGCGCGCTGGTACCGGTACTGCCGAAGAAAGAAGACTTTCCCTACACGCTTCGCCTGATTAGTGAAGTGCTTGAGTCCAACGGATCGTCGTCGATGGCGTCGGTGTGCGGCAGCACGCTCGCGCTGATGGATGCCGGTGTTCCGATTCGCGAACACGTTGCCGGCGTCGCCATGGGCTTGATCCTCAAGGGTGACAAGTACGCAATCCTTACCGATATCCAGGGCATGGAAGATGCGCTGGGAGAGATGGACTTCAAAGTTGCCGGGACAAAAAACGGCATCACCGCGATCCAAATGGATATCAAAGTCCAAGGCATCACCGTGCAGATCATGCGCGAAGCCATGGCCGCAGCCAAGCAATCGCGTTTCTTCATCATCGACAAACTCGCGGAAACGATCGCCGCGCCGCGTTCGGAACTCTCCAAATATGCGCCGCGCATGATCGTGGTTCAAATCGATCCGGCGAAAATCAAAGACGTGATCGGGCCTGGTGGGAAAATCATCAACAAGATCATCGAAGAGACCGGCATCGAAAAGATGGACATCGAAGACGACGGCAAGGTGTACATTACCGCGCTCGACGGTGAGTCTGCGGAGAAGGCGCGTGCCCAAGTCGAGGCGATCACCAAAGACGTCGTCGTTGGTGAAACCTATATGGGAGAGGTCACGCGCATCATCAACATCGGCGCATTCGTGAAGATCTTGCCGGGCAAAGAAGGCTTGGTACACATCAGTCAGCTGGCGCCCACGCGCGTCGAAAAAGTTGAAGACGTTGTTAAAGTCGGCGACGAGATTATGGTGAAGGTCACCGAGATCGACCCGCAAGGCCGCATCAACCTCTCACGTAAGGCCGTGCTCGGAGGCGCGGCCGGCAATGGCGCTTATGAAACCGAGCGTCCGCGAACCAGTGCGGGCTTTGGTGGCGGAGGACGCCGTCCGCGGCGTCCACGACGCCGACCCGAGTGAAGGAAAGGGCCGCAGGAATGCGGCCCTTTTCGCAGAGCATCAAAGGTTATGAGCGATGCGGTCTTAGTTACCGGAGCATCCACCGGCATTGGTCTTGCAACCGCGCAGCTGCTCGCGCGTGAAGGATTCACGGTCTTTGCCGGCGTGCGGAACGAGGTGGATGCGGCACGAGTCGCGGCGCTTCCCGGCGTTGCTGCGCTGACGCTGGACGTCACCGACGCCGAACAGATTCGCGACGCCGCACATACGGTGCATCAAAACGGAACGCCGCTTCGCGGCGTGGTGAGTAACGCCGGCATCGCGATCCCCGGTCCGCTCGAGCTCTTGCCAATCGACGAATTGCGGCGGCAGTTTGAAGTAAATTTCTTCGGCGCGCTCGCGGTCGCACAGGCGTTTCTGCCGATGCTGCGGGCAACTTCGGGGCGATTAATCTTCATGAGTTCGATCTCCGGTCAGATTGCATCTCCCTTTGTCGGCGCCTACAGCAGTTCGAAGTTTGCACTTGAAGCTGCCGCCGATACGCTGCGCATGGAGCTGCGTGGATCCCGCATACACGTTTCCCTGATCGAACCCGGCAACGTTAACACACCAATTTGGCAAAAAGGGCGCAACGGACGCGAACGATTACGCGCACTGTTTCCGGCCGAAGCGCTGGAACGCTACCGCCCCGCGCTGGAGAAACTTACGAGCATTAGCGAGCATCAAGAGCGAACCGGGATTGAAGCCATCGTGGTCGCTCAAGCCGTACTGCACGCGCTCACTTCAAGAAAGCCGCGCGCACGGTATGCGATCGGTGCGCCGCCGGCGTGGATGCGCGCATTCTTCACTCGCTTGCCCGAAAAAATGCGCGACCGCATCCTGATGCGCCGCATGGGATTTGAGTAGCGTGCCTTACAATTCGCTGGATGAGTTTGTCGATGCGCTCGATCGTGCAGGCGAGCTCCATCGCGTCGCGGCTGAAGTCGATCCGCGGCTAGAGATCGCCGAAATAAGCGATCGCATCGTCAAGCGCGGCGGCCCCGCGTTGCTTTTCGAACGCGTAAAGGGTTCCGCGTTTCCAGTGCTCACCAATCAATTCGGCTCGCGAAAGCGCATGGCGATGGCATTGGGTGTAGACAATCTCGATGAAGCCGGCGATCGCATTCGTAAGCTGCTCGATGTTTCGCTTCCGAATTCGGCGATGGAAAAGATTGGCAAGTTGCTGTCGCTGGCGCCACTGGGAGCCGCGCTTCCAAAAACCGTTTCGTCGGGTAGCTGCCAAGACGTCGTCGTGAATCCGCCGGATCTGACGAAACTTCCAATTCTTACCACATGGCCGTTCGACGCCGCCCCGTTTATCACGCTACCGCTGGTTGTGACCAAAGATCCGCGCAACGGACGTTTTAACGTCGGCATGTATCGCATGCAGCTCTACGGACCAACAGAAACCGCCATGCATTGGCAACGTCACAAGCAGGGCCGCGCACATGCGGCCTCTTGGGGTGAACGTCTGCCTGTTGCTGTCGCAATCGGCGCGGATCCGGTATTAACCTACGCAGCCACCGCGCCGTTGCCCCCGGTGATCGACGAGTTTTCGTTCGCGGGATTACTGCGCGGCAAACCTGTCAAACTGGTTGCCTGCAAGACCGTTGATTTGAAGGTTCCGGCAGACGCTGACTTTGTGCTTGAAGGATATGTTGACAATACCGATCTCCGCACTGAAGGGCCGTTTGGCGATCACACCGGCGTTTACAGTTTAGCCGATACATACCCAACGTTTCACGTGCAGTGTATGACGCACCGGCGCGATCCCATCTATCCCGCGACCGTTGTCGGAAAACCGCCGATGGAGGACGCGTGGCTCGGAAAGGCGACTGAGCGAATCTTTTTGCCGCTGCTGCAGATGCTATTGCCGGAAGTAGTCGACATGAATCTGCCCGTCGAGGGCGGCTTCCAGAATCTGGCGATTGTTTCGATTCGCAAATCCTATCCGGGTCAAGGCAAAAAAGTGATGAATGCGCTCTGGGGCCTCGGCCACATGATGATGCTGACGCGCGTGCTAATTGTTGTCGATGAGGACGTTGATGTCCAGAATGCACGCAGCGTCGCCTGGTTTGTGCTCAACAATCTGGACGCGCAGCATGACGTAGTGATGATGCCGGGCCCGGTCGACGATCTCGACCATGCGTCGCACACACCCGCACTGGGCATGAAAATCGGCGTGG
>DASYYA010000025.1:0-2686 GCA_035934355.1 Candidatus Rubrimentiphilum sp. | reverse complement strand
GCACGCCGGGAGCCAGGGAGCTGCCGCCCATGCCTAAGACGACCGCGTGTTTGAATTCGGCGGCGACTTCGCGGGCGAATTCCTTGAGTTGCGCGACCGATTCGAGAAGATGCTCCGGAATATCGAGCCACCCGAGCGCGTGCTTAATGATTTCGACATGCGCGGGATCGCTCGACCAGAGCGACGGATCTTTCGCCCAGAGCTTGCTCAGAAACTGGCGCTCTTCGAGCGTCGCGAGTGCGCGCTCGTACGCGGGGCGAAACTGGTCGCTCACGTTTAGGTTCCCTAAAACGAGAACGCGACTCGCTCGGATGTTCCTGAACCGAGCTGTTTTTGTTTGTAGACGATCGCGCCGAGCAGCGCGGCGAATGAATCGTTGAAGGCGGCCACGCCCTCAACCTGCAGTTGATGCGTCACGTCAAAAAGCGAAATGCCCGCGTCGGCGAGGCGCTTGCAGGTTTCGCGTGCTTCGTCCACGCCTTGCAATACGGAATCGGGTACAACTTTGCCGTGATCGAGCAAAGCATCGAGCGTTTGCGGCGGCATCGTGTTGATCGTGTTGCGCGCGACCACGGGTTCGACATACATCAAGTCGGGGTATTTCGGATTTTTGGTCGAGGTTGACGCCCATAAGGGACGCTGTTCGGCCGCGCCCTTGCTTTTCAGCGCCGCGAACTCGGCTTCGCCATAGACCTCCAGATATTTTTGATATGCCAATTTCAGGTTGGCAACACCAATCTTTCCGAGTAAGCTTTCCAGCTGTCTTTCGCCCCTGTCGATACGCGCTTGTAACAGTTTATCCACGAGCGTGTCGATGCGGCTCACAAAGATGCTGTTGGCCGAAGCGACCTTGTCGATCGGCTTACCCGCTTTGGCGCGGCGTTGCAAGCCGCGAATATGTGCGCGCATGGCTTTTTCGAAGTTTTCAATCGAAAAAATAAGCGTGACGTTGATGTTGATCCCCTCGGCAATGCATTCTTCAATTGCCGGAAAACCTTCGTCGGTACCGGGAATCTTGACCATCAGGTTGGGGCGATCGATCCGCTTCCAGAGATCTTTCGCCATCGCGACGCTCGCTTTGGTATCGTGCGCGATGAGCGGCGAGACTTCGATGCTCACGAATCCGTCTTTGCCTTGCGTACTGTCGTAAACGGGACGGAACAGATCGCAGGCGTCACCGATATCGGTGACCGCGAGTTCCCAAAAGAGCGCTTCGGCATCGTGTTGTTTGCCGATGAGCGAGCGCAACTGCTCATCGTAGTCATTGCCGCTGCCAATCGCCTTTTCGAAGATCGTCGGGTTGGAAGTCATCCCGTGCAAGCCTTTGTCGATCAAGCCTTTCAGCTCGCCCGACGCGAACATGCTGCGACGCAAGTTATCGAGCCAGACGCTCTGTCCGGCGGCCCAGAGTTGCTGAACTTGATTGCTCATAAGTGCTCTAACCTCGTACTCCGGCAAATCGTTCCATCGCGGCTTGCGCGATTTTTTCGGGAGTAAATCCGTACTCCTTGGCAATATCGGCGGCGGGCGCCGAGGCGCCGAAATGGTCGATCCCGTACGCAAACCCGCGCGTCCCGATCCAGCGTTCCCACCCAAAGGTGGCCGCGGCTTCGATCGACATGCGCGCGGTGACGTCGGGCGGTAGAATCTGGTCGCGATAGCTTTGCGGCTGCGCTTCAAATAATTCCCAACACGGCATCGATACGACGCGCGTTTGAGTGCCACGACCTTGCAAGATCGCTGCCGCCTGCACGGCCAAACTGACCTCCGAACCGGTCGCGATCAAAATCAGGTCGGGCGTTCGCTCGCTATCAATTAAAATATAAGCGCCGCGCGCCACGTCGGCGTTACGATCGCCTAAATATGGAACTTTCTGACGCGTGAGAATTAGCGCCCACGGGCCCCGCGGCGATGCGATCATTACTTTCCAGGCTTCCAAAGTTTCGACTGCGTCGGCGGGCCGAACGACCATGAGGTTCGGCGTAGCGCGCATGTGTGCCAAATGCTCGATCGGCTGATGCGTCGGGCCGTCTTCGCCTAAAAACACCGAGTCGTGCGTGAAGATGTAATAGCAGCGGATTTGATTGAGCGCTGAGAGTCGCACTGCGCCTTTCATATAGTCGAGAAAATTCAAGAACGTCGATCCGAACGGCAGCAAACCACCGTGCAGCGCAATGCCGTTGGTTGCCGCGCCCATCGCGTGCTCGCGCACGCCGTAATGCACGTTACGTCCGGCATACTGGTCGGGTTGAAAATCACCGCAATCTTTCAAATAGGTTTTGGTTGACGGATCCAAATCGGCGGAGCCGCCCATGAGTTCGGGAACGGCTTGCGCAATCGCATTCATCACTTGTCCGCCGGTATCGCGCGTCGCGATGTTGTCGCCGTTGGACTTATTGATCGCCGGCCACGGAATTTGCGCGGGCGGCAACTTGCGCAGCGTGCGCTCGAGCTGCGCGGCCAACGCGCCGTTTTGCCCTTTCCATTCATCGAAGGTGCGTTGCCATTGCGTTTGCAGCTCAGCGCCGCGGGCGCCGACTTGCCGATAGAAGTCGAGGACGTCTTGCGGCACATAAAAATCCGGCTCGAGCGGCCAACCTAGATTTTCTTTGGTGGCCTTGACATCGTCAGGGCCGAGCGGTTCGCCGTGGGCTTTGAATGAATCTACTTTCGGCGAGCCATAACC
>DASYYA010000017.1:0-15817 GCA_035934355.1 Candidatus Rubrimentiphilum sp. | reverse complement strand
CAATGGCGCCGATAACTAAAGCGACGATCAGCAATGGCTGCGTCACGACCGACTGCCACGGCAGCGCCACGCAAACGACTGCAATCGCGGCCAACATTTTGGTGACGCCTGTGGCTCGGCTAAATAGTAAGAGCGCGGCCGGAAGTGCGAGTGTGATCTCGCTGTAGTGCACAAACGAGCCACCGGTAACCGCGAGTGCTGCAGGGACGAGCATCAGAAATGCCGCGTCACGCAACCTTGCGGCCACCAGCCCGGCGAGCCAAACCCCTGCTACGACCGCAAGGCCGTACGAGACCTCGCCCGCGATCAATGCAACGCGATCGGATGCGCCGAAACCTTGCGCCATCCACGTTGCGCTATATTGTGTAACAAAACCGATCTCCGACGCGGCGTGGTTCGGCAAGACGTGCACGAGATACGCAACCGCCACTTGCGGGCCACCGGCGGCAACGTCTAATGCCACAAGCAGGACGATTAGGCCGGCGACCGGCAGTCGCATCGCCCTGCTCCAAATGAAAA
This sequence comes from Candidatus Rubrimentiphilum sp., assembly GCA_035934355.1. Lineage (GTDB taxonomy): Bacteria > Vulcanimicrobiota > Vulcanimicrobiia > Vulcanimicrobiales > Vulcanimicrobiaceae > Rubrimentiphilum. Next base: position 15,298 of record DASYYA010000017.1, on the reverse strand, counting down.
CCGCGATATATGCGGGCAAAGCAATGTGCGGCAGCAGCGCGAGTATCGCAAGTCCGATCGTCGCGCCGCCAATAAAGCCGCGCCGTAACGCCAATGCTCCTGCGGTCAGCGCTGCCAAAATAATGGGCGCGAGTTCGCCATAAGGAATCACCGAAACGCAATAAGCCACCGCAATCAGGACAAAGACGGCGGCAACTGAAAGCCCGCAGAGCCTTGCCAGAAAGACACACGCAGCCGCCGTGCAGACAATGAGCAGACATAGCCATATCGTGGCCGCAATGACGTACGGCAAGAAAGCAAAGATCGCAAAAAACAGTAGCGCGTAACCCGGAAATGGAGCCGGCAGGTCGGCTTCGCGGACGCTGTGCAGCCCGAAGGGCTGCGGCGTCTGTTCGCAGCGCAGCAATGGGCCCGCGAAATATGGGTTATTTCCGTGAAGCACCATCGAGCCGCCGCAATAAAACGCCCGAAAATCGCCGAGCAAGACCTTCACGCCCGAGGTTTCGGCCAGCTGCCAAAACAGAAGAACGCAGACCGCTAAAAAAAAGGCCGTTAAAAACGGCTTACGCACTATCAGTTTTGCGGCGGCGATGGTCCTCGAGCGATGCGGTGCGATATTGCGGCGCGACCTTTCCGAGCATCTTCACCAGACCCACCGAATCGGGGCGGCGTTGTTGCACGCGATACGCATAGTCGGCCGCGCCTTTCATGTCACCTTCGTCAAACGCCAGCTGCGCGAGCCGTTCGAGCACAATAATGTATCGATCTTCGAGGAGCTGCCCTTGCGCAGTAAACCACGGTTCCGGCGCGTCGGCATCGAGCAGTCTACCGGTATAAAGTTCCTCGGCAGCCCGGTAACGCGCGGCGGCTTCCTCAAGATCGCCGCGATCGAAAGCGGCGTCACCGTCGCCAACGTGCGCGCTGAACCGGCGCAGATCGGCGACCACATTCGAAAGTTCCAGCGCCACATCCGGGTCGGCGCGAAAGTACCGATCGACTGCGCCGTAGCCGACAATCGCCGCGATCGCTTTGCGGATGTTGCTGCAGGCCGTTCGCACGCTTTGCGCCGCCAGCTGACGATCGGCATCCGGCCAAAAGAGCGACGCCAATTCGCTTCGGCTCGCCGATGCCGTTGGCTTGAGCAGCAAATACTTGATAATCTGTTGATCGCGTTTGCGGATCCACGCGATGTCCGTGCCCGCGAGCTGCGCTTGAAAGTGGCCCAGCATTTTGACCGACAGTGGCGCCAGTTGCGCAGCCGGCGTCGCGCGAACGCCGCCGCGTACATGTCGAATTGGGCGCAGTGGGCGAGGTCCACCCGGGCCCCGGATAACAAACAGTCCCGCCGATTCGAGCCGCTCAAGCTGATTTTCTTCTTCGGGCAGCACGCCGCTCATGATGCCACGCACGATCGCGCGATCTTCTTCGCCGGCGCGATCCAATTCGGCGGAAATGAACTCGGCGAAGAGCTGACCGTAGCGCGTACGCCAGCGATCGAAAGCTCCGCTCAGTGAATGATGATCCTCGGCGGCGCAACGCACGGCACCCGAAACCACGATCGCCCAGCCATCGCTTTCTTCCAGCAACCGCGAAACTTCGGCGTGTGAAGCCGAAATGCCACAGGCCTCCGCGAGCAGCTGCGTTTCGGGTGCGTCGAACGCAAGTCTGCCAAGATCGCACAGTACGCCCAGTCCCCGCGCGATCCACGTTTTGGCATCCAGCGCATCGCGCGAGCGTCCGGCGAAGACAAAACCGACATTTTCTGGAGCGTCTTCGATGAGACGATGCAACTGTTGCAATGCCGGGCCCGTCGCGTTATCGGCATCATCGATCAAAATCTCGCAACCATCGGAAAAGCCTGAACGCAAAGTCGACATCAGCGCGTCGTACGCCGACGGAACCGCTGCCAGGCCAAGAGCGGTAGCGATCGCCTCATACAAATTCGCCGACGTGCATCCCGGTGGAAGCGCGCAATATCCGATGCGTTCGGAAGACTCGCGCATATATTTGAGCAGTAATGTCGTCTTACCGGATCCGGCCGGTGCAATAAGCAAACGCAACGGCACCGTGGCGTGCGTTGCAAGCCATCGTTCGAGACGCGGCCGCCGCACCGTCGTCGGAGCAAGCCGCGGGAGCGCGCGGGTCAGTATCACGGGACTTTCACAGTATCGGCCTGCCTAGCCCTCGGTCTTAGGATTGCAGGGGAACCTGACCGGCCCCCAGTTCATACCGTTCAACCGCGGGGCGGAGAGCCCCAACCGGATTGCACGTAGGCACCGTCGACGACGATCGCCGGTACGGTCGGATCGCCGTCCGTCAGCGCAAGCATTTGGGCACGCAGGCGTTCGTCATTCTCGGCGTCGTGCGTCACATATGCCGTTCCGGTGCGATCGTAGTGCTCTCGCGCAGCGCGGCAATAAGGGCATGTTGGGCTGATATACAGCTCGAGGCGTGCACCCTTTGGAATCCGCTCGACGTTCAAGACGCACTGGATTTTCGATGAAAGATCGTGGCATCCCGTAGAACGCCGCTGATCAGCGCCAGCAACCCGATCCAAGTCAGTCCCATACTCCACCAAACTATTGGATTGCCGACGGCGTAGTGATTTCGCATAAAGATTCCCCATGATGATTCCGCCAATGCATGCGGATCCGGCCGTAGGACATGGCTCGGGGAAAATGCCGGCTGGTTGCGTATAAACGCCCAATTAGCGATTAGAATAAAAAACGTTGCCAGCAAAGACGCGGCCAAAGCAAGCCGCATATTCCCGTGGCTTAAGCTCCAGCTGAGCAAAAGGACGACAAGGATCGCGATGGGTGCGAGGTATGCAGTCCTGACGACCGGTTCCCACGGAACTGCCAACAACACAAGTGCGATTCCGAAAATCCGAGACCGCCGCACGGACGAAAGAAGCAGGGCAGCGGGAAGCGCGGCGGCGAGCTGCGCGGCGTGCAAATATGTCCCGCCCAGAAGAACAAACGCGGCTGGAACTACGGCCAAGCAAGCCGGATCGAGCGTTTTTTGGGCAAGACGACCTGCGGCTGCGATTCCAATGACGAACATCGCTATATACGACAGAAGTCCCCAGCGCAATGCGCTCTGCGTTTCGACTCCGAGCCTGGCGAGCACGCCCGCTAAGCCGTACTGCGTGTCGCTCGAAATCTCGGAGAGCGCTTGCGCCGGCAAAACTTTCAACAAATACTCAGCGTTGCGGGAGATTCCGAGAACCTCCAATGACAACCCAGCGAGGATGATTGCGCAAACGACGAGCGCGCCTCGCGTGCGTGCGCACCAGACGAAGATCGCGACGCAAACCGCCAAGCCGATGTTCGGCTCGATCATCGTAGCCGCTGCTGCGACGCCTGCGCCGAGATAGTTTCCGCTCCTCAGCCACAGACCGCATAGACAGATCGCAGCGACCACAACGGGCACGAGCTGACCGGTGGGAACAAGAAAAAGCACGTCGGATAGAATGATCGCGGCAACCAGCACGACGTATTCAAAGCCGGTTAGGCGGCGTAACGCGAGCAACGTGACACCGACTGCACCCAGCAAGAACATCATCCATATGAAACCTGCCCACTCAAGCGGCAGCCGTGCCAACGGTATAAAAAGCGCGAGCGCGTAGCCCGGTAACGGAGCGGGCAATGCCACATTGTCAAGCGCGCGAAAGAACGCCGTATTGGCGGGCATCGACTCACAATGGTACAGCGGTTGGAATAAATAGGGATCGGCGTGCGCGGACAGTACCCTCGCCCCACAGTAGAAGGCTCGGAAATCATTGATCCAATCCCTCTCGTATAGGGCAAAATAACGAGGTAAATCGATGAGCGCGAGAATCCCAAGGATCGCTACGATGGTGAGCAATCCGAGATCTTGACGACTTGGTCGCATCGCGGCAACAGCGCGTAGCATGCCATTGACGTTTGTGCCGACGCCGCTCGGCAACCTGCGGGACATCACGTCACGAGCGCTCGATGCATTACGCGATTGCACGCTCATCGTTGCTGAGGATTCGCGCGTTGCGCGCAAGCTTTTGTCGGCGCTAAAGATACCCGGCAAAGAGATCTTCAGCTATCGGGAGCAAAATGCGCATCGGGTTACCGGTGGGATCCTGCAGCGCGCACGTGAAGAGCACGTTGCGGTCATCAGCGATGCGGGAATGCCGGGCATTTCGGATCCGGGAACCGAGCTCGTGGCAGCTGCCCGAGAGGCGGGAATCACGGTGGACGTCTTGCCCGGACCCAGCGCCGCGATCGGCGCGGCGCTGCTTTCCGGTTTTCCGCTCCGCCGCTTTACCTTCGAAGGTTTCCCGCCGCGATCCAAGACGTTGCGCCAAAAAGCATTTCGTGGCGCGCTCGAACTCGGCATTGCGAGCATTTGGTTTGAGTCGCCGAAACGCATCGCCGCTACACTGAACGATCTGGCGGCAGTGGACCCCGCCGCCGATGTTTTTCTCGTGCGCGAGTACACCAAGCGGTTCGAACAACAATTATCCGGAAACGCGCAACACGTTCGCGATCAACTCACTGCGCCGGTGCGCGGTGAGGTCACGTTTGTGGTGCTGCCTTCGGCCTCAAAGCGTTTGTCGCGCGTCCCGCGCCGCGATATTGACGCGCAAATCGATGCGCTGCTCGCAAAAGCGCAAAGCGTTGCATCGATCGCCAAGACGCTCGCTGCCCAAGGCTTCGGGTCGCGCCGCGACATTTACGCGCGCGCCGGAGAGCGCAAACGGCGCAAACACCAGGCCACTACGGGTAAAGAGCGGTAAGGTATTTTATGCCGCGCGGTTTTTACGTTACGACACCCATCTACTACATCAGCGGCGAACCCCACATCGGGCACGCCTACACGACGATCGTCGCCGACGTTCTCGCGCGTACCGCCCGCTGCGCGGGCCCGGCGCGCTTCCTGACGGGCACCGATGAGCATGGGCAAAAAGTCGCAGACGCGGCCGCCGCCGCGGGCAAAACACCGCAAGCGTGGTGCGACGAGCTGGTCCCGCGCTGGAAGGAGCTCTTCGCGCTGTATCACGTGCAATACGATGACTTCATTCGAACGACCGAGCCGCGCCACACGCGCGTCGTGCAGGCCGTCTTCGAGCGTATGCGCGAGCGCGGCGATGTCTATTTAGGCAAGTACGAGGGTTGGTATTGCGTTTCCGACGAGACGTTTTGGCCCGAATCAAAGCTCGTCGCCGGAAAGTGTCCGACATGCGGCCGCGAGGTTCAATGGCTGTCCGAGGACGACTGGTTCTTTCGGCTCTCCGGGTACGCCGATCGTTTGAAAGCGCACTTTAAAGAGTATCCTGATTGGGTGCGTCCGCGCGCCGTTTACAACGAGATGATGGCCTTGTTGGAGGAAGGTCTTGAAGATTTGAGCATTTCCCGAACCAACTTTGCTTGGGGTATCCCGGTTCCCGGCGACGCCGGTTCCGAACAAGCCGTTATCTACGTTTGGTTTGATGCGCTGCTCAACTACATCTCCGCACTCGATTGGCCCGACGGAGAGAAATTCAAGCAGTTCTGGCCCGCGAACGTGCAGCTCATCGGAAAAGAGATTGCGCGGTTTCACACGCTGATCTGGCCTGCGATGCTCTGGAGCATCGGCGAATCGCCTCCGGAATTGGTGTTTGCGCACGGCTGGATCACCGTCGAAGGACAGAAAATTGGAAAGAGTTTGGGTAACGCCGTCGATCCGTTCATCTTAGCCGAACGCTTCGGCGCCGATGCGATTCGCTATTTTCTTCTGCGCGAAGCACCCTTCGGCAGCGACTTTTCCTACTCGGAAGAAAAAATCGTCCAACGCTACAACAGCGACTTGGGCAACGACCTTGGCAATCTGCTGCGGCGTTCGCTCGCGATGCTCGAGCGTTACCGCAACAGCCTGGTGCCGCAACCGGTCGCCGGCGCCATCTCCGAGCGTTTCGCCGATCTAGGGGAGAAGGTCCGTGCCCGCATCTTCGCCTTGCAATTTCGGGATGCGCTCGAGGCGGTTTGGGAGCTGGTCACCGCCTTGAACCAAACCATCGAAGAGCGTAAGCCGTGGCTATTATATAAGGAAGAAAGACGCGCGGAACTGGATGCCGTGCTCTATGAACTTTGCGAGGGACTGCGGTGGCTGGCAATCTTGTTGGCTCCATTTATGCCTGAACGCGCCCGGGCGATGTGGCACCAGCTCGGAACGGGCGAGCCGATAGACGCCGATTGGACGACCAGCTTGCAATGGGGCGGACTGGCCGCGGGAACGCAAACGCAGCCGGGCGAGGCGCTGTTTCCGCGCGAGGAGCTGGTCAGCTAACGGTGGGCGATCGCCAGCAGGCGATGTACGCAATCGTGCGCGCCGGCGTGCTCATCGTTGCCGTCGCGATCACTGCAACCCTGGCGCCACGCGCATTTGCGCACATTCGCTTACAAGACGGTATCGCACTCGCGGTTGCATTTGTACTTTTCACGCTGCTCACACATATCAACATTCCACTGAGCGCTTTGGCCGTTGTGCGGCGGCGCCGCGCCGCCGAACCCAACCGCATCACACTCGAGTTGCCGCTGATTCTGACGATCGTTACCGTCTATGGTCCCGTGGTTGCCGCAGCGATGACGCTGGTCGCTTACCCACTTGCAATCTCGAACGGTGGACGGTCGCGTTTGATGCACCGCATTTTCGAAGGCGGGCCGCAAGCGATCTTGTGGCTTTTTGCCGGGGCTTTACGCAGCGACTTGTACCCGGGGCCGATAGCGCTTTCCGTTCCGGCATACCTAGCATATGTAGCGTTCTACGTGCTGGCGATCTACATGTTTTTGTACGGCGTGTGGATCCCGATACGCGTTTTGGCTACCGGATTATCGTTGAGAAGATTCTGGCGTAACCTCTCACGCGATTCGCGGCTCATGCTGTTCATGCTGCTGCTGACGTCGTGGGGCTACGTCTGCACACTCGGCTGGTCGAACATTGGGATCGCATTCGGATTGGCAAGCTTGGCGCCGTTGCCGTTCTTGGCATTGACGCTGCGATCGCTTCATGAGAATCGCGTCGAGCTCCAACGGCTGCGCCTGGCACGGGACGCCGTACAAGCCATGCTCGGCGCCGGCGATCCGATTCCCCAAATGAACTCACTGCTTGCAGGCTTGCACACGCCGGCCGCGCACGAGACGCTCCAGATTTTCGCCGCTATTAGTCCCGGTGAAAAAAAGTTGTCTCCTCTCGCCAGCGTCGGAGCGCACCCCTCACGCGAACAACTCGATCTGTGCACGCGCGCACTGCAAGAGCTCACCCGCTCCGACCATATGTCGGTAAGTGTCAGCAACAGCAACTTTGCGGTTTTGGCGCACGCGGCGCGCACGTCCAACGACGATCTCCTGGGCGCGTTGATCGTCCATCGCCCGTTATCTTCGGCTCACTTGGTGCCGCGACGCCGGATGGCGCAAGCGGCCGCGGATCTCTCGCCGATGCTGCGCGACTTCCGCTCGATCGCGGCAACCCAAAGTGCCGCCGCGCTCGATGCCCTCACGGGAATTCCGAACCACCGCACGATCATGCAATTACTGCGCGACCGCGTGGACGGCGTCGCGTTTGGAACGCCCTGTGCCGTCCTTTTGCTCGACATCGATCGTTTCAAGGAAGTCAATGACTCGTTGGGGCATCAAGCCGGCGATCGGTATTTGCGTACGATCGCTTCTACTATCGCACGTTCTGTGCGCAGTCACGACCGTGCCGGACGGATCGGCGGCGAAGAATTCTTGGTGATTATGCCCGATACAACCGTTGAAACCGCACTCGGTGTCGGCGAACGGCTGCGCGCCGCCGTTGCCGGCGCCGGACTCGCCCACCGTGACGGCGAGGCGGTAACGGTCAGCATCGGCGTCGCCGTTGCTTCAGCCAGGGACACGCTGGAGTCGCTGCTCGACCGCGCCGATGGCGCGCTCTATCGCGCTAAACGGCAAGGGCGCAATCGTGTCGTCGAAGCTTGATCGATACTCACTGCCATCTGCACGATAAAGCTTTTGATTCGGATCGCGATGCAACGGTAGCGCGAATGCGCGAAGCCGGCGTGCGAACCGCGATTACGGTTGGATGCGATCTCGATGACACGAAGCGCGCGTTTGAAACTGCCGAGCGTTATGCGTTGTGGGCTTCGGCCGGCATTCATCCGCATGAAGCTAAAGATGCGCCCGCGGATATCGGGAGCGCATTCGAGCTCTTCGTGCGGCATGACCGAATCGTGGCGATTGGTGAGACCGGTCTGGACTATTATTACCAGCACAGCCCTCGCGAAGTCCAGCAGCGGGTCATGCGCGCGCAAATGGCGGTAGCGCGCGATATAAATTTACCGCTGATCTTTCATCATCGCGATGCTTTCGATGATTTCGTTACGATACTGCGCGACGAATGGAGCGCCGGCATGCGCGGCGTGATGCATTGTTTTACCGGGGATGCCGATCAAGCAAGACTGCTCACGAGCGAGTTTGGACTGTATCTTGGGGTTGCCGGAATCATTACGTTTAAGAACGCTCAACCGATTCGCGACGCAGTTACCATCGTTGGACTCGACCGCGTGCTGCTTGAAACCGATTGCCCTTATCTAGCGCCGGTTCCATATCGCGGTCAACGAAACGAACCGGCATTTGTCGCGGCGACGGCGGAAAAAGTCAGCGCGATATTTGGGATGCCGTTCGAAACGATTGCGAAACGGACAACGGAGAATGCGCGTTCGCTTTTTGGACTGGGGAAGCGATAAACGGCTGAGCGCGGTTCCAGTTGGCATCAAAATGACGTTGCAAGGCATTGACCACGCGGCGACCCGAGGTGCAGAGTCCCCAATCACTCGATCCATAAAACGGCGACGTTGCGTTCGCGGACCCGACCCACGCAATCGTTCCATCGACAAGCGCCAGTTTTTCATCTGAGGTTCCGAGGCGCACCTCGACACCGGCGCGCTGCATCTTCTCGAGTGCGAGAGCTTCCTTCGGATTCAGAGCGTGCTTGGCAACGCTGAGCTTGCACTGCACACCGCGCGCGGCTAGCATCCGCAGTGCGCCATAGACGCCGCTACTGCCGCCAAACGATTCGGTTTGAACCTCTACGCGCCGCGCGCCGATTGCATCCCGCAACATTTTCGTTTCGGCGTTCAGCGCTGCAGCTTTGGTAAACGAGATCGATCGTTTCGGCGAAGCCGGCAGCCCGTCCAGTGCCGCCACCACGTCTGCGACATCGGCCGGAGTATCGTCGCGGAGAATCGTGTCGGCGCCGCTCGACGGAAAATTGCGATCGTCAAGATACGCGGCGCCATCACAGATTGCGGTTTTTATGTGCAGCTGCGGGATGACGGCCGCATCGGCGCCGTCGGATCGAAGGTCTTCAACAACGCGCTCATTTTGCCGGGCTAGTGCGCCTGTAGGATCGTTTGACGGTTTTGCTTCCAAGCGCACCACGACGTTTGCGCCGCGCAGGGCGGCGGCCTCGAGCGCGCGTGTCACGCGACCCGGCTCGAGCATGTAAGCTCCGATTGCAATGGAATGGGCCTGACCTAAGGCTCGATAAAACGTCTTTTGCGACGATAATGTAATCATGCCGCCGCAATCACGACGTTTTCCGCGGAATCCAGGGCTAGGCGCCCGCCTGTTGGAAGCGTTAGGTTCTCACATGAGTGCAAGGCCCGCGACGGATCGGCCGGCGGCCGATAAAGGGACATACGTCCGCGAGATGTTCGCGCGAATCGCGCCGCGCTATGACATCGCCAACCGAGTCATTAGCGCGGGTATGGATGAGAGCTGGCGCAGGAAAGCGATCTCGGTCCTTCGTCCGCCGCGTGGCAGCCATATTCTCGATCTTTGCTGCGGAACCGGCGACATCGCATTCGCCTTGCTGCGAACCGATCCCAGCTTGCGCGTCACCGGCGCCGACTTTTGCGAGCCGATGCTCGCGGCGGCGCGCACGCGCGCCATGCGGAGCGGTCAACGGCGCGTGGAGTTCGTTGACGCCGATGCGATGTCGTTGCCGTTTGCCGATTCTTCGTTCGATGGCGCGACCATGGGGTTTTCGATGCGCAATGTGGTCGATATCGATCGCGTTTTGCATGAAGTGCGGCGTGTATTGCATCCGCGGGCACGCTTCGTAAACCTCGACATGAGCAAGGCGCCCAATCGCCTTTGGAAAGGACTGTTTGACATCTATTTCTACGGCGTCGTTCCGCTCATCGGCGGAATGGTGGGCGGTTCGCGACAGGCCTACACCTACTTACCGAATTCGCTGACACACCACCCGAATGCCGAACAATTGCGCGAGCGATTCGAACGTGCTGGGTTTCAAAATACCGGCTTCGTGCGGCTGATGGGCGGCTCGATCGCGATTCATTACGGAGACGCGCCGGCATGATCCAGAGTGCCCGTACGCAGACCGGAGCGTTTGATGAGATTGAAACGTTCTTTCGCGAGCGATTTACCACAGACAATCCGCTCATCACTGAAGCCGTAAAACGGATGCTCGCTGCCGGCGGCAAACGGCTTCGTCCACAGATCACCCTGCTGGCGGCTCAAGCCGCCGGCTCCAGCGCACGAGCTCACCTCGAATTGGCTGCTTACATGGAACTTATTCATGTTGCGACGTTGATTCACGACGATGTCGTCGACCACGCGATGATGCGACGCGGAGTCAACGCGACCGCCGTGGATTACGGCAACCGGATAAGCGTTTTGGCCGGCGATTACTTGTTCGCATGGATCTTCAAAAACGTAACGGATCGCTACCCGCCCCCGATTCCGAATATTCTCTCGGCGACGCTGGCAGCAATTTGCGACGGTGAAGTTCTACAGCTGCGCTCGTTGGGCGATCTCGAGCTCACGTTGGGCGACTATGTGGAGATCGTTACCAAGAAAACCGCGACACTTTTTGCCGCGTCGGCGGAATGCGGAGCGATCGCCGGCGGCGGAACTGCGGATGAAGTGGCGGCGCTACGCGAGTACGGCCTGGCATACGGTATCGGATTTCAAATGCGCGATGACTTGCTCGACGTGACCGCGCAAGCGGGTGAGCTCGGAAAACCCGTCGGCAACGATCTCACCGAGCAGAAGGTGACGATCCCGCTTATTTTGGCATTGCGCCGCGGCGGCAACGACTTTCGGGGCTTGGCAGAACGTTATTATAAGGATGGACCGGCACAGTCTATCGAGCCGTTGCTCACGGGAATTCGCCGGTCCGGGGCTGCCGAGGAAACCCGTACGCACGTTCGCGAGTATGCCCGCCGTGCCGAACGCGCGCTGACGCCGCTGCCGGAAACAAGCGCAAAAGCGGAGCTGCGGCATCTGGCCGAAACGTTAGTTTAAAGGAAGACAAAAGGAGTTTTTATGCATCCCATTCTCGCGATCGCAAGCCCGGAGATCATCGGCATCGTGGTCGTGCTCGGTGTTTTGCTCTTTGGTGCGGACAAGCTGCCGAAACTGGCGCGCAGCGCCGGACAAGCGAAAAAAGAGTTTTTGGCGGGTCAGGCCGAGGCGGACGCCGCCGCGGCCAAAGCGCGGGAAGACGCTCGCCTCCGAGCCGAAGCCGCGCGCGCCGACGTGATGAACAACGTTTCGCAGAACAACGCATCGGGCACTGGCGCCGACGTGCCACCGCCCACACCTGACAAAGGGACTCTCAGCAGTTAGAGTTCCCGTCCTAAAAAGCTAATGCCGTTGCAACCGGACTCCGAGCAGATGGGCCGGCAGGCCGGGGGCCCCTTGCGCTTTGCGCATGGGGGGCGTGCAGCGCGCAGCGCGGATACGCCTGTTAAACTATCCACCGAACAAAGTGAGTGGGATCAGAAAGAGATGACTTTTACGGAGCATTTGCGAGAGCTCCGTAAACGTCTGTTGATCTCGTTAGCGACGGTTTTTGGACTCGGCGTGGTGATGTTCATTCCATCACCCTATGTTATCGACTTTCTGAAGAACGCGTATTTCCACAATGTCCAGCTGCACGCGTTCGGACCGGCCGATGCCATCCTCGCGGAATTCAAATTTTCGATTTATGCGGCAATCGTTCTCGGACTTCCGGTACTGTTATACCAACTCTGGATGTTTGTCGTGCCCGCGTTTCATCCGCGCACGCGGCGCTTGGTATATGTGTATATCGCGCCTTCATTTTTCTTAGCGCTCGCCGGGCTTGCGTTCGCGCATTTTATCGTGCTGCCGCGGATCGTGGGCACGTTGATAGCGGTCACCAATCACATTGCGACGCCGACTTTCGGGATCGAATCGACGATTAATTTTATCTTGTTGATTTTTCTTGCGTTTGCGTTGATTTTTCAAACGCCGATCGTCATGGTGGCGCTCGCGCGCATCGGCGTGATCAATTCCGCTTTCCTCAAGCGGTCGCGCAAGTATTTCTTGTTCGGTTTCTTCGTCTTCGGCGCTATCGTGGCGCCCGACGGTAACCCGCTGACAATGGCCTTGATGGCGCTGCCGATGTATATCCTGTACGAGGTGGGACTGTGGATTATCGTTCTGCTCGAGAAGTCGTGGCGGCTGGAGGCTTCGAGAGCGTAGGATCATGTTCGTGCGCTCCCTGTACGGCGATTTCACCCGGACCTTCAGCAACGTACTCTTTGCCGTCGTCCTATTCTTAATCTGGGGCGTGCTGACGCTCATCGGCGTCATCGTCGATCAAGGCAAAGATCCGGCCATCTATTTTCAGAGTTACGCGGCGCCGCTTGCCCGCCTGATCATACGTTTGGGCTTCGACAACATTTACCACTCGCCGTATTACGTCGGAATCATCGGGCTGATCTTGCTGTCGCTTGCAGTCTGCACGTTCAAACGGGTTATTCCGGCGCGGCTTCCGCCGTTGCGGGCCGTTACGATCGACAAGATTCCGCTGCACGCGACGGTTACCGTCCCCGGCAATCCCGAAAGCGTGCGCGAACGGGTTGAGCGCTTCTTCTCGAGCCGGGGCTGGCAGATCCGTAAAAAAGAGTTCGGTGGCACAGAATGGACGTTCGCCGACAAACACAACTGGGCGCGCCGTGGCGTCTTGGTTGCACACGCCGGATTTACGATTATTGCAGCCGGCACGACACTCTACTGGGCAAAAGGTTTTTCCGGCGATGCGGCCATCGTTACGGGGCAAACCGTTTCCATTCCGCGGACGCACGCCGCGCTGCGCCTCGATCATTTTTCCTATACGATAAAACCGATTGTGACTAAAAGCGGGATGATCTATCAGCCGATCGATTATGTTTCACGCGTCACGGCAACGGGCCGTGACGGCGTCGCGCAGGCTGCGACGATCCGCGTCAATCATCCGCTAAATATTGACGGCACGCTCTATTATCAATCGAGCTATGGCTTCGCGGTACGCTTGGGCGTAACGCACGACGGCGTGCGCGCTCCCGGGCTTTCGGATCGCACGTATTTATCGGGTGATACCTTGACGCTTCCGGGAACGGAGCGTTCGGTAACACTGGCGCAATTTATTCCGACCGTTGACCGGCAGACCGGACAGCCGTCAGCGGATCCGCGCGTAAACGACCCTGCAATTGATTTGCAGGTTTTCGACGGCGGCCAGCCCGCCGGCGAGGCATTGGTACCGATGAAGTCGTGGATCGATGTCGGCGGAGGTTGGCGTATCACGCCACAGCGATATTTTTTGGTAAGCGGATTACAGTATCGCTACGATCCCGGCGTGGCGTTGGTTGGGATCGGCGCCTTTGTGCTGCTTGCGGGGCTCGTTATTTCGTTTTACTTCTTGCCGGCTCGCCTCTTTATACGCGTCGAACGGGCGCCGGCCGGCGCGACGGTGGGCGTAGCGGCGATGACGGTCAAAGGTTACGACATCTTCGAGGCACAATTCGCTCAGCTCGTGGGCCAGTTCGCCGAGGCCACATAGTTTTATGAAAATGCCGCTCGATGAAGTCCTGATGATCGTCGCGCTCGGCGCGTACGTGGTGAGCGCGCTCGCGCTCCTGGTGTATTTCTTTTCACGCGAAGAGTGGCTGCGGCATTTAGCCATTCCGCTCGCGATCGCCGGCTGCGTGGCACAGTTCGCGCAATTGCTCGCGCGTTACGAGATCACCGGAATTTGGCCGCTGTTAAATCTCTACGGCTCGCTCTCGCTCTTTGCCGCAGTATCGGTTGCGATCTTCATCATCTTCGCGTTCCGCTATAATCTGTGGTTTGCCGGCGGTTTCGTAATCGGTCTCGCGGCAATTTTCCTCGCCTACGGCGTCACGTGGAATGAAGGAACGATGCCCGCGGTTCCGTCACTGCAATCCTATTGGGCGAAGATCCACGTGCCGCTCGTGGTCTCTTCATATGCGGCGTTCATGGTCTCGTTTGTGATATCGGTGCTGTATCTCGTGAAGTATTATGTTGGCGGCACGACGGGCGGCTTGGCGTACCAAACGCCGCAAGGTACCCGCGCTGGGGCTTGGTTCGATGCGATTCCGAGTTTGGCGCAGCTCGATATTTTGATCTACCGCGTCGTGGCGGTAGGACTGCCGTTACTCACGCTCGGCATCATCACCGGCGCGATGTGGGCGCACGAATCGTGGGGCGCATATTGGCAGTGGGATCCGAAAGAGACCGCAGCGCTCTTCTCATGGATCATCTACGCCATGTACATGCATCTGCACACGCGCAACGCGTGGCGCGGTGTTCGTTGCGCATGGGTCAGCGCGATCGGCTTTCTCTCGATCATGTTCTGCTATTTCGGGGTGAATCTGTGGATTAGCGGCCTCCACAGCTACAAAATTTAGGGCCCCGGCTCGGCGGTTTCAGAGGTTGGTCGTGGCGCCGGCGGAAATGGCCGCCTAGAATCGGGATGCAAGGAGATCGTTAGCATGTCGAGCCACGCGGAAGTAACCGGCCCCTACGAGGAGGCCGAGACCCCAGAAGTTTTGTCGCGCCGCAAGTGGATGGCGAATGCCACCATCACCTTGAGCGGCGTGATCGGCCTGACGCTGGCAATTCCGATCGTCGGTTCGCTACTTCCCGACGTCGGATCGGGCGGCGCGACGTGGACACCCTTAGATCCGAACGGCTGGAAAGAACTCCAACAAACCACCGATAAGCCCGTCCAGATCACAATCAATCTCAAAAGCAAAGACGCCTATCTGCCCGAGCAAAGCTCGCCGCAGTCGGTCTGGGCGATCAAGGTCAAAGATCCGCAGAAATTTGTGCGCGACCGCACCGACCTCTTCGGAGCCGGCGGAAAGGACACGCTACCGTATCCTGTCGTGAGCATGGGCTTCGTGCTTTTTAGTCCGATCTGTCCGCATTTGGGCTGCTACTACCACTGGGATGCGCCCAACGATCGCTTTTTC
>DASYYA010000002.1:0-2831 GCA_035934355.1 Candidatus Rubrimentiphilum sp. | reverse complement strand
AGCTGCTACCGCAGAGCGCCATCACGACGGATTTTATCGTCGGGTTTCCGGGCGAAACCGAAGGCGACTTTCGAGCGACGCTCGATTATGCGGCAACCGGCGTTTTTGCCAACGCATTTACATTCATTTACTCTCGCCGCCGCGGCACGCCGGCCGCGCGCTGGGAGCAGGCCGCACCGGAAGTAGCGCAGGACCGATTCCAACGTTTGCTGTCGGTGCAAAACGGGGTCACGACCGAATATCACCGGCGCAAAGTTGGAAGTGTCGTGCGCGCTCTCGTGCAAGGGCCTTCCAAAAAAGATCGCGCGAGGCTCGCCGCCAAAACGCCGGATAACGTCACCGTCATCGCGCCGCTTCCGGCGAGCATCGGCATCGAGGAGATTGCCCGCACGCCATGGCTCGATGTGGTCATCGATACCGCGCAGGTGTGGGGCATTACCGGCACGATCGTACGTCGCGCCGTTCGGTTCGCGGATGCGGGCTTGCCGGTTGCGCCGCGCGTTTATAGTTTGCTCACAGCCTAAACCCAAGTTATCCACAGGCGCGCTCGCGAAAATCGCGTCAGCGTGAGCGAGCGATACTCGCCGATGCTCGAGCAGTACTTCGGAATGAAGGCGCGTCATCCTGAAGCGCTGTTGCTTTCGCGTGTCGGAGATTTTTACGAAGCATACGGCCAGGATGCCGAAACGATTGCGCCTGCGCTGTCGATTGCGCTGACGTCAAAAGAAGCGGGTAGCGGACAGCGTATTGCAATGGCGGGCGTCCCGCACCACGCACTCTCCCAATATCTTGCGCGTCTGGTGGCGCAACGGTACATCGTGGCGCTTGCCGAGCAGCTCGAAGTGCCTCAACCCAACAAGTTGGTTCGCCGCGACGTGGTGCGGATCGTCACGCCGGGAACCTTGATCGAAGATCAACTCCTCGACGGAAAACAAAACAATTACTTAGCGGCAATTACGGCAATCGATGATGCATTCGGTCTCGCGTACGCCGATGTTTCGACTGGACTGTGCGCGGCAACCGCGCTCTCCGGCGAATCCGCTTATGACGAATTGCTGGCGGAGATTCAGCGCATCGGGCCGGCCGAGATTGTGGCCGACATGCCGCCGGGATTGCGCGCGAATCTTGCCGGCGCGCTCGAGAATTCCGGAATACGGCTCACGGCGCCCGCGCTCTGTTCGGTCGATACGCGCGATCGCAGCTCCGTCAGCGGATTCTCACTCGACGAAACGCTGGCGATGCATCGCGCGCTGGATTCTCTGGTAGGCTTTGTGCGCCGCTCCGGCGTAGGAAATGCGGCGGCCTCCGAGCTTCCGTTGCGCGCGGCAGAATTCTATCGACAGCGCACGTTTCTCTCGCTCGATCCGAATGCGCGCAAGCATCTGGAGCTCGTTAAAGCGGCGGGGGCAAATCCGAAGGCGACGCTCTTTGCCACGTTGGATCGCTGCGCGACCTCGATGGGATCGCGGCTTTTGGGGCGTTGGATTCTCGCTCCGTTGATCGATCTTTCCGCAATTAGTGCGCGCCAAGACGCCATCGCGGTGCTGATTGACGAACACGTTCGCCGGCAGTCCATGCAAGAGCTTTTGCGCGGCTGCTTTGACCTGGAGCGGATCGCGCAGAAGGTTCGATTTAAACGCGCGGCGCCGCGCGACTTGGCTTCGTTGCGGCGTACGCTTGAAACGCTGCAGCCGCTGCGCCAAGTGATACCGCAGCCTCTGCGCGCGCGGGCTGAGTCGCTAGGAACTTTTGAAGAGCTTCTTGCGAGCCTGCACGACATGCTGGTGGCGGATCCGCCTGCGGTGCTGACGGACGGCGGCGTCATCCGGCCGGACTGCAACGCCGAACTCACCGAATGCGCGCTGTTGCGCAGCGATGCCCGTGCAAAGATCTCCGAGCTCGAAGCGCGCGAACGCGAGCGGACCGGAATAAAATCGCTGCGCGTCAAGTATGCCGGTACTTTCGGATATGCGATCGAGGTTTCGAAGAGTTATACCACTCAGGTTCCCGCCGATTACGTGCGGAAACAGACGCTGACGACCGGCGAACGCTACGTCACACCGGAGCTGAAAGATCTCGAGCTCGCGATCTCGACGGCACAGTCGCGGCAGCTGCGCCTCGAAGAGCAGCTCTTTAACGAGCTGGTCGACCGCATCGCACTCCGAATCGACGATCTGCTGGCAGCGGCTCAAACGCTTGCGGAGCTCGACGTCTTATCTTCGCTGGCGCAGTGCGCCGCGGAGCGAGGTTACGTTCGCGCGGAGTTTGTGGACGAAAGCGTCATCGATATTCACGACGGGCGCCACCCGGTGGTCGAAACGTTGCTCAGCGGTTTTGTTCCCAACGATATGCACCTCCGAGAAGGCGAACATCGCTTTCTTTTGCTCACCGGTCCGAATATGGGCGGCAAATCCACATTCTTGCGACAGGCAGCTCTGCTCACGATCATGGCGCAGATCGGCTCGTATCTGCCGGCAAAGAGCGCGCGATTGGGAATTGTCGATCGTATTTTTACGCGCATTGGCGCGGGCGACGATCTGGCTTCCGGTCAATCGACGTTCTATGTTGAGATGGCCGAAGTTGCCGGCATCTTGCGCAGCTGCACGCGGCGGAGCTTGCTGTTGATCGATGAAGTCGGACGCGGAACGAGCACGATCGACGGATTGGCGATCGCACAGGCAATCTGCGAATTCTTGTTGGGCCTGGATCAGCAAGCTCCGTTGGTTCTCTTCGCCACGCATTTTCACGAGTTGATCGCGCTCGAGCAGCACTGGAAACTCGTGGCCAATTATCATGTGACAGCTGTCGAGAAGACCGCCGAGGGAGGAGCC
>DASYYA010000225.1:0-4222 GCA_035934355.1 Candidatus Rubrimentiphilum sp. | reverse complement strand
CGCAAAGTCAAGCGGACAGCGTGACCAAAGCGGTCTACAACGACGACGTTGCCGCTGTCACGCAAAACTTCGACGATACGCTCAAGACGCAGGTGCGCCGCGAGCAAGTCGGTCTGCTTTCCGACAAACTGCACAAGCTCGGAACGTACCAAGGTCTCACCTATGTCAGCAACGATGCCGTGAAAAACGAATATACGTACAAAGCCAGTTTTAGCGGCGGTTCGGCGCCGGTCGTTTTGCGGCTCGATCCCAACGGCAAGATTGCAGCCTATCGGGTAGAACTGCCCAAGTAAATGAGTCCAGCGATTGTTTATGCGGTCGCCGCGATCGGCGTCCTGGTCACTATTATTATGTACGCCGGCGGTATCGCAGAATCTCAAAGACGCGCATAGCGCGTTTCAAAAACCTGTCCCGCGGGTAGTCATTGGGGAATGGATCACTCCGGCGATTGGATCTGGAGCAGGATCAGGCAGCTCGCTTCGATCTATGCTCGCTTGCCGGCGCCGCCTTCTTCTCAAACAATCGAGCAAGACGTGCAGCACGTGATCGCCGAAACACTCGGCCGCGATATCGACCGCCGGCTCGTTGCCTTTTACGTCCGCGAACTTCGTCAGATAATGAATGACGCGCGGGCGCGGCGCACGACACGCGACGAAACCGATTTCACCGCGCCCAAAGACAAAACGCCCAAGGGCCGGGCGTAACCCCTAGTTCTTCGAGATCTCCTTGACGACTCGTCCCGCTTCATGGGGCGCAGCGTTGCGCGCGATATCCGCCTGGCTGATCATGCCGACCACCTCGCCATCGTCCACCACGGGCAGACGACGAATCTGATGTTGCGCCATCAAGTCTTCCACATGCTCGAGTGAATCGTCCGGGCGCACGCTCACCACTTCACCCATCTCCAGTTCGCGTGCCCGCGTTTGCGAGGGATCCTTTCCGCGCGCTACCACATGCACCACGATGTCGCGATCGGTTAACATTCCTTTGATATGCTTCTGATCGTCGCAGATCGGCAGCGCGCCGATGTTGCCTTGCGCGAGCCGCTGAGCTGCATCGCGCAGGGTTTCCTCTTCGCGAATCACGGTTACGTCCGTGGTCATGATATCCGATGCTCGTTGTGCCACATTGATGTACTCCTGCGATTCGGAGGTTCCCAATATGGCGCGCGGCGCAACGCGGCAAGCGCTCGTTTAGCGCAAGTGGTGGCTTTGAACGAAATAGCCGAGCGCGAGCACCATCACCCAGAAGCATGCCATAAATGCGAGTAAACACGCGGAAGCAAAATAGTCGCGCGGACGTTGGGTGATGCGAATCGGAAGAGCGGCTCGAAGTTCTTTTAGGATTTCGTCCACAATGCTGCCCTCTTACCCAAAAAGAAAGGGCCCAGATGTTTCTTCTGGGCCCTTGCTTGTGTTGTTCCGAGTATATTAGTAAACGAACGTCGCCGAAGCTGAAGTCGAAATGTCGGCTTGTCCGCCAGCTCCGGTAATCGTCGGCGACTGCTGGGTGTTTCCCGGCGGTGAAGCTTCGAACATCGAGTAGTCATATGTTGCCGCGTAAATACGGTATGTGTCTCCGGCAGCAAATGTCGGGCTCTGCGTCGCCGCATTGTTTTGGCAACCCGCGCCGGCTGCGCCCGTGCACGGCCCGAGCTTATCGGGAAGAGCGAAGGCTTGCGCGCCGGTCCCCTTGATCGGACCAACCGCAAAATACGTTCCCTGACTCGCATTGAAGAAATAGACCATTGCTTCTACAATCCGAGGATCTGCCGGAACGGTCACCGTTCCTGTTCCACCGCCGGCGCCATCCTCTACAAACGTTGGCGTTGCAAGCGCAGGCAGCGGGGTGAGATTAGCGAGTGTTCCGGTTGCCGTAAACGTGAACGTTCCCGCGTTGCCGGTAGCCACCACGTCGGTGAGTGTGTATGTTCCCGCGACCGGAGTTGCCTTGAACATCGTAAACCCTTGCGAGTAACCCGTAAAGCCGGCCGGAAACGTTCCGTCCTTAAAGAACGGATACGCCGGCGGTCCGCCGCCGTAATTGAGTGTCGGGCTGCCATAGAACGGATTCGAGTAGCGTGTAAAGATCGCGGCCGCGGTTACCCCTGTATTATCGGGCGCAAATCCATACGAAAATACGCCGCCGGCCTGCCCGAATGTCGTAACCGGATTGGCGACGTTCGGATTAATGTTTTGTGGAGTCCCGCTGATGTGGTTAGTGCCTGCGTCCACGCAACCGCTGCCGCACGCATTCGGCACGACGAAACCCGCCGGGCCGGTAATGGTCGGCGTGTTGACGAGCGTTGCCGATAGACCATTTGTCTGGCGGAACGTTGCTACCGTGTTCAATCCGACCGTTCCCGTTTGCCCGATGTTTGCCGTGCCAACAGCGAACTGCAAAACGCTCGTATTTTGAAGATTGGTAACAGCAGAGGTTGGAGGACTGGCCGTCCCGTTCGCGGCGCATCCCGCAAGAAGCGCGCCGACGATGACTGAGGCAATGAGCTTGTAGTTCGTCACAGTCGCTCCTTACATCTTCACGGTGAAGTAGAAATAGTAACTGCGAATGCCGTTGGGCGTGTCGATAAACGCGTTACGACCGTGGCGCAGCGTTCCATAGTCTCCGATCATCCCAAATTGCGGGAAAGCCAACCCCGTGGCATTTTGGCCCGTTAAGGGACCCGAAATACCTGTCGCCACCGGCTGCCACCGGCTATTGAGCGATGGCCCGCCGTACAGCGCATTGAACAGATTGAACACATCAACGCCGGCACTCCATGTTCTCGGCGCATTGTATTCAATCGTCAAGTTCGTAATCGAAGACGGATGGGAAAGTTTGCCACCTGCGGCGGCGGTCACTGGAATTCCGCGTGTCGCAGCGATATTGGGCTTGAAGAACGAACCCGGGTTCATCGGATCGACGTATTGATCGGTCGTTCCGGTGCCCAACGACTGTACCGGAGCTCCTGAGGCATTGGTATAAGGCACGTTGTAAGGCTGGCCGTTGATGAATCCGGCGGCAAGCAAGCCCGGGCTAACTGGATAACCGACGTTCCATTGCGTTTGGGGATTGATCCGCCAGCCATTGTGCGTTTGATACGAGAAGTCGAACGACGCCACGAACGGCGACAGGAAACCGACACGATAAATGTTTCCGAGCAGGATCGAAGCTGCCGGGATGGTCGGATAGAAGTCCTCACTGCCCGACAGCGGAATGACACTGGTCATCTCGTTCTGGTACGTGAAACTCACCTGACCGGAGAGTCCGTATGCTTGATCCTTGGTGAATTGCATTTCCACGCCGTCGGCTTGACTGAGACCGAGATTATTTGCTACCGGCGGATTGAAGATGAGTGCTCCGGTAGTCGGATTCGTTAGCGGTATCCCTCCAACGATTTTTACGGTGGACACCAGCGCGATTTCATCATGGGCCTTGCGGTACCACGGAGTTACCTTAAAGGCGACTCCGTTCAAGATCCCGCGCGTGAATTGGTGTTCCCATGAAAAGTCCACGTTTGTATAGACCGTCGGCCGCACCGGCATCAGGGGCACCGGACCTGCAGTTGTCTGCGCGTTGTCCCAATACAGCTGCTCGGCATAATTGACGCAAGCCTGGTCGGCATTCGCGCCGCAGTTGATGCCGTAACCGGGAATCTTAAGAAATGCGCCATTGGGTCCGTTGAAATATCCCGGGGTTGCCGAAAAGTCGATACTCGCGAGGTTCGCAAATTCGACGGAGCGGCCCCAGGAGGCGCGAATCGAGTCGTTGGGTCCGAGCATGTAGGTTGCGGACAGGATCGGCTCGGGAATGATCGGCTTCTTCGAGCGGTTATCGAATTGCGGGAATATTGCCACCGGACATGTGCCCAGGGGCGTGACCGCAGCTGCACCCGTAACCGGGTTTGTATAGAATGTTTGCGTGTTCGGATTGGTGCTCGGGACGGTTTTCAGAGTTCCATCAGGATTGGTCACATACTGAGGCAGGTAAAGCGATGTGCACGTTGCCGGATCGATTGTCGGTGTGGGTATCTGATAATTGACCGCGTCTACCCGCAGGCCGCCTTCGAGCTTCAGCTTATCGTTGGGCGACCACGTATTGTCAGCATAAAAGGACCAGTCGTTGCGGCGATCCTGCGAACTCTCATACGAGCTCGGCACCGTTTGGGGCGTAGTGACATTCCCAAACTGATAGATGTAACCGCAAACCGGACTTCCCGGTC
>DASYYA010000214.1:0-2885 GCA_035934355.1 Candidatus Rubrimentiphilum sp. | reverse complement strand
CGATCCCACGATGAACGAAGCTTCGCGTTTTATCGACCACTAGAAATTAGCGCAGAAAGGATCGCTTATGACACGCTGGATTTTGTCTTTCTCGGTCACGATGTTTGTATTTGGAAGTTCCATCGCGGTTGCCCAAAAGGCGCCCGAGTACTATTTGCTAGCAAACAACCGAAGCGACCACCAGGCCCGCATTATCGTCCACGCTGGGAGTAGTCATAAATTGACGCTCGCACCGCACGAAGAGGGGCAGCTGATCTTTCGCGTCGGCGGCACCTCAATCGGCGCCTTTGTAAAATGCGAACAGGAACATATGGTGATTCTTCACCTAAAGCCGGCGACGCCTACGATCCATATGACGATCTCACAAGGTTGCAAGACCGGCGTAACCTACGGCCCGGAGCCCATGGGTAGAAGATAGGACGCAAAACTCGGCTAGAGTCGCGCGTATCCTAGCGCTCGTGCGGGCGATCCCCAAGGGGTTCGTTCAGGCCTACAGCGATATCGATCCGCACGCTCCGCGCTTTGTCGGGCACGTGCTTGCGAGCGGTCCGAATAACGTTCCGTGGCATCGCGTCGTGCGTTCTGATGGCAGCGTAACGCAGGGGCGGCGGCAACTCCAGCGCTTGCGCAAAGAAGGTGTTCCAATAAAAGGCAATCGCGTTGATATGCTCGACGCGCGGTTACCGCGTGAACTTCTTGCGCTGAGTCGTCGAAAACAGTCGCATACATGATCGATCGCATTTTTAAATATGCGAACCTCGTACTCGTTCTCATGGCGTGCGCCGCCTCGCCGGCGACGCCGGCGCGTGGGCTCGATCCGCTCGTACGTATGCCGATCGCCGGCAAGGTTTATCCAGGCATCTCCGTTGCGGTCGGTAATAGCACGGGTCTGCTCGCGGCCAATGCGTTCGGTGATGCGAACATCGCGGCATCGACACCAATGACTCCGCAGACGCCGCTGCGCATGGCTTCGGTGTCGAAGTCGATCACGGCTGCGGCGATTCTCATGCTCGATCAAGCCGGTGCGATTTCGATCGACAAGCCGGTGTTGACGTACGTGCCGCAATTCACCTCGAACGGCGCGAAAATCACACTACGGCAGCTCCTTGCGCAGATCTCTGGGATACCCGGACGCAATCACGGCGATCCGATCCTGCACGGCGACGGGCCGATTACGCAAGCGCAGTTCTTCACCAAGCTCAATGCGACGCCGCTCTACGCAACGCCGGGCACGCAATGGGACTATGCGAATGAGAACTATTACCTGCTTGCGCAGGTCGTGCAAAATGTTGGCCATGCGAGCTTCGCGTCATGGTTGAAACAACATATCTTCGTGCCGGCCGGCATGATGCAAACCTACTCAGATGAAGGCGCGCCCGACCCCGCGCTCGCGGTTGGGTACGTGCACCGTTTGCCGCAAGATCCGTTTCTTGCGTGCGCCGCGCCCGATTGGAGCGGTGAACTTGGTGCGGGCGGCGTGATCTCCACGCCGAGCGATCTCGTGCGCTTCGATATTGCGCTTTTCAACGGAACGCTGCTCGATGCAGCGCACCGCAAGGAGATGCTTGCACCTGCCTTTCCACTCCCAGGCGGCGCGAGCATGGCACTGGGCTGGTTCGTGCAGCCGAATAGCGTCGTGTTCCACGAGGGCGACTTCACGATCGCCGCAGCGATCAATGCGATCTTTCCTGACGGCACATATGTCGCCGAAGCTTCGAACGCAGCCGATCTCGGCCCCGACTTTGACCGCAGCTACTTCACGCGTCAGGTACAGAATATGTACGGCACGACGCCGATTGCATTGGGTTCGCCCAATCCGCCTTCGCTCTTAAGCATGATCGGGCCGTTCTCGACGTGTGCGCAACTCGATGCAATGCTCTTTGGCCACTAGCAAGGCGTTACGCCACTCAAATCGTCCCGAACCTCTCGCGGTTTGGGGTCAGGATTGGGGTCTCATTATGCGCAGGGTGGGCTTGCCTTGCACATCCTTTAGCGGAAAATACACCAGGTGAGACTTAGCATCAGCGGCCACAACATGCGCATTGAGCGCGAGTTCTGACTGCCCAAGTTTGCGAAACCGGCCGTTGGAAACGTCGAATACGCTGACGATTCCACTTTCGGATGCTACATACAGCCGTCCTAAAACCGGATCAACGGAGAGCACGTCCACTCCGGCTCCGACATCGCTCTTCGCGACGGCTCTTCTTTTTCGGAGGTCAAAAGCCACCACCGTCGCGTTCGCCTCCCCGGCGATGTAGGCAAAATGAGTGACTGGATCGAGCGCGATTCCGTGCGAGTGCCTCGCGTCGCGAACAGGATACCGCGCGATAATGCGCATCCGCTTTGGATCTATCTCGACGAGTTCGTCGCTTGTTTGCACAGCGACAAGAATGTGCTGTGAATTCTCGTCGTAAACGGTGTTCCCGGCCTCGCCGCCCAACGGAATTGCGCTCAAAACCCGATCGCGCACTCCGTCAATGACAACATCGCGCTCACCGGATTCGTCTGATACGAACACGCGCTTCGTCGTGGGATCGTACGCGAGCCCGTCGACGTCGCCGGCAGGCAGGCGCGCGATAACGCCATCGGAGCCCATATCGATCACGGCGACTTCGCGGTTGCCTTCGGCAGCGGCGAACACGCGGTGCAGTTGCGGAACCGCCAGCACGCCACGCACGGCCGGCATACCGGGAATGGTCGCGATCACTTTGCGGTTGCGCGTGTCGAACGCGATCACTGCTCCGTCGCCCATATGAGCGATGTACAGGATGCCCGAGTGAGTATCAAGACTCTCGTAATCGAGCCGCGTAGCATCCCCGCTCAGAGCGACATCGGCCACGAACTGCAATGGCAATGGGTCCGCGGCGAACCTCGAGCAGGAGATT
>DASYYA010000213.1:0-6698 GCA_035934355.1 Candidatus Rubrimentiphilum sp. | reverse complement strand
ATGAGGTGCGCGATCTCAAACGCTTTTTCGGCGAAGATTTTTTGACGCTGACGCCCGGCATTCGCCCTATCGGGAGCGCGCACGCCGATCAGAAGCGGGTCACCACTCCCGCAGACGCGGTGCGCGCCGGAGCGGATTATTTGGTCGTCGGCCGTCCAATCACCAATGCGCCGGATCCGTTGGCAGCCGCCAAAGCAATTCTCGAAGAGATGCAAGCGCCGGTCGCGCGATAATCGTGAAGATGGCCGCGTTCGATCTGAAGCGCGAGCTGCGCCGGCGCGGCGCCGTGCTCGAGGGGCATTTCCGGTTAAGTTCCGGACGGCATAGCGATCGCTTCATTCAGAAGTTTCGCGTATTGGAAGATCCCAAGGTGCTCGAGCCAATCGCATCGCAGCTCGCCGGGAAGTTTCGTGACAAGCAACCGACCGTTGTACTCAGTGCAGCCGTCGGTGGGATCGTTTTGGGATACGAAGTCGCGCGCAAGCTCGGCGTGAAAGCGATCTTTGCGGAGAAGGAAGCCGGCCGCGCCGTCCTACGCCGCGGTTTTGTGTTGCAGCCTGCAGATCGCGTGCTGGTTGTCGAAGATGTGCTGACCACCGGCCGATCGGTACAGGAGATCGTGGACATCGCGCGGGCTGCGGGAGCGGAAGTCGTTGGTATCGGCGCGATCGTGCGACGTGGAGAGATCGCGTTCGACGTGCCGGCTGCGTGGCTGCTCGACATGCCGTTCGACGCGTACGATGAGGTGGAGTGTCCCCAATGCCGGGCTGGACTTCCGATTACCGATCCCGGTTCGCGGCGGGCTGGAACACCATAAAGGCGGGAGCGGTACAATAAGACGCGTATGCAGAGTGCGGTGAGCACCATAAACTGGCGCCGCGTCGCGTTTATCCTCGCGGGAATCGTGGTTTTCGCCTTTGCGCTGTGGTTTGCGGCGCGCATTCCCAAGACGATCACGATTTTCGTGATTGCCGCATTCGTAGCATCGGCGGTTCATCCCATCGTGGCGCAACTCGAGGGGCGCAAGGTGTCGCGTCCGCTCGCCATTACCCTCGTGTTTACGTTGCTGATCGTGTTGGCAGTTGTTTGCGTCATCGTCGTGATGCCGATGATCTTTGCGCAATCGCAAGCCCTGATGGCAAACGTTCCGGGATACTTGCATACGGTGCAAGCGTGGATGCTTTCATTACAAGCCGCCATTCAGCGGCGTTTTCCCGGGGCCCAACTTCCTCCGCAATTCTTCAATTTGCAGCAGCTGAGCGTGGAACACGTTACCGCAATTCTTACCGCGGGGTTAGCGTCACTCGGCGCGTTTGCGCTCAATGTTGCGACCGCGCTATTCATTGCCCTCTCCGCGCTCATTCTCTCCGTATTCATGCTGCTCAACCAGCAACAGCTCGCCGAAGGCTTCGCCGCAATCTTTCCGACGCGGCGCCGACAGACCGCCTTGGCGCTGGCGAGTCAAGCGACGCACGTATTCGGCACGTATATCGCCGGACAAGTGATCGTCAGCGCGATTACCGGCATTTTGATCGCGCTTATCACATGGCCGTTGGGTTTTCGCTTCGCGTTATTGCTCGGACTGATCAGTGCGGTCGCCTATGCAGTGCCGGTCGTCGGCATGCTCGTCGCGCACGTGGCGGGCGCAATATTAGCGGCACCGCAAGGGTTGTGGATGATCCTCTGGGTGGAAGTCATTATGTTCGGCATTGCGCGTCTCAGCGACAACTTGCTCGTGCCGAAGATTATGGGCAGCAGCGTTGGCCTTTCACCGGTCGGCGTCTTGTTCGCGGTCTTCGCCGGGGGCGAACTCTTCGGTGTGCCGGGATTGATTCTCGGCATTCCAGCCGCTGCGCTCATCAAGTTGATTTGGGGATATTTCATCGGCCCGTGGGTCCATGCGCAGATCGAGTTTGCCGATCTGGCGCCCCCGCCGGTGTTGCCTTCCGACCTCCCCGACGTTTCGGTGGTCGTTACCGAAACCTAAGGAACCTTCACTACATCGAATCGGGTGCGCTCACGCCGATTAATCCGAGCACGCGCGCGAGCACGGTTTGCGTCGCAACACAGAGCGTCAAGCGTGCCAGGCGTTGCGCCCGATCGTCGGTGAGGATCTTGCACTCAGTATAAAATTGATGGAAGTCTGAGGCGACGTCGCGCGCGTAGCGCGTCAAGCGATGCGGCGCCAGCTGATCGACGACGTTGCGCACTACTCGCGGGAGCTCGGTAATCCGGCGCGCCAATGCCAATTCTGTGGGGTGCTGCAGCGGTGCGAGGTCAGTATTGGTGCGCGCTGCGGCGGCATCTTCCGGAGCGGCGTTTCGAAAAACCGAAGCAATCCGCGCATGGCCGTACTGCACGTAGTACACCGGGTTTTCGTTGGTCTGTTCCTTGGCGAGCTGCAAATCGAACGTCAGCGGCGACTCCGGGGCGGGAAGCACGAAGAAGAAGCGCGCCGCGTCGACGCCGACTTCATCCATGATGTCGTCGAGCGTCACGATATGGCCCGCACGCTTGCTCATGCTCACCTGTTCGGTGCCGCGCATCAGTGTAATCTGCTGCGCAATCAGCGCGTCGAGCCGGTCGCGATCGTAACCGAGTGCTTCGGCTAATCCTTTGAGCCTACCGATGTACCCGTGATGGTCCGGCCCGAGAATGTCGATCACGCGTTCCGCTCGCTGCAACTTATCGTAATGATAGGCAACGTCGGTGCAAAAATACGTCGGGCGTCCGTCGCGGCGCACGAGCACCCGGTCTTTATCGTCGCCAAAATTGGTCGCGCGAAAATAGATAGCGCCGTCTTCTTCGTAGGTCACGCCGGCATCGATCAGCCGCTGCAGCCCGGCTTGCACATGACCTTGATCTTGAAGCTCTTTCTCGCTTTGCCATAGATCGAAATGGACGCCAAAGCGCGCCGCCGTTCGTTTTTGCTCGTACACTAGCGTATCGCGGCCGGTAACCGAAAAATGCGGCAACCACGTATCTTCAGTTTCGTTGCGCCAGCGCTCGCCATCGGTGCGTGCAATGTTTTCGGCAATCGGCAGCAGATAATCGCCGGGGTATCCCTCTTCCGGAAACGGATAATTCGAATCGAAGACCTGGCAGTAGCGTGCATAGAGTGAGCGGCCCAAGGTATCGAGCTGTCCTCCGGCGTCGTTGATGATCCATTCGGTGAAAACATCGTAGCCGCAGTAACGCATCGCGTTGGCCAGCGTCGCGCCGATGCTGCACGTGCGACCTTGCACCACTACCAAGGGTCCCGTGGGGTTGGCGCTGCCGAATTCGAGCGAGATTCGCGTATTTTGCGAGGGCGATTCACCGAAACGCGCACCTTCACGAACGATCTGTGCGACGGCACCCTGCCAAACATGCGGCTGCAAACGCAGATTGATAAATCCCGCGGTTACCGAGATCTCGGCGAATATTTCCGCGAGCTGGGGTGCGTTCTGCTGCAGATCGGAAACGAGCAGTGAGGCGATTGCTGCCGGTGCGCTGCGCGCGGGCCGCGCCAATTCAAATGCTGCGTTGGTCGCAAAATCGCCGAACTCCGGACGCCGCGGCGCTTCGAACGCGATCTCAGGCGTGGGCGCGCTCGCATAGCGGGCCGCGATCGCGGCCCGGATCGCTTCGGAGAATGCCGAAAGCGCCTGGGCTGGAACCATCGCGCGCTCTTCGCCGTGTTCGAAGCTTTCCCGGCGCGTAGGATGAGCTTTCAATGATGGTAGGGTTCGCCGCGGTTGATTTTGGCGGCGCGGTAGAGTTGCTCGAGCACGATCGCTCGCGCCCATTCATGCAGAAATGTCAGTTTGGAAAGCGACCAAACGAAGCCGGCTCGTTCGCGCACCGCGGGCGAGACGCCGAAGGTTCCACCGACGATCAGCGTGAGTTGCGCGGTGCCGGCCTGTTCCAACGCTGCGACACGCTGTGCGAGATCCATGCTCCCCAGTTCGGTGCCGTCACGATCGACAAGCCAGATTGGCGGCTCGGCGATGCGATCGAGGATACGTTCACCCTCCTCGCGCGCTGCGATTGCAGCATCTGAAACCCGGCTCGCAGCGGCTTCAACGATTTCCAGCCGATGATACGGGCGCAACCGTTTTTGCAACTCGGCACAGAGCGAGGCGAGCGCCTTATCGCGCAGCTTCCCGACGGTTACGATCCGAACGCGCACACGAAACAGCTTCGCAACGCCCTGCGCCGGCTCCGTGTTGGAAGCTTGCGTGCAGCAGCTGGGATTATTCGGGAGTGTGCCGGCGGTCTTCGTCGACGATGAAACCGGAAAGATCGCCTATTATCCGGCGCTCTTAGCTCCCGACGAGAGCCGCCGGCTTTTCGATCGCCTTGCCAATACGCTGTCGTGGACGCAAGAAACCATGTGGATGTACGACCACACCGTTACCGTCCCGCGCTTAATCGCGCGCTTTGACCAATCGCAAGCGCGTCCGGCGGAGTTGGCCAACCTCCAGGACCGCGTGGAAAAGTTTCTCGGCGAGCGGTTTAACACGGTATCGTTGCAATACTATCGTGACCACAACGATAGCGTTGCGTGGCATAGCGATCACACGGAAGAGCTGATCGAGAACGCGACGGTCGCCATTGTGAGCTTAGGCGCGGCGCGCGACATGCTGATTCGCAGCAAAGCACGGCCGCGGCGCACGATCGCCCGAACGCTCGAGCCCGGCAGCCTTTTTGTGATGGGCGGACGCGCGCAAGATTTTTGGGAGCACCATATACCTAAACTCCGCCAACCTTTAGGACCGCGCATCAGCGTGGCATTGCGACAGAAAGCTCTTTGAGGGCGTAGCGCGAACCGGCACGCGCTTCGATTGCGCCCTGGAGTTCCAGGATCGAAATTGCGGTCAGGATAAGGCCGGTCCGTTCCTGGCATTCCATACAAAGATCGTCGAGCGACCGTTCGCCCGCGCGCAGCGCTGCGATCAGTTTGGCTTGCACCGGATCTGCCGGAGCGACGGTTTCATGCGAAGCGTTCGTGCCGCCGGTGAGTAGTTGGAGATCTTTCATGACATCGTTGGCGTTGCGCGCCAGCGTGGCGCCGTCGCGAATCAACGCGTGGCACCCGGCAACATGCGGCCGGTCGATGTCGCCGGGCACGGCGTATACCGGAATGCGTCCGGCCGCCCAACTCGCTGTATTCAATGCGCCGCTGCGCGCGGGCGCTTCGATGACCACCAATGCGTCGGAGAGCGCGGCGACGATGCCGTTGCGTTGCAAGAAATTCGCGGGATACGCCGTTTCATCGGGACGGTACGGCGAGAGCACTGCACCGCCGTTTGCGATCATACGCTGTGCCAAATCGCGATTGCGTGTTGGGAAGAATCGCCGATGACCGCCGCCGAGAACGCCGATCGTTACCCCGCCGGCATCGAGTGCGCCTTGATGCGCCGCGGCGTCGATGCCCAGAGCTAACCCGGAAAGAACGCAACAGCCGCCTGCAGCAAAATCGGCGGCGAATCGTCGCGCAATCGCGCGGCCATAGCCGCTTGCTGCGCGGGTTCCGACAATCGCAATGCATGAACGGCGCAAACCTTCGAGCGATCCAGCGGCCCAGAGGCCGTCAAAAATGGCCGAGAGGGGACGGTCGAGGCGGAGCTGCTCGAGTTCCGCGCGGGAGGCCCAGCGGGGGTCATTCATGCCGCGCCGTTCACGCGGGCGGCGCTTGCTTGAAAGGGGACTCCTGCTTCCATGAGAGAGCTTTCGTGCGGCGCCAAGGGGGAAACGAGCGTGCCTCTGTGAAGGAGGGGCCAACCCGCCCGGGTTCCAACCGCCGGCGCAGGTTTCGGAGGAATCGAACGTGGCATCTGAAGCGTACTGCGTGAAATGCAAGACCAAGCGTGAGATCAAAGACGCCGTGCAGATCACGATGAAGAACGGACGTCCCGCAACCGAAGGCAAGTGCCCGGTCTGCGGCACCAAGATATTCAAGATCGGCGCCGCCAGCTAACCAGCGGCTCCATAAAAGACTCGGCCGGCGGGTGTTGCTCGCCGGCCTTATTTTGCGCTGCCACTAATAGTGGCTTATAATGGGGTGACCCACAATATGTGGCCGCGCTGCCACGCAGCCGA
Organism: Candidatus Rubrimentiphilum sp.; assembly: GCA_035934355.1. Taxonomy (GTDB): domain Bacteria; phylum Vulcanimicrobiota; class Vulcanimicrobiia; order Vulcanimicrobiales; family Vulcanimicrobiaceae; genus Rubrimentiphilum. Next base: position 614 of record DASYYA010000213.1, on the reverse strand, counting down.
AGAAAGGGTCCGCTTCTGATTTGTCCGACTTGCCGTCGAAACGAAACGCGCGTCGTCGATTCACGCGACGACGAAAGCGTCGTGCGCCGGCGTCGCGAGTGCTTGGATCCGCGCTGCAAACATCGGTTCACCACCTACGAACGGATCGAAACGCCGCGTCTCTTCGTCGTCAAGAAAGACGGCCGGCGCGAACAGTTCAGCCGCGAAAAGATTTTGGCCGGCCTGCGCCGCGCGTGCGAGAAACGTCCCATCTCCGAGACGCAGATGGAAGCAGTCGCCGCCGATTTGGAACGCGATCTCTTTGCGCGTGGCGAGAGCGAGGTCTCCGCCAATTTGATTGGCGAGAAGTTGATGGAAGCGCTACGCAATCTGGACAAGGTGGCATATATTCGCTTCGCCAGCGTCTACCGGCAATTTCGCGACGTGGAAAGTTTCCAGGAAGAGTTAGCTTCGCTTCTTGCCAAGTGAAGCCGTTATGGCTTCGGTCACCGTCGCGCTAAAAAGGCTGGCTGAGGGCGAAGGCCTTCCACTTCCCCGATACATGAGTGACGACGCTGCCGGCGCCGATTTGTGCGCGGCGGTCAACGAAGATCTTACGTTGGCGCCTGGTGCAC
>DASYYA010000164.1:0-9424 GCA_035934355.1 Candidatus Rubrimentiphilum sp. | reverse complement strand
TGGCGTGCGGGCAATCTCCTCGATGCCGATGCTCGCCGGAAGCGGCGCAATGACGGTGACGTTATCCGGCGTTTTGGCGGCGAGCTTCGCGCGATCTTTTTTGGAAGGTCCCTGCACGAGAGCGCGCACGACGCTTCCAATTTTGCGCCGGTGATATTCGGTCGTGACCCCGTTTTGCACCGACAGCAAACGTTGGAATCGATCCTGCGCCACTTCCGGTGCGGCCTGCTTCCAGCGCGCGGCCGGCGTGCCGCGACGGCGAGAGTAAATGAATGTAAATGCATTGGCAAAAACGCCGGTTGCCGCATAATCGAGCGTCATGCGAAAGTCGCCCTCGGTTTCGCCCGGAAACCCGACGATAAAATCCGTCGTGATGGCGCTCTGCGGTAGCAGCTCGTTGATCCACGCAACGCGTTCTTGAAACTGCGCAAAAGTGTATCTCCGGTTCATGCGCCGCAGCATCGCATCGCTCGCGGATTGGATCGGCATATGCATGCGCGGGTTCAGCTGAGGTATGCGCGACAGATCTTCCAATATTTTACGCGTGAAATCTCTGGGATGCGGCGAGATGAACGTGAGCCGCTCCAAACCCTCGATGGCTGCGACCCGCGCACAGAGATCGCCAAAATCGCTGCCGGTGGCCGGATCGCGATACGCGTTGACCGTTTGTCCGACCAGCATAATTTCGCGCGCACCTTTGCGTACTAGCCCTCCGGCTTCGGCAACGATCGTCTCTTCCGGCCGGTGGTCGAAGCGCCCGCGCACGTGCGGGACAATGCAAAACGTGCAATAGTAGGAGCAGCCGCGTTGCACCGTCACAAACCCGCGCAAATGCGAGAAACCGTCGGTGATGCAGTCTGGTGCACCGCCGATCGGCATGAGCAAGGTTTGCTCTTCGCTCTCAAGCGTGTCGGTAAAACTCTCGCGCCAACGTCCGACCGTGTCCGCGAGCTCGACGAGCTGCCTCGTGCCGAAGACGGCATCCACGTGCGGAGCGAGTTGCTGCATGCGATCGCGATCTTGTTCCGCCAAGCATCCCATCACCGCGATGCGCATATCCGGATTGAGGTCTTTGAGCGCTTTGAACTGCGAGATTCTTCCGTAAGCTCGACGCTCGGCGTTATCGCGCACCGTGCACGTGTTGAGGATGACGACGTTGGCATCTTCGGGCCGTTCGGCGATCGCGTAACCCGAACTGACGCCGCGATCCGCGATGAACTGCGAATCGGCTTCATTCATCTGGCAGCCGAATGTTTCGATGTAGATGCTTGCCATGGGCATCCGGCTGTTCGGCAACCACCGCGGGAATACCCCGACAGGAGGCCCAAAACGAAGCGCATGCTTCGTCCCGCAACGGTGGCGATCGTCGGCCGCCCGAACGTCGGTAAAAGCGCGCTCTTTAATCGCCTGATCGGCCAGCGTTTGGCGATCGTTGAAGAAACGCCCGGCGTTACGCGCGATCGGTTGTATGGCTTGTGCGAATGGCGCGGGCGAACGTTCACGCTCGTTGACACCGCCGGCATCGATCCCGACGCCGAAAAAGATCCGGATCGCGCGATCTTTGCGACGGTGAAACAAGCCGAAGCCGCGGCCGCAGAAGCCGCTGTGGTGCTCTTCGTCGTCGACGCCGCGACCGGCAAACATCCTTTGGATGATGACGTCGCTGCGATCTTGCGCCGCGCGCGCAAACGTGTGATCCTCGTCGCCAATAAAACCGAATCGGTCACGGCGCGTTCGGCGATCTACGGCGAGTTTACACCGATGGGGTTCGGCGAACCGATCGCGGTCTCGGCGATTCATGGAGAAGGCACCGGCGATCTGCTCGACCGCGTCCTCGAAGATCTACCGCCGTCCGATACGCAACCCGAGAGCGATCGCGAGCTTGCGGTTGCACTGACAGGTCGTCCGAACGTCGGAAAGAGTTCGCTGCTCAACGCCTTGATCGGGTTCGAGCGTTCGGTCGTATCCGAGGTTCCCGGAACGACGCGCGACGCCATCGATACGATCTTCGAGTATCAAGAGAAGCGCTGGCGATTGATCGACACGGCGGGCATTCGCAAGAAGCCGCAACAACACGGCGCCATCGAATATTACGCAACGCTGCGCGCGCTCTCGGCGATCGCTCGCTGCGATGTTGCCGTATTGCTTTTCGATGCGATACAGGGCATCTTGGCACAAGACCGTCGTCTCGCCGGATTGGTGCTCGAAGAACGTAAGGGCCTGATCCTCGTGGGTAACAAATGGGATTTGGCCCGCGAGCAAGGCGAATACAGTCAAGGCGAATTAGCCAACGTGATCCACCAACAGCTCCCGTTCGCGCGTTTTGCGCCCGTGACGTTCCTGTCGGCAAAAACGGAACGCCGTTTAGGCAGTCTGATGCCGTTGGTTGCGAAAGTGGCCGAAAACCTCGATCGCCGCGTGCCAACCCCAGAGCTCAACACCATCGTGCGCGATTCGACCATCGCGCATCCCGCGCCGGCGCCCGGAGGGAAACCGCTGAAGATCTTTTACGCATCGCAGCCGGGAGTCCATCCGCCGCTGTTTGTGTTTGCCTGCAACGATCCGAAACTCGTGCCGGCTTCCTACCGCCGCTTTCTTGAAAATACGATTCGCCGCCATTTTGATTTTGAAGGCGTTCCGCTGACGCTCGAGTTTCGCGCATGACTGCACTGCTCGCGCTGGGCGCTTTTGCGATCGGCTCGATTCCGTTCGGCTACGTGATTGGGATGGTTTTCTTCCGCACCGATATTCGCAGAGCGGGTAGCGGCAACATCGGTGCGATGAATGCGCTGCGCACGATTGGCAAATCGGGCGCGATCGCAGTGCTCTTCCTGGATACGCTCAAAGGCTTCGTGCCGCCGCTTCTGGTGCTCCATTTTTGGCCGGCGTGGCATGCGGCTGCGGCGATCGTCGCCGCATCTGCCGTCCTCGGACATTGCATTTCGCCCTGGCTCGGATGGCGCGGCGGCAAGGGCGTAGCCACGGCATTCGGCGCCGTCTTTGCGATTGCGTGGCCGGCAGGCGTTGCCGCTGTTATCGGCTGGCTGATCGGCGCGGCGGCCACGCGGTATTCGTCGGTCGGATCGATGCTGGGGGCGCTTTTTGCGGCGGGCGCCATCTATGGCTTCACGCACGACCTTTGGCTTACGGCCTTCGGGATTTACGCGGCGCTCTTCATTTTATATACGCATCGTGAGAACATCGAGCGCCTGCTCGCGGGACGCGAAAATCCAATCCGGCTATAGGGCTCTGCGGCTGCGCCTGCGTATCCCCGCCACATGATCTCTTCCAACGATCTGCGCAACGGCATCACCATCGTCATCGACGGCCAGTTATGGACAGTGATCGAGTTTCTGCATGTGAAGCCGGGGAAGGGTTCGGCCTTCGTGCGGACGCGTTTGAAGAACGTGAAGACCGGCGCTACGGTTGAACGGACCTTCCGCGCCGGAGAGAAACTCGATCGCGCGATCGTGGATAATCGCCAGATGCAAATGCTCTACAACGATTCCGACGGCTACCACTTCATGGATCAGGAAACGTTCGAAAACGTGACGCTGCAGCGTGATTTGATCGGACCGCCCGCGGATTTTCTTAAAGATGGAATGGTGGTCGAGGTCCAGTTTCACGACGGCGTGCCCATCGGAATCGATCTGCCGGCGCATGTCGAGCTGCGCGTCGAGCAAACCGACCCGGGATTCAAAGGCGACACGGCAACCGGGGCGAGCAAACCGGCGACGTTGGAAACCGGCGCAGTCGTAAATGTTCCGCTTTTTGTCAACGCCGGCGATCTGATCCGCATCGATACGCGCGACCGCCGGTACATTGGGCGCTCCGGCAGTTAGGCGTTAGCGCGTCTGCTCTTCGCCGAACTCTTCGCCTTAGGATTTCTTGCCAGCATTTTCGGTTCGATGGTCGGACTCGGCGGCGGTTTTATCGTCGTGCCGGTCTTGCGTTTGTTCTTTGGCGTACCGCCTGCAATCGCAGCCGGAACATCACTCGCACTCGTGCTTGCAAATAGCGCAAGCGGCGCGACGACATACCTCTTGCAACGGCGCGTTCACGTCAGGACGGGATGGTACATCGCCATCGGCGCCTTGCCCGGAAGTGTGCTTGGCGCGATCGCTGTAAAGCACGCTTCGCCTAAGCTTTTCGATCTGCTCTTTGCAATACTCCTGATAACGGTCGCCGTCGATATTGTATTGAATCGTTCGAAACGCGCGTCCGGCCGGCAGACCGCATTCGAGGTGCCCGGCCTTCGGGGAATGAAATGGCCGATCGCGCTGGGGACAGGCTTTGCCATCGGATTTATATCGAGCCTCTTTGGCGTCGGCGGCGGCGTTATTCTTGTGCCTTCGCTCCTCTATTTTTCCGATCTGCCGGCTCACGCAATCAGTGCCACGTCGCACTTTGGAATCGTCCTTACATCGCCGGTCGGTGTGATCGCGCACATTTTTCAGCACGACATTCGATGGGCGGATGCGATCCCGCTAGCCGCCGGCGGTCTCCTGGGCGGCCCTTTGGGTGCTCGACTTTCGCTGAAACTCCGATCCGATTTGTTGTTGCGCATTGTGGCCGTCGCTTTGGTGATCGCCGCGCTTGCTTTGGTCTTTCGCGACGTGACCGGGTAGGGACCAAGGCCGCCCACACTTGAAGTAAGCGGCCAATGCAACCTGCGGGTACGGTTTCAAACCGTCCGGGTTCTGTTAGTGAGCTCGAACGGCTTTTTGAAATAACGCGCGACGTCTTAGAGGCTCCTACCCTCGACGCGGCCTTAAATTCGCTTGCGCGCGGAGTTCAAGAGCTTTTCGGATGGCGATTCGTTACGATGGTCGCAGCTGAGGAGCCAAACGGCGATCTGCGGCGCCGCATCATGCTCGGCTTCCCCGAAGAGATCGTTAATGAGCGTCTGTATGAAAACGTCGATCGTGAAGCGTTTGCGGCAATGCTCGAGCACGCGGTGCGATTTTTTGACGATTGTTATTTTTTTCCGGCGGAACGCGACGCGGAATGGGAGCGTTCGATCTACACCGGATTTAATCCAAATCAAGGCAAACGGAGCTATCCCAATCAATGGCAAGAGCGTGATGCGCTGGTTTTGACGCTCCACGACCGCGACGGCATCATGGTTGGATATATGTCGCCCGACGGTCCGCTAAACGGAGAAATTCCGACAGTTCAAACGTTGCGCGCAATGCAAGTGTTTGTGAACCTCATGGGACTGGCCCTAGTTAATGCGCGCTCGCAAAGCCGTCTCCAGTACGAAGCAACCCACGATTCGTTAACGGCGTTGCCCAATAGAACAGTCTTTTCACTGCAGCTGGCACGCTCGCTCGAGGCGGTGCACCGCGGCGAAGGTGAAGCGCATACGGTTCTCTACCTCGATCTGGATGAATTCAAATCGATCAACGATACGCTAGGGCATCTTGCGGGCGATGACGTGCTGAAAGAAACGTCGCAGCGCTTACGGATGGTCGTGGACGAGCGCTCGATGGTTGCGCGCATGGCCGGCGACGAGTTTGCGATTCTGATTCCCGGGACTAGCACTCAAGCGATACGCAGTGTCCTGGATACGATTCACGAAACGCTGCGCCGGCCGTTCGAAATTGCCGGACGCACGCTGACGATGGCAGCCAGCATCGGGATCGTCTCGGCCGATCAAGGGTACACGTCGATCGCCGAAGTGTTGCGCGACGCCGAAACGGCAATGTACCGAGCGAAGCATCAAGGCCGCGATCGCGACGCCGTCTTTACTCCCACGATGCATGAAGAAGCGTTGCAACGCCTCTCGCTTCGTTTGGATTTGCGCGCCGCGATCGAGCAGCGGCAACTGGTTGTCATGTACCAGCCGATCGTGACACTGGCCGACGGTTCGATCGAAGCCGTGGAAGCGTTACTCCGTTGGAATCACCCCGAGCAAGGCTATCTCGTGCCGGCAGCATTTCTTCCGCTTGCCGAAGAGATGGGACTTATGGAGCCGGTCGGACGTTTTGTGCTCGATACCGCGTGCCACGACTTAGCCCGCTGGCAGAAGAGCGGTCATCCGAACTTGGGACTGAACGTCAATGTATCGGTGCAGGAAGTGCTGCAGCCGAACCTTCCCGAGTTCTTGAAACAATTGGTGCGTACTTACCGCATCGATCCCAAAATGCTGTCGCTGGAGATCACGGAAACTTCGATCCTTCAAAGCGAGCATCGCGCCGAGGGTATTTTGGAGCGGCTCAAAGCGATTGGCTTGAACCTTTGCCTGGACGATTTTGGTACCGGCTATTCGTCATTGCAATACATTACATCGCTTCCCATCGACGCTTTTAAAATCGACCAAAGCTTTATCGCCGCGCTCCAAGAGCCGAAAGGCGAGCAGATCGTCCGCCTTTTGGTGCAGCTGGGCGAGGCCTGCGCGTTGCGCGTGACGGCCGAAGGCATCGAGAACGCGGCGCAAGCCAAGGCCCTTCTCGAAATCGGATGCTCGTCGGGTCAAGGAGTCTACTTCCACTCGCCGCTGCCCGCCAAAGAGGTTTCCGAGCTGCTGCGATAAGCGGCCAGGCGGGTATAAGAGTGACGATGATCATCGCCACCTCCGCCGGCGCGACTTCGCGACTTGGGCGGCCCGCCACAACCGTCGAATATGGCACGCTCGACGATCGCTATGTGCGGCGTTGGCTGTGGATTTGCGGTTGTAGCGGCGAACTGATCGGATCCGAGCTCATCGAGCTTGTGTGCTGCGATCGTCACAGGCGATCTACGCTGCAAACGGAGACAGCCTAGAGCCCATCTAGGAGTTCTCGCACTCGATCCCAAACGGCATGGGCTTCAGGAGGCTTACACCATGCCGGATTTTGGTATTTCATTGGATCTCGCAACTCGGGTCGACCGCCTCGAACGCCAAGCGCGCAGGCTGCGTCAGATTTGCGTGCTCACAACCGTCGCGCTCGTCGGCGTAACCGCAATTGGCGCAGCTGCAGTCTCGGGAGCGATCACAAGCAAGTCGATCACCGTCGTTGATGCTTCGGGACACGCGCGCGTGAAGCTCGATGCGCAGGGATTGCACATTTTCGACACCAGCGGGCGCCAACGCGTCGCTGCGGGGTTGAATGCGCTCGGCGAACCCGAATTCAGCCTCGCCGATGCGGCCGGCGTACGACGGTTTCGCGGATACATTAGTCCCAACAACAATGCGAACCTGAGATTCACCGACGGCAAAGCCAACGATCGGTTTTGGGTGGATGCATCATCGATGTCATTTTATGACGTTTCCGGCACGGAACGCGTTGCGGTCGGCGTGACCACCAGCGACCAGCCGCTGATTAAGTTTTTTGACGGCAGCCACAGCGATCGCGGATTCATGGGTGAGTACTCGGATTCAAACTTTGGCGCATTTCTCAAGAATGCGTCGGGCACCACGACGTGGAGCGCACCATAGGAGAACAAATGATGGACATTTCCACTCGTTTCGAGCAGCTTGAACGTGAGGCGCGTACGCTGCGCCGCATTTGCGCCGCGACAACGCTGGCGCTGATCGGCCTCACCGCAGTGGGCGCGGCCGCGATCGGCTCGGGCGCAATTACTACGCGGCAGCTCACGATCGTGGATGCGTCGGGTGGCGCGCGCGTGAAGCTCGATGCGGCCGGACTGCACGTGCTCGATAGTCGTGGTCACGAGCGTATTTCGGCCGCCTTCGACAAGACGAACCGGCCCAGCATTTCTTTAAAGGATGGCGCCGGGCGCAATCGTTTCGTGACGTATCTGGATTCAAAAAGCAATCAGGCATATGCGGATTTCGACGATGCGAAGTACACGCGTATGATTATCGGATTCGTGAACGGCGTCTATCCGCAAATGTGGTTCGGTGACAATGCCGGTAACCGGCGGCTGCAAATCGGGATGGAAAGCAGCACCAACGTGCCGTTCGTCGGCCTCGGCAATGCCATGGGAACCAATACCGACACGCTCGGCCCGTCCGGCCTCTCCGTAGGAGACTCCAAAGGCACGCGGCGTCTGTGGGCCGGTCTGTCCAGCGGAGGAACGCCGCAGTTTCAGATCTTTGACGGCAGCAAGAACGAACGCGGCTTCTTCGGACTCTATAGCGACAACACCGAGGGCGCCTACTTTAAAGACGCCAGCGGAACGATCGTCTGGCGCGCGCTTTAGGTCCTTAGGCGACTAACGCACTCGCAACAACGTTGGCTGCAAGCGCCGCGCAACGCGGCGCTTCGCGTAAAAAGAACGGCAGATCCAGCCACGCGCGCCAACTGAGCAGCGCACGTGACGGATCTTCCCATGCTGCGGACAGCTCGCTTTCGGGCGTATCGAGCACCACGCGCACACACGCTATTCGCGGCGCGATCAGCAGGCCGCTTTCCATATCCGCGCCGGCATAACCCTGACGCGCCCATTCCGCGCGGTTGTCGCCGCGAACGATCTCAGTATGCGTTAGTAATGGCGCATCGATTGGTTCCACGCCTAACCGTTTCGCGCCAAGCCACAACATGCCGAAGAGATCGGGATCGCACGCAAATACCGAGCCGTCCGGTCTGCGGATCGAGCGCGGCACCAGCACCGTTCCGGTTGGAACTTCCGCCCGTAAGCCGCCGGCCAATCCGCAGCTGATCACGGCTCCATCAAAGCGGCGCCGCAAATGTTTCAAAGCAACGCCCGCGGTGATGATCTCCGCGCGATTCCCGACCGCCTTCTTTACGGCGCGCGCTTCAAACGGCGTCGCCGCGACGATCGTCAGAGGTTCAGCCACAGTACTTACGGTCGCGATACCATTGCACGGCGCGTGTCAGCGCATCCCCCACAGGTCCCGGATGAAAATCGAGATCGTTCGCTGCCCTCGAACTTACCGCAAACATCAGCTCTTGGGATAAACGCACGCCTTCGAGTGGGATCAGTGGAGTGCTGCCAAAGACGCGACACCGAATTTCGTCGATCCACGCCGCCGTTAAGAGTAAACTATACGGAATGCGCATTGTGGGCATCGACTTGTTGCACGCCTTTGCCAGCAACTCCCAAACGCGCTCGAAGCTCAGGTTTTCGCCGCCAAGAATGTAGCGCTCGCCGGGTTCTCCACGATGCAGCGCAGTCACATGCGCGCGTGCCACATCTTCCACCGGCACTAAATTGAGGCCCCCGGCCGGCGGACGCACGAAAATCCGCCCGCACGTGAAGTCGAGAATGAGCTTACCGGTCGGCGTCGGCTTCCAATCACCCGGTCCGACCGGAGCTGTCGGTAACAGCAAAACAACGGGAACACGCCCCGCCAGCGCCGCGCGTTCTTGTTCGGCTTTGGAACGATGATAGGCCGAACGCGCCGAATGCAAAATTCCCGACGTGGACGTAAGAACGACGCGTTCAACGCCGGCAACACGCGCGGCCTCCATCAACCCTTCGGTGCCAATCACATTGATCGCCGTCATCGCCTGGC
>DASYYA010000136.1:0-2370 GCA_035934355.1 Candidatus Rubrimentiphilum sp. | reverse complement strand
CTGCAGCAGCGCAATCGCATCTGCATCACTTTTTTCACCCCACCAGGTCGTGCCGGTGGTCCATAAGCCAAATCCGATCTCGCTGACGGTAACGTCGCTTTGGGGGTAGGTTCGGTATCTCACGATCTCCTATATACGCCTTTGTGAGTGAGTTCGCTTCTGAATTTGCCGCAGCCGGCGCGTGGATCGATCGCTACCTCGCCGAGGTTCGCAGCTATCCCGTGCTGGCTCAAGTCCTGCCGGGCGAGATTACCGCGCAACTTCCTACTGAAGCGCCCGTGGAAGCCCAACGTTTTGAAGAGCTGATGGCCGACTTCGAGCGGATCGTTTTGCCCGGAATCACGCACTGGAATAGCCCGCGTTTCTTCGCGTATTTCGCCACCAGCGCAGCGCCGATTGGGATCGTCGCCGAGGCGCTCGCCGCGGCTTTAGATGTCAAGGCAATGCTATGGCGCACATCGCCGGCCGCGACCGAACTGGAGGAAGTGACGCTTGCGTGGCTAGCGCGACTCATGGGCTTGCCCGATACTTTTACCGGAATTATCTATGACACGGCCTCGATCGGCGGCTTTACCGCGTTGGCCGCCGCGCGAGAATCGCTTTGCCTGGAGATTCATCAATACGGCATGACGGGAAGAGCGCTGCCGCGGCTGCGCGTCTATATTACCGACGAGACGCATTCGCATGTTGAAAAGGCGTGCCTCGCGCTTGGCATCGGCCGTGAAAACGTGGTGCGGATCGCGACGGATCCCGAATTCAAAATGCGCCCCGACGCGCTGGCACAACAGATCAACGCGGATTGCGGCGCCGGGATGAAGCCGATGGCGATCGTCGCAACCGTCGGAACCACGTCGACAACGTCATGCGATCCGCTTGAAGCCATTGCGTCGATCGCGCGCGAGCGCGGCATTTGGCTTCACGTTGACGCAGCCTATGCGGGCGTTGCCGCAATCATGCCGGAGTTTCGCTCGATTCTCGCCGGCGCAGAGCATGCAGACTCGATCGTGGTCAACCCGCACAAGTGGCTCTTTGTTCCGATGGATTGCTCCGCGTTATACGTTCGCGATCCAGGAATGCTGCGCCGTGCCTTCACTCTGGTGCCCGAGATCTTGCGCACCACCGAAACATCGGTACGCAACTATATGGATTACGGATTACAACTCGGACGCCGGTTTCGCGCACTGAAATTGTGGTTCGTGTTGCGTTATTTCGGGGCCGAAGGATTACGCGCGCATTTGCGCCGCCACATCGCGCTCGCGCAAGAGTTCGCTTCATGGGTCGAGGCGGAGCCGGATTGGGAGATACTGGCCCCGCATCCGTTCTCGGTTGTCTGTTTTCGTTATGCGCCCAAAGGCAAGGATGAGGCCGCGCTCGAGCAGCTCAACACGCGCATTCTCGACGCTGTGAACGCGACCGGCGAAGTTTTTCTCTCACACACAAAATTGCGCGATCGCTATGCGCTGCGACTGGCGATCGGCAATCTGCAAACAACTCGCGATGACGTTGCGTTAGCGTGGACACTTTTAAGGCGAGCTGTATGACACAGATTAATACAAGCGCAGGTAAGCGCGATGCTCCCACGGATGCACGGCGCGGCGATAGCGTTCGTATTCTGCAAGTTTCGCATCGCGATACGCATGATAAATGTGGTCGCCTAAGGCGGCTCGGATCACCGGATCGTTATCCAGATCGGCCAGCGCTTGGCGCAATGATTTGGGCAATGTGCCGATGCCGCGTTCGCGGCGATCGCGTTCCGAAAGATCGTAGGTCGAACCGACGAGCGGGTCACCGGGAAGCCGCTGCTGCGCGACGCCGTCGGCGAGCGCGCCCAGAAGCACCGCAAGTGAAAGATACGGATTGCCGGCGGGGTCGGGGCTGCGCATCTCGATCTGGGGTGGCTGCTCGTGCGGCGGGACGCGCACGAGCGCGTTGGCGCTGCGTTCCGACCATACGGTGTAGATCGGCGCGTCCCAAGCCGCGACCAAACGTTTATATGAATTGACTGTTGAGTTGCAGACGGCGGTTAACGCGGCCGCGTGTGCCAGCAGCCCACCAATCATATAGAGCAGCGTATCGTCCGGTGCGGGAGCACCGTCGGATTGCGTGGCGGAAGCCGCCAAACGGAAATTGACGTGCAATCCGCTTCCGGCGCGATCCTCGAGCGGCTTGGGCATAAATGTCGCTTCTAAGCCGCGCGCCGCCGCGATATGTTTTGCGATCGAACGCAGCGTGAGCAGCGCATCGGCAGCCGTGAGCGGATCGGTGTGCGGAAAATCGATTTCGTGTTGTCCCGGACTGTGTTCATGATGCGAGCTCGCAACGCCGACACCCATCGCTTGGAGCGACTCGACGATCGCGCTGCGCGCATCT
>DASYYA010000119.1:0-2048 GCA_035934355.1 Candidatus Rubrimentiphilum sp. | reverse complement strand
CAAACATCGACGTGATGACCGTCGGACATGCCGTCACCCGCGAATTTCTGACGCAAAAGCCCACCAACAACGGCGTCATTCTGAATATTCCGGCCGGCACGCCATATGTCGTCGAAACATTCCCGCTGCAACGGTTAGACGGGGCTGCCGGATCGATCGACATTCACGTGCTCTCGGGCGGCCCGCTGAACGTCACCGTTCTTTCGGTGCCGCCGGGCACACCGGATACGGCGCTGCCGCAACTGTTGTCGGGCCCGCAACTTCCCGACGACGGCCACCATCGCACGGGCATCTTTAACATCGCCGGCTACGGTCAGGACGCGTTGACCTATCGCGTGGGCGGTGATGATGTCTCGCTGAGTTACGGTCTGCAAAGCCCGCCCGTGATCTCGCCTCCCGATGGCCACGATTACGGCGAGTACGGGATCTGGCGCACGGTGGACTTCACATTGCAAAATCCGACGGCGCAACCCGCCACCGCATATCTGTACGAACAACCCATGGGCGGACCCGTACGCAGCGCCTTTGTGCTCGACGGCCAGCTGCCGCCGCTGAGTGCCGGGTGCGCGCGCGTGCCGCAGCGCTACGCAATCGGTCCGCCGCTTACCATCGCGCCCGGCGTTTCGCATTTGGTGGTGCAAACGATGACCGACGGTGGTTCGAATTATCCACTTGAGGTCGGTGTGACGGCGACTCCGCCGTTAACCCAAACACCGCCGATAAGCGCGCCCGACGGCTGCTTCCCCAAAGCGCAACCATCGCCGAGTCCGATGCCGCTGGCCGAACCGACCGGACGCTGACGCTGACACTGCGCCAAAAAGATGGCACAATAATTTCGTGGAGCGAACGAGCGAACCGAAGATCGTTCTGCTCGTTCGGTTGCTCAATGCGATCGACGAGGGGCGCTACTCGTTCGACGATCTGAAAGACAAGATTGCCGAGGGCGAGCGCCGTCCAAGCACGCGCAGCTTGCGCCGTTACCTCGCGGTGCTCTCCGAAGCGGGCTTTCCGTGGTTCTTCGATCGTTCGGCCAACATCTATAAGTTTGCCGGCGGCTATAGTCTCAAACGCCTCGAGCTCAGCGGCAACGAGCTCTTCGGCTTGGTGGCCCTGCGCGCCATCGGCGCGACGCTCGGCGGTAGCATCAAGGCGCGCGTCGATGAGGTGACTGCCAAAGTTGTCGGCTCCACGGGCCACAGTGTCCAGGAGCGTCTGCAAAAACCGCCGTCCGTATCGTTTCGCTTGAGCGAGATTCGCCTCGACGCCGAAGGCGAACGCATCTTCGGGCTGCTCTCGTCGGCCGAGCGTAGTTCGCGCAGTGTGAGCTTCACCTACCAAGATAAGGAAGGCGCGCGCTCCAAGCGTCTGGCCGACCCCTACGGCTTCATCGTGAGCTCGGGTCGCGTCTATTGCGTGGCCTACGACCAGGACCGGCGCGACAAACGCGTCTTTGCTGTGGATAACATCAGCAAGCTCCAAGTCACCACGCGCACGTTTATTAAGCCGCCCGACTTTAATGTCGAAGATTTTGGAGCGAGCTCGATCAGCGGCGTGCTTTACAGTGAAGCGACCCGCGAAGTCCGCGTTCGCTTTGCATCGCGCGTCGCCAAGGCGGCCATCGCTGCACGCGTGGTCGCCGACCGTGCCATCGATCAGCTCCCCGACGGTTCCGTCGAAATCACCTACAGCGTCGCCGACGTCGACGAATTGATTCGCTGGGTCTTAAGTTGGGGCGCGCAAGCCGAGATTGTGGAACCGGGGGACGTGCGCGCGCGCCTTCGCTTGTTGCTTGCCGAGATTGCAACCAAATACGCGCAGCAGGCCAGCGAAAGAGTTGATGTACCGGCCGCAACGAGCAGTTTTTCCGCAGATTGAGAAGCGAGGAGCGCGCATAGCCAGAGCGCTATGTAAGCGACGCAGCGACGAAGATCTGCGAAAAACTGCTCGTTGCCCGCAGGGTTCGCAGCGCGTCACGGCATCTGCGGCGTCGCCGGCTCAGTCACTTAGCTCTCCGGCTATGCTCCCTCGCCGTCTCCTTGCAGCTGCAC
>DASYYA010000105.1:0-1947 GCA_035934355.1 Candidatus Rubrimentiphilum sp. | reverse complement strand
ACGGCGAGCACATCAAGACGGTGGCGCGCGAGTTGGAGATCGCGCCGAACACGTTGCGCAAATACTTGCGAGGAGATAATCCGCCGCAGCGCAAGCCGCGGCCGCGCGCAAAGCTGCTCGATCGGTATGTTACGCACGTTGATGAGTTGATTCGTTCGACGCCGAAAATTACGGCCGTACGCGTTGGCAGTTATTTGCGGCAGAACGTCGATCCAGAGTTGCGTGTTTATGAAAGTACGCTTCGCAAATTTGTTGCCGCGCGCCGCTCGATGCTTGTGCCGAAGGAAGCCTTCGTGCGAGCGACGTACGCGCCCGGGGATCAGGCGCAATTCGATTTCACGCCCGTGAAAGTGAGTCTTGCCGGCGTGATCATCACGGTGCAGCTCTTCGTCATTCGACTCTCGTATAGCGGTCGTTTTTTTGCGCGAGCTTCGATACGTTGCGATCGTCCGTCGCTTTTCGCCGGGTTGTTGGCCGGATTTTCGGCATTTGGCGGTTTGACGCGTTGCGCATTATTTGACAACGCCTCTACTGCGGTTAAAAAAATCTTGCGCGGTCGCCACCGCAAAGAAAACGATGAGTTTGCGGCCTTTCTCGGCGCGCTGACGCTCGAAGTGACTTTCGCAGCTCCGGCCAAAGGCAACGAGAAAGGTGGCGTCGAGGGTATCAACGGCTACATTGAGGACAACTTCTTTCGGCCGATCCCGTCATTTGCCAATCTCGAGGAGCTAAACGCGGGGCTCCTCGCATTCTGCGAATCGGATATGGTGCGGATAAACAGCGCGCATCAGGAGTCGATCGCCGCACGGTTCGCGCGTGAGGCGACAACGCTGCGGGCACTGCCACCGACTCTCCCACGAGCGTGCATCACGGACTACGGGCGGGTGAATAAGTTTTCCGAAGTCACCTTCGAACATAATTGGTACTCCGTTCCGGCGCGTTACGCTCATCGCCACGCGGTCATTGAGGTGTACGAAGACCGCTTGCGGATCATCGTGGGAACGGAGGTCGTCGCCGAGCATCGGCGCGGTTTTGGCCGTAACGAGCGGTTTTTGGACCCACGACACTATCTGGATCTCTTGGCCCACAAACATCGAGCGGCAGAGACCGCGCTGGTCTTGAGCGATGGTCGCATTCCAGCGGTCTTGCACGAACTCTTTGCGCGCTATCGGCAAACGGATGAAGGTAGCGCGACCAAACGCTGGACCGCAGTATTGGCCTTGCTCGCCGATGTCCCGGCAGAACAATTGGCACAAACGGTGACACACGCGCTCGCTCGCGGAACCGATGATCCGGCAGCGATCGCGCTCCTGTTGCAACAGCGTTGCAGCACCGCGAAAATGGCAAGCGATCTACGGCAACTCCCGGTCTTGGCTCGGATCGTTATTCCGACAAGCGACTTGAGCGCATACACGACGACCCGGCTTGCGGAGGCTATGGTATGAGCAACGTGCCCTTACTTGAGATGCATCTCCGCAGTCTTCACCTTCCGGCGATCTTAGCAAATTATCGTCGACTGCTCGCGGAGCATGCTGACCCCGCCACCTATCTGGAAAACCTCATCGCTCTGGAAGTATCGAAGCGCCAGGAAAACGGGGTACGTGCAAAAATCGCCGCAGCACACTTTCCGACCATCAAGACGATCGAGGCCTTCGACTTTACCCTGCAACCGGCCTTACCAAAAGCCAAACTCCTGGAACACTTCGACGCCGCGTTCGTCGACACGCATCGCAATCTGATTTTCAGCGGACCACCCGGTGTCGGGAAAACGCATCTGCTTAACGCCCTGGGGTTCGCGGCCTGCACCCATGGGCGTCGCGTCCTCTTCACGACGGCGGCAGCGCTGTTGATGAAACTCATCGATGCAAAACGAAACGGCACCTTGGAGCGCCAGTACAAAAAATTGGATCGAATCGATTTGCTCTTAATCGACGAACTCGGCTACAT
>DASYYA010000104.1:0-5860 GCA_035934355.1 Candidatus Rubrimentiphilum sp. | reverse complement strand
CCACGTCGCCATTGCCGTTGGATGCATCGACTTGCGACCAGCGAGAAACGTAGGTCGGCGTAATGACGATCGGGACCTCATGGCCTCGAAACTTGCCGACATCGATCAGATTCTCCCAAAGGCCCAGGAAGAATTTGTCCTTGGTGGTCACGTCGATGGGCGGATTGATTCCGGCGCACGTGCTCGATGATGTGCCGCTCAAATCTACGCAACTCGGGTTGACGCCCGGAGTCGGAGGAAAACCGTTGGGCAAAAACAGCGGCACCTGGCCGCTATTAAACCCTACCGGATAGTGTTGCAGCTCGTAATAATCCGCCGCCACGCGCATCTTCGGGCTAAAACCCCATGCGGCGGTAGCATCGAGGCCGCCTTGTAACCACTTGTTGCCAAAGCTGCCGATGTTGCCGTACGGATGCGCAACCGAAAAATCAAAGGTATAGGTAAATCCGGTCGGCAATCCGGTTTGCGCGGTTCCACCGACGGGTTGCTGCCTTACGGGCGGAACTTGCGCAATGCGCTGCGCGTTCTGCGCATTCTTAATCGCAGTGTTGGCGCCCCCAACCACCGCTCCTAAGGGACCGGTGACGTCGGCCAATGCTTGCGCCGTTACAATCAAAACTGCGCACACAAAAGCCGCGCAGAGGCAAAGAGACGAACGAGCCATTAGGCGATCTCCAACTCTGGGCTATTAAAAATAATAGTCTAAAACCCCGGAAAGGCTACCGCCCGGCGGCTTGAAAACCCTGGCGAGCTAAGGAGCCTCTCGTTAAGAAACGGGTTCGGGCTCGTGCAAGTCGAGCGCCGGAAGCGCGGTCGTGCGCCGGCGGCGGCGGATTTCCCACGATTTGACGATGACATACAAGACCGGTGTAATCGCCAGGTTGAGAATCGTTGAAACGATCATGCCGCCGAAAACGACTGTGCCTAACGAGTGCCGCGCCGCGCTCCCGGCCCCGCCGGCGAACACGAGCGGTGTAACGGCGATGATGAATGCAATCGACGTCATCAGGATCGGGCGCAGCCGTGTCTGAGCGGCGCGGGATGCGGCGGTAAGCACGTCGGCGCCTTGCGCCATCTGTTGATTGGCAAACTCAACGATCAGAATGGCGCTCTTGCTCGCAAGGCCGATGAGCATAACGAAACCGACTTGTGCATACGCGTCGCTTGCAATGTGGCGGATATCCAAGAAGATGAGCGCGCCGAGAATTGCCACCGGCACCGCGAGCAAGACGATGAGCGGATCGATGAAACTCTCGTATTGCGCGCTCAGAACCAAGAAGACGAAGACGATGCCGACACCAAAGATTAGAGCCGAAAGCACGCCGCCCTCGATCTCATCGAGCGATAGCCCCGACCATTCGTAACTCACGCCCGGCGGATCGATTTGCGATGCGAGCCGTTCCATCGCAGCGATCGCTTGGCCCGAACCTTTGCCCGGTGCAGGGCCGCCGTTAATCTCGATGGAGCGGTACAAATTGTAATGGGTGATAATCGGCGCCGCCAATCCGATCTTCGCTGATGCCAGGCCGCTCAGCGGCACCATGCCGCCATCCTTGGAACGCACGTAGAGATATTGCAACGAATTCAAACTGCTGCGAAACGGCGCTTCGGCTTGGACATAGACGCGGTAGGATCGGTTGAGATAATCGAAGTCATTAACGTAGAACGATCCGAGATCCGTCTGCATCGTACTAAATATATCGCTGAGAGAAACGCCGATCGCCTTGGCCTTATTGCGGTCTATATGCACTTGCATCTGCGGCGAGTTGATGCGGAAGGTGGTGAAAACGTTTTGCAGGTTTGGATCCCGGTTTCCCAAGCCCATGTAGCCGAACGCCGTGCGCATTAACAACGGCAGGCCGACGTTGCCGCGATCCTCTAGTTCATATTGGAAGCCGCCAAAGTTACCGACGCCCTGAATCGCGGGCAGGTTGAACGCAAAAACTTGCGCGTCGGGAATACCAAAGAATTGCATCTGGACGCGCTGCAGGATCGCGGGTAGCGAATGCTGCGATCCGCGGCGTTGCGACCACGGCGCCAGCCGTGCAAACATAATGCCGCGGTTGGGTCCGCTGCCGGTGAAACTGAAACCGGAAACGTCGAAGACGTGCGTGATCTCCGGCTGCTGCGACAATATTTTTTCGACCCGGTGGGCGACGCTGAGTTCATGTGATAACGACGTTCCTTCGGGCGCCTGGATGGTGACGATGAAAAAGCCTTGATCCTCGTCGGGAATGAACGCCGTCGGTGCGCTGCGGAAGAGGAAGAACGTTGCAAACAGCGCGCCGACCAAAACGGCTGCGACGGCATAGCGCGCCTTGAAGAGTTTCGGCAGCGTCGTGCGATACCAGGCGCGGAATGCAGCGAGCCCGCGGTTGAAGATCACGAAGATCGGAAAATGCGAATGGTAGTCGGTGCGCAGCATGAACGCCGACATCACGGGCGTGAGTGTCAACGACGCAAAGAGTGAGATCGAGATCGATGCCGCAATCGTGAGCGCGAATTGCCGGTAGAGTTGACCCGTGGTTCCGGGAAAGAATGCCACCGGCACAAAGACGGCCAGCAGCACCAATGAAGACGCAACCACCGCGCCTTGCACCTCGCGCATCGCGGCGGCCGCGGCGACAATTCCGCTCATACCTTTCTCTTGGACAAACCGCGCGATATTTTCGATGACGACGATGGCGTCGTCGACGACCAATCCGGTCGCCAGCGTTAGACCAAATAGCGTAATCGTGTTGATCGTAAAGCCGAAGATCTTCATGATGAAGAACGTGCCGATCAGCGAGATGGGGAGCGTCACCGCCGGAATCACCGTCGATCGCGGATCTTGCAAAAACAGATAAATGACGGCGATTACCAGCACGATCGAGAGCAGCAGCGTGAGGATCACCTCGCGAATTGACTCGTTGACGAACTCGCTACTGTCAAACGCCATCTGCCAGCTCACACCTGGCGGGAATGTTTTTTGCAGCTGGTCGAGTTGGGCGCGTATGCCGCGCGACACTTGCAGCGCATTAGCCGTGGGAAGGTTTAGCACGCCCAGTCCGACGGTATTCTGACTGCCGTCGAACGCGAGCACCGCGGAATAGTCCTCGGCGCCCAGCTCGATGCGAGCGACATCGCCGAGGCGCGTGTAGCCGCCTCCGGGTTCGGCGCGCACGATGATGTTGCGGAACTGATTAGGGTTGCTCAGGCGCCCTTCGGCTCGGACCGTGAGCGTGAACGGTTGATTTGGAGCTTCCGGGGCGCCTCCGATACTGCCGGCGGCCACTTCCACGTTTTGCTCCTGCAATGCGGAGATAACGTCTGAGATGGCCAGGCCGCGCCCTTGCAACGCGATGGGATTCACCCACACCCGCATCGCATAACGCCGCTGTCCAAAGATCAGCACGTCGCTGACGCCCGGCACGCGTTTCAGTGAGTTTACGACGTCGAGCTCCGCGTAGTTGCTCAGAAACAACTGGCCGTATTGTGCGTTGTTGGACGTAAGGGCGATTGCCATTGCAAAACTGCCGGAATTCTTTTGCACGGTCACGCCGGTCTGCTTGACTTCGTTCGGCAGACGCCCGAGCGCCGATTGCACGGCGTTTTGCACGTCGGTTCCGGCAATGTCGAGATTGGTTCCTAAGTTAAAAGTACACGTGA
This sequence comes from Candidatus Rubrimentiphilum sp., assembly GCA_035934355.1. Taxonomy (GTDB): domain Bacteria; phylum Vulcanimicrobiota; class Vulcanimicrobiia; order Vulcanimicrobiales; family Vulcanimicrobiaceae; genus Rubrimentiphilum. Next base: position 2,212 of record DASYYA010000104.1, on the reverse strand, counting down.
TCGAACTGCTTCCGTTATCGGAGCTCGTCGAAGTGATGTAACGCAGACCGGCAACGCCGTTGATGGCTTGTTCGAGTGGCGTGGTGACGGCCGACTCTACGGCCTGCGCGTTGGCGCCCGTGTAATACGCGTTCACGGTTACTACCGGGGGTGCGATCTGCGGATATTGTGCGATCGGTAGCGTCGGAATGACGATCAATCCGGCAATCACGACAATAAGCGAGCAGACCGCCGCGAGAATTGGGCGGCGCAGGAAAAACGGCGTCACGGTTTAGGGTTTATGCAAACGCCTGTTCAGCGTGATACGAACTGCGAGACAATGGGCTGGACACGACCTGATGAAACCCTTTCGATTTGGCAAGTTCACCTAATTGCGCGAACCGCTGCGGGTGGATGAAGGTTTCGACGGCCAGATGTTTTTTGGTTGGCTGCAGATATTGACCCATCGTAAAGATATCTACGCCCACCGCGCGAGCGTCTACCATCGCCTGCTCGATTTCGGCGTCGGTTTCGCCCAATCCGAGCATTAGCGACGTCTTAGTGAATCGTTCGGGCGCGCGTGCCTTGGCATGCTTCAGGATTTTTAGGGATTGATCGTAGGCGGCCCGCTTGTCGCGGACGCGCGGCGAGAGCCGCCGGACTGTTTCGAGGTTGTGCGCGAACACGTCGGGCTTGGCGTCCATCACAATATCGAGCGCACGCAAATCACCGCGATAATCTCCGCTCAAAATCTCGACGCGCGCTCCGGGTACGCGAGCGTGAATCTCGCGCACCGTGTTGGCGAAGATCAATGCGCCGCCGTCGGCGAGGTCGTCGCGGTCAACTGCGGTCAGCACCAAATACTTCCAGCCGAGATCGCGCACGGCATCGGCGACACGCACGGGTTCGAGCCAATCGACCTCGCCTTTGGGGTTGCCCGTACGCACGTTACAAAAACGGCAGCCGCGCGTGCATGTGTCACCCAAAATCATGATTGTCGCCGTGCCGGCGCCCCAACACTCGCCCAAATTCGGACAGAGTGCTTCTTGGCAGACCGTATGCAGACGCAACGCCGTGACTTCACCTTTGACGCGCTCGTAATCGTCGCCGCGCGGCAAGCGAACTTTCAACCATTCCGGTTTGCGCGGCCTCGGCGATTCGATGAGATCGATCTTAAGCATACGTCAGAAGGGAGAATGCATCGGCGACCGCCGCTTTCGCATCGTCAATCGAAACATGCCGGCCGGCTTCGCGCGATAGACTGGTGAGCCCGCGATCGCGCAATCCGCACGGATTAATGTAGCGATCGTAATTCAGATCGTTACACACGTTGAGCGCGATGCCGTGCATGGAGGTCATCTTCCGGATCGCTAAACCGATCGCACACAGCTGACTGCGGCCAACCCAAACGCCGGCATGGTCGTCATAACGTTCGGCGTGCACGCCGAATTGCGCGCACGCGCGAATAACACCGTGTTCGAGTTCGCGAACCAGCGGCACGACTTCACGAAAGCGTTCGAGGCGGCGAATCGGATAGACAACCAACTGTCCGGGGCCGTGGAAGGTGACGTCGCCGCCGCGTTCGATCTCCACGAGATCGATCCCACAATCGCGCAGCACGGCATCGCTCATCAGAACGTTTGAACGCTTCGCATTGCGCCCCAATGTAATAACCGGCGAATGCTCGACAAAAATCCATGTTTCGGGTTCGTCACCGGCTTGCACGCGCTGATGCAGCTCGTGTTGCAATTGCCAGACGTCCCGGTACGGGCGCACGCCGAGATCGATAACCCGAGGGGGCATAGACCTTATGACTTCGTGCCGGCCGCGACGGGTTGCGGTGTTTTCGGCTTGGGGTTCACGATGTGGATCGCTTTGCCATGAGCCGCTTCGGCGGCTTCCATAATCTCTTCGGTGAGCGTCGGATGCGGGTGTATCGAGAGCCCGATATCTTGCAGCGTTGCGCCCATTTCCAGCGCAATGATGCCTTCGCCGATTAACGACTCCGCCTGCGGTGCCACGATGTGCATGCCGAGCAGCATATCGGTCTTCGCGTCGCCGACCAATTTGATCAGCCCATCGGTTTCGTTCATCGTGCGCGCGCGGCCGCTGGCTTTGAGCGGAAACTTTCCGATGCGCGTTTCATAGCCTTGGGCTTGCGCTTCTTGTTCCGACAGGCCGACGGTCGCGACTTCGGGATCGGTGTAGACGCAGTTCGGAATCGCGACGGGAT
>DASYYA010000170.1:0-4133 GCA_035934355.1 Candidatus Rubrimentiphilum sp. | reverse complement strand
CGGCCATCGTATTTTTGCCCGCGTCGATGCGGCCGAGCGTTTCGCGCTGCGCCTTGTGCAGTTGCGCTTCGCCGATCAAGGCTTTGCAGAGATCGTCGCGACCCGCTTGGGTGCGGGCTTGCACGGCGAACGCGTCGGATTGTATCGGTGTCTCGCGCCACACGCGGATGTTCACGCCGAAGTTCTTGCCGGCGGTGCCTCCGGTTACGTGCTCGATGCGCGCGCGATAGATCATGCCGCCGTCGATGAGCGGCGCTAAGTGTTTGGCGATCTGTTTGCGCAAGAAACCAACGTGTAACGCGCCATAGTAGACTGCGATGGCGTTGGCATCGGCCGGATTATTCGGCTGGCGCTGCAGTTCGAGATCGGAACCGGGCGTTAAGCCCGCAACCACGTCTTGCCGTCCCTCAAACGAAACGCCCATGATCTTGGTCGGGAACGTGTCACGTGCGCCAATGCCCGCAAAATCGTCGCGTTCGAGAAATTTCTTGCGTTGCGCGAACATCTGATCAACGAAGCTGTTTAACCGGCGGTCCGCGCTGCGCGCTCCGCCGCCCCCCACCGGCAAAGCCGGCGGGGTCCCCCGCTTCGCACCTACGTCCAGTGACTGCCCATTGCCAAAGCTTTCCAGGACGCGTTCAAAGGCCGCCTCGGACGGAGTCGGCGGCGGGAGCGTCTTACTTGTCGTCTTGCTGCGCGTCATGCGGCGGCAGCGTTTGCTCCGGTTCGAACTCGCTGAGATTCAAATTGATCTCTTCATGTCCCGCATCGTAGGCAGCTTCGTCCAGACCCGCGGCTTGTGCGTCGAGCGGATCGATCGGTTCGGCAGTTTCGGTGGCACTCGGCGCGGCGCCATCGTCACGCTTGCGGCGATACCGCGCGCGCGGTCCGGGTGATGTGCCGCCGCGCGCCGCTTTGGCTTTGGCGCGCCGGGCCTTGCGGGCAGCGACAATATCTTCCCGCGCCATTCCGCCGTGCGCGCCGAGCGCGCGGCTTTCGGCAACGGCACGCGCCGAACGCGTGCGATCGGCGGTGAGCCCGGCCGCGCGTTTGCGCGCCGCAGACTCGAGTTGACGCTTGCGAAAACCCAATACCAGCGGCGCCGAGTAAAAGATCGAATGGTAACCGCCGGAGCAAATGCCGACCAACAGCGCAAACGCGAAGTTCTTCAACGATCCGCCGCCGAGTGCCAGCAGCGCGACCAGCACAATGACCACCGTCGCCAATGTATTGAACGAACGCGTCATCGTCTGCAGAATCGAGGTATTGACGATCTTGTCGTAGGCTTGGCCCGCCATCACGCGAGTGTTTTCGCGTATTCGGTCGAGGATGACGATCGTGTCCATCACCGAGTAGCCGATGACGGTGAGGACGGCGGCTAAAAACGCGTCGTCGGCGCGCCGGTCCGCCAACGCGTAGATGCTGATCATCATCGCCGCATCGCGGACCAGCGCAATGACCGTCACCAGTCCGAAAATATAGTTCCAGCCAAATCGAAACGCGATGTAGATGAACTGGATCAGCAGCGCGATGATCAGCGCCTCGATCGCTTTGGTCAGGTACTCTTGGCCCAGCGTCGGACCGACGGACGTGATCTGCGATTGCGCCCGGTCGACCGGTGCGGCTTTGCCAAGGGCATCCCAAACAGCTTTCGTGTTGTTTCCAAAAGCAGTTTGCGTTTCGATCGAATACTTGGTCCAAGCATTGGGCGCGGCGGGTTTGCCGACCGTCGTTACGCGTTCATCGGAAATACCCAGCGAGGAGAGCGCCGCATGGAGTTGTTCCTGCGTCACCGGGCGCGTGTAGACCACATCGACCGCGGTGCCGCCGGTAAACGAGAGCCCCAGCCGCAGCATATGCGACGGTTGAAACCCACCGCCGGGCGCGGTAAATGCGCGGAAGACCATCAAGCCGACGCCGGCAAAGATAATCGCGTACGAGATCGTCGAGACGATGCGGAACCATCCGACGACGTTCCAGTTTAAACGGCGAAAGAACATTAGTCGCCCGCCGCGCCCGCGCGCGCGAAGATGCCGACGTCTTGCGGGCGCACGCCGTACAGCGTTGGCGCCGTGCCGACGTCGTTGTCCACCAGCAAGTCCACGAAGAAGCGCGTAATGAAGACCGCGGTGATCAGCGAGAATACCGTTCCCCAGAAGAGCGTGTAGGCGAAGCCTTTGACCGTTCCGGTTCCGAGCATGAACAGCACGCCGGCACCGACGATCGTGGTGAAGTGACTGTCGAACACCGCGGTAAACGCGCGCGCAAACCCGGTGCGCACCGCGGCGCGCATGGACTTGCCGGCCCAGAGTTCTTCTTTCATGCGTTCGAAGATCAGCACGTTGGCATCCACGGCCATACCGATCGAAAGCACGAAACCGGCGATTCCCGGCAAGGTGAGCGTCGCGTGCGCGGCGGCCAGCAGCCCGAACATCATCAGCACGTAGATCATCAGCGCAATGTCGGCGAGGAATCCCGGCAAGCGGTACATCAGAACCATAAAGAGCAAGACTAAGCCGAGTCCCAGCATCGACGCGTAGAGCGATTTGACGAGATCGATCTTACCGAGCGTCGGCCCGATGGTCTCGTTCTCGACGATCCCGATCCGGGCCGGCAGCGCGCCGGCGTTCAGTTCGTTGGCCAACGTGATCGTCTGGTCGGTGGTAAACGATCCATAGATCTCGCCGTTGTCGGAGATCGGCCCGTCAATGCGCGGCGCCGAGACGTAGCGTTTGTCCAAAAAGATCCCGAGCTGCTTGCCCATATTGGCCGTCGTCAACGCCAGGAATTTCTTCGGATTCTTTGTTTGGAAAGTAATATTGGGAGAGCCGTTCTGACCGTAGGAGGCTTGCGCCGCTTTCAGATCTTTTCCGGAGTACACGACGGGACCGCTGGCCTGGTACGCGCCGATACTCACAAAATCGCACGCCGTCTTTAACGTTTTACATTTTGCCGGACTCGGCGTCGGGCCGATGAGCGCAAGCGCAGCCTCGGCTTTTTGCATGACGGCGTACGGAACGATCTTGTATTCCAAAACCGCGACCTGCTCGAGCAACTGCTCGGCTTGCTCGGGATTCTTGACTTGCGGCAGCTCAACTAAAATGCGATCGCCGCCGACTTTGCTGATCTGCGGCTCGGTGACGCCCAACCCGTTGATGCGATGGTCGATCACGTCGACCGTTTCGTTTTGGACGTCGGGCGTGATGTTTCTGACTTCAGCGGTCGGATAGAGCTGGAGCAAAAGGCGCGCACCGCCTTGCAGATCGAGCCCCAAATGAATCGTCTTTTGGATCGGAATGACCAGCAGCAAGCAGAACGCGACGACTGCCGCGACAACGAGCGCCTTGACGTAATTCTTGTACTTATTCCAGGTCATGGCCGACCGCGGAATGTTCTGCCGGGGCGGTCCGGGGCCTGTTCTATGGGGCTGGCGCTCTAGGCTGCCTTAACGATGCGAGCAGGCAAGAGCCGCACCTCGGGCGGCACCTCCGAATAGCTGTAGACGTTGGCGCGCAGCCCCGACCGCGTCAAAAAGTCGGCCAGCATCGGGCGAACGGCGCTCGTGCAGATGACCGCGGAACGGTACGGCGCGACGGTTTGTAAATACGCTTCGGCTTCTTCGCGTACGCGGAGCGCAACGCTGGGATCGGCGACTGCACCGTTTGCGGGCATCAGCTCTCGTTCGAGCTGCGGATCCAGCAGCATCGGTTCCAGCTCGCGAACTTCCTTGCGGCGCAGCAATGCCGGGACGATTTCGCGGCGAGCAGCTTCGGCGAGATCGCGCGGCTCGCGGCTGGTGGCAGCGCATGCGATCATGCTTTCGAGAACGGTAACCGGATCGCGCGGCCACGCACGCTCCCGCAACAACAATAGAAAGGCGCGTTGCACGTTCGCGAGCGGCAAAGATTCCGTACCAATCTCTTTGACGACGGTCGGAATGGTCGCTTTGAGGTGTTCGAGGAGCGTTTGCAGCTCTTGCCGCCCGAAAAGAACGCCGGCATGAGTCCGCGCGATTTCCGCAAGATGCGAACCGATAATCGAAATCGGGTCGAAGACAATAGCACCCTCGGCTAGGGCCTTTTCTCGTGTTTGCGGATCGATCCACTTCGCTGGAAAACCGTACACCGGCTCGT
>DASYYA010000083.1:0-4315 GCA_035934355.1 Candidatus Rubrimentiphilum sp. | reverse complement strand
AAACGGCTTTCTACGATCTGGACCATATCATCGAGTCGCGCCACGGGAGTATCGCAAGCATCTTCGAGCGCGGCGAACCCGAATTTCGAGGCCGTGAGTTCGAAGCAATTTCCCATCTCTTCGAAACCGAGAACCGGGGAGTAATCGCGCTCGGCGGCGGCGCCGTCACGCACTCGCCGACAGCCGAGCTGCTCGGGCGAAACGCCTACACGATTTTTCTTAACGTGCCGCTCGAGCGGATCCAAACGCGTCTGCGAAAGAGCCATACAGTGCGGCCACTTGCCGGAGACGATCCCGACCCACGTTCGATCGCAGCGCTCTATGCGCAGCGATTGCCACAGTATCGTAAGGCGGACTTGACGGTTGACACGCGGGGACGGAGTAACCGCGAAATTGTCGGTGCAATCACCGCCTGGATGAAGGCGCAAAGCATTACGCTGTGACGCCGCTCGGCTATCCCATTGTGGTCGGACAGTCGATCGCCGCAGCGCTGCGCCGTTTTGTGCGTGCGCGCGATGCCCGCTTTATCGTGCTCGCGGACGCGCGCGTCACCCCACGTGCACGGCTGTTGACGCAAGGAGTTAAAGGTAGGGAAGCCGTTCTGAGTTTGGCGCTCGGGGAGCGCCGCAAACGCCTGACGACCGTGCAAAGCGTCCTGGCCGCACTGCTTCGAGCCGGTGCGGATCGCCAAACGCTCGTGATCGGCGTCGGCGGCGGCGTGGCATCGGATTTGTTTGGGTTCGCGGCTTCCATCTATATGCGGGGCGTGCCCTATGCGCATGTCGCCACCTCCCTCCTCGCAATGGTCGATGCTGCAATCGGCGGGAAGACCGGTGTGGACCTCGCTGAAGGCAAAAACCTCGCGGGAAGCTTTTCGGATCCGATTGCCGTCTTCGCCGACGTCGACGCGCTGGCGACACTTCCCGAACGCAACCTGCGCGACGGCCTAGCGGAAATGGTGAAGCATGCGATCATTTCCGGTGACGATCTTTTCGAACGGCTCGAAACGCTCGCGCCGCATGCGTTCGGGCGTTGGCCGTGGGAAAGCATTATCGCAGACGCAATTACAGTGAAAGCCGAGATTGTCGCGCTCGACCCTGATGAGCACGGTGTGCGTGAAACATTGAATCTTGGGCACACGTTTGCGCACGCGATCGAACGCGAATCGGGATATCGCGTCTCGCACGGAGCTGCGGTCGGTGTCGGCTTGCGAGCGGCGGGATTGCTCGCGCTACGCACCGGACGTTTCTCTGCCGAAGAACACCTGAGAGTGTTGACGCTGCTTGCGCTCCTGAAACTTCCATTGTCGGTGGACCGATCGCCCGCGGAAATCTTTACTGCGATGTTTGCCGATAAAAAGAAGAAGAAAGGAAGACTGCGCTTCGTGCTGCCACGCGCGCTCGGAGATGTCGAGTACGGTGTGCAAGTTCCGGATGCAGAAGTAAAAGCGGTGTTGCGCTTGATTGTGCGGCCGCCGGGGGCTCGAGAATTCCGTTAGTTCGTTCGATCGATGCGCTGGCAGCGATTCGCTCCCCGCGCTTCGATCTTCCGCTCAGTTACGATGCGCGCGATTTGGCGCTGCATGTGGGCGACGTAGTCCGCGTTCCGCTCGGCAACCGCGAACATGTCGCCTTTGTCGTTTCTGAACCGCAAACCGTGCAAGTCGACCGGCCGTTGCGCTGGGTCGAACCATACGCAGGCGTGCCGCGCGCATTCGATGAGGTGGGTTTGCAATTGGCGCGTTTCATCGCGGCCCATTACCTCTGCACGCTTGGCGAAGCGTTGACGACCGTCGTGCTGAGCGGCGCCGTACCCCGATCGATCGATGCGTTCACGAAAACCGCAAGCGATCCGCCGATCGAGCGTTACGCGTCGCTGCCAAAGCGCTTGCTCGATCTCATTTGGAACGATCTTGCCGACGGTTTCACATTAGACCAGATACTGCGCCATCCCGAAGCGCGCCGCGCCGGCGATCGCGGGACGTTGTTGCGCGCGGTGAATGCGTTGGTGCGTGGCGGCGACCTCCGGCGCGACCGGCATTTTGTGGACGCCCGGACGCGCGAGTACCGCATCAAAGCGTTATTTCCGGGCGACGGATGGGTTAAAGGGAAGAAAGCGCTCGGGTTGATCGATTTCGTTGCGAAGCAGCCGGGTGTGCCGCGCGCGGATGCCGTGCTTGCGGGATTTTCCAATGCCGTCATCGCGCGCGCATTGAAAGCCGGCGCGTTGCGTGCAGAAGAGGTTGCTCCGCAACGCAGCGCCGGCACCGATGCGCTTGAGGCGACCCTGTTGCACCCCAACGCCGAGCAGCTCGCCGCAATCCACACGGTCATCGCGCGCCTCGCTCAAGGACAATTTTCAGAGATCTTATTGCACGGCATCACCGGCAGCGGCAAGACGCTCGTCTATATTGAGGCGATCAAGAACGTGGTGCGCCATGGCGGCCGCGCGATCGTTTTGGTTCCGGAGATTTCGCTCACGCCCCAAATCGCCCGGCGTTTCGAAGAGGCTTTTGGTCGCCGCGTGGTGGTACTGCATTCAGCGCTTTCGGAACGCGAGCGTTTCGACGCTTGGCAAGCGTGTGCGAACGGCGATGTTGACATCGTCGTTGGAACGCGCAGCGCGGTTTTCGCTCCACTTCGCGACGTGCGGCTCTTGATCGTGGATGAGGCGCATGAATCATCGTACAAACAGGATTCGGCGCCGCGCTATCAGGCGGTACGCGTTGCTCGCGAGCGCATGCTGATCGAGTCCGGCGTGCTGCTCCTCGGCAGCGCCACCCCGTCGCTCGAAACCTACGCAGACGCACTTGAGGGCCGCATCGAGCTGCTGGAATTGACCAATCGCGCGACGACCCAATCACTTCCGTCCGTACGCATCGTCGACATGGCCAAAGAATTCGAGGCCGGCAACCGCCGCATTTTCAGCACGCAACTGGCGCAGGCGATGAGTGAACGCTTAGCGCGCAAAGAGAAGATCGTGTTGTTTCTCAACCGTCGCGGGAGCGGCAAGTTCATGCTGTGCCGCAGATGCGGTCATGTGCCGGCCTGCGCGCGATGCAGCGTTTCGCTGACGGTGCATGCGGCCGAACATTTGCTGCGCTGCCACTACTGTGATGCCCAACAACCGATTCCGGCGCGATGCGAGGTTTGCGGCAGCGAAGCCGTCGCCGAATTCGGAGTGGGTACGCAGCGCGTGGCGGAAGAAGTGCGGCGGCTGTTCGGAAGGGCGCGCGTGGTGCGCATGGATAGCGACACGACGACGCGCATCGGCGATCATGCACGGCTGCTCGATGAGTTTGCGTACGAAGCCGATGTCCTGGTGGGAACGCAGATGGTCGCCAAGGGCCTCGATTTTCCCACCGTTACGCTCGCCGCCGTCATCGCCGCCGATCTCGGTTTACACGCACCGGACTTTCGCGCAGCCGAGAAAACATTCTCATTGATCATGCAAGTCTGCGGCCGGAGCGGCCGCGCGCAACCGGGCGAGGCAATCGTGCAGACATACTGTCCGCACCATCCGGCGATCCGGCTGGCATCCGAACACGATTATGCAACCTTCGCGCGCATCGAGTTGGCCGAGCGTTTGACTTCGGCATACCCGCCGGCCTGCGCGCTCCTGTATCTTGGGGTTTTTGGACGGAACCGTCCGCGCGTGCTCGAACAAGCGGCGCGTTATGCGCAAGTGCTCGAAGATGCCGGCGTCGGGGAAGTGCTGGGACCGGCGCCATTCCCAATCGCGCGCTTGAACGACGAATGGCGTTTTCGCGTGGCGTTAAAAGGTCATCACGGCGAGGCGATGCGCGCAGCCGTCAGGGCGCGTGTTTTGCCGTTAGCCCACAAAGATCGCACGTCCAGACTTGCGATCAACGTCGATCCGTGAATATTTCAGGCCTGGTAACACGATGAAGGGTCCGGCTGCGCCTTGGGTTCCCGTTGCATGGGTTCTGGGCGGAATTATCGTGGGTTTGATACTGCAATTCGGCTTGCTCTTGCCATTGAAACAAAGCGGCCAGCGTCGCGGCTGGGAAGCGATCGCCTCGATCGCCGGGATTATCGGCACGGTCATCGTGTTATGGTGCGCGCTCGCTGGACTCTACATCGGTCTCGGCAGTGTCGCGCTGACGCCGCGCACCGGCGTCTTTCTCGATCGGATCATCAGCGCGCTTGCAATTCTTTCGGTGACGTGGGTGATCGCGCGTTTCCTGGGCACGGCGGTCGCGGTGTATGGCCGCCAGGCGGATCAGCGGATCTTCGCAGCGTCGTTATACGGCAATGTCGTTGAAGGCGCCGTGATGATCATTGGCTTGGTGACC
>DASYYA010000057.1:0-3219 GCA_035934355.1 Candidatus Rubrimentiphilum sp. | reverse complement strand
GGTAAGAGCTCACGGAGCCGCGCGGAGACGCGCGCTCGGGTAAACCCCACCTGAAGCAAGACGCTCGAGATCCCGCAAGGGAACGGCTGCCCGTCCGATCGAGCAAAGTCGCACGAGGCGCGCGGTAACGCGCGTCCCAGAGAGATGGCCGTCATCTACAGAATCCGGCTTATATGCGTGCTCCGCAACTGCGTAAGGCTGTGGACGCGTTATGGAGAAAGATATGAATATGAGCGAGCAACGATTCACGCCCGAGATGACCGTCGACGAAGCTTTTAAACTGCACGCCGGCGCGCGCCGGGTTTTTGCGCGTTTCCATTTGGGCGGCTGCTCGAATTGCGCGATCAGCGAATCGCATACGATTGGCGCCATCAGTCAAGATTACGGAATTCCGTTGCCAATGCTGCTCGATAATCTAAATGCGCTCTGGGATCAGGGCACGCTCGCCGTCGGCGACAAGGTGCGCATTCCCGACGAAATCCGCAACAAGATTCCGCAACTCGCGAACGTGCCGGAGATCGGCGAGATCAAAAGTGTTGAAAGCGGCGCCTATACCGCCGAGTTTGGTGAGGTGCGTTTACAAGGCTTGGCTGAGGATTTTCTTCCGGCTACTGCGGACGCAACGCCCGCAGCTTAGAGAGGCCTGCGCGAGCCGAAGCCTTCGTCCATCGGGTGCCAATACGCGATCTCTTCTTCACCGGCTTTCCAGCAAAGATAGACCGCGCGACCTTCGCGCATCGACGGAAAATCGATCAACCCCAAATCCAAATCTTTGAGCAAACAGCCGTGGGCTTCGATGCGATTGATGATCCGAACGATTTCGGCTTTTTGATCGCTAAAACGGCTCGGCTGGAATGGCGAGCGCGGCGCGGCGATACGCGCGTGCGGCGTGGGCTCGACCCCGCGAGCCACCGTTTCGCTCTCGAGCAATTTGATCGCCAGCTCGCGCCGCTTCTGCCAGAGCTCCTCGACGAGGGGCCCCACCTTCGAGATGAGGGCGTTGGCCTTTTCAGGCGAAAACAGTTTCATGCGATCTGAACGCTCCGGACATTCTGCGGCTCTGGAGCATAAGCTTCCTCCGAAGGCGCTCGGGCAAACCTCGGTCGCAATAATTGCTTTCGGGTTCAAGCATGGCACGCCGGCGGGACTCGATCTGCTTTTTGACGTGCGCTTCTTGCGTAACCCCAACTACGTACCCGGCCTGCAGCCGCTGACCGGCAACGATCCGGCGGTTGGTGCATACATTGAAACCGATTCCGCGACGCAACCGTTTCTCGAGCGGCTCTTCGCATTGATCGATTTCCTGTTGCCGCGCTATCGCGCGCAAGAGCGATCGCAGGTCACCGTTGGTATCGGATGCACGGGCGGGTTGCATCGTTCGGTCTATATCGCCGGCCGGCTGCGGTCTCACATCGAAAGTAACGCCGGCTTCCCCGTCTCCGTTACTGCACGGGATATCGAATCATGATGCAACGCCGATTGCAGTCGCTACCGCCCGCGTTGCGCTGGGCGTATCCCGGCCTGGGCGTCAAGCGCTGGCTCATTGTTGCCATAATTGGGATTATCTTGCTGGTCAATGGCGTCGACCGCTATCTCGTCGCCGAGGGCGTCGGTTTCCACGCCAACGAGTGGATCGATAATTTCGTCGATGATTACTTCTCGCCGGCAAACCTTTCGTGGATCTTCATCCTGAGCGGCATAGCGCTTATTTTTCTGGGCATCCGGCAATGGTTGCGCGCGATCTTGCGCGCGAGCACGAGCAGTGGCGAGCGCATACTCGATACGTTAATGGAGATGCGCTTGAAGCAAGGCTACAAGATCGTCGCCATCGGCGGCGGCACCGGTCTTTCGACACTGTTACGCGGGCTCAAACGCAAGACCAGCAATCTTACCGCAATTGTTACCGTCAGCGATGATGGCGGCAGCTCCGGCCGCTTGCAAAAAGAACTCGGCGTGTTGCCGCCGGGCGACGTCCGCAACTGTTTGGTGGCGCTGGCCGACGATGAAGCGATGGTGACCGATCTCTTCAAATACCGCTTTAGCGAAGGCGAAGGCTTAAGCGGGCACTCTTTCGGCAATTTATTCCTGGCCGCAATGAGCGGCATCACCGGGAATTTCGATAAAGCAATTAAAGAATCGAGCCGCGTGCTCAATATCAAAGGGCGCGTCTTGCCTTCGACATTGGGCATCGTCCGTTTGTGCGCTCGCTTAGAAGATGGCACGACCGTGGAAGGCGAGTCGAACATATCGAATACCGGTCAGCGTATCAAACAAGTCTATTTCGATCCGCCGTACGCTGCGCCGCTCGGTGAAGTCATCGACGCAATCTCCGAGGCGGACGCGATCGTGATGGGACCGGGAAGCTTGTTCACATCGATCATCCCGAACTTTTTGGTCGAGCGTATCGCGCGTGAAGTCGCCGCCTCGCCCGCAGTCAAGATTTATGTATGCAATGTCATGACGCAGCCCGGGGAGACCGACGGTATGACCGCCAGCGATCACGTCGAGGCACTTCTTGAAAACGCAGCTGCGCGCGTCTGCGATTATGTCGTCGTCAACGATGAACCGCCCTCAAAGCTGCGCGAAGCCTATGCGCGCGAGGGCCAGATTCCGGTCACCGCGGATGTCGATCGCATTCGCGAGCTCGGCATGACGCCGGTACGCGCGCAGATGATTAGCGAGACCGTAACCGTGCGACACGATCCGGAGAAGTTGGCCCAACAAGTGTTGGGCGTGATCGATCGCGCGGTCGCGCACCGCGCGAGTTACGTCAAACCTGCGCAAGTGTACGAGCGGTCGAGCTCTACGGCATAGGCTTCGAGAGTGCGATCGTCAGCGCAAGCGGCTTATTCGGATCGAGCCGCGCGGGCGCTGTGTACTGTTTGTATCCGTTCGCCGTCACGACCACGTCGACGTCACCGACAGGAACCTGAGCAAACGAGAACTTGCCTTGCGCGTCGGTTGTAGCGGTGAGGACCGTATCGACCGTAACGGTCGCGCCGGAAACGGGCTGGTTCGTTGCGGCATCGAGAACGACACCCGACATCGCATTGTAAGTGCCGCCGGGCGGCAAGGAGCTGTCGTTGCATGCGGCCAGCGCTACTATCGCAAAAAGCGCGCCGAACAGACGTGCGCGTGTCATCGTAACTCCTCTCTTCCTCTATTATACGCCCAATACCAGCCAACGGGAGTAACAGGCCTGTGGGAGAGCCCATGCAT
>DASYYA010000038.1:0-5773 GCA_035934355.1 Candidatus Rubrimentiphilum sp. | reverse complement strand
GTTTTTGGGCCGTTCGCTCACGAACGTTGTCCACTTCGCATCGGAACTCGGCTATTTGCGCATTCCGCCCGATCGCACGATCCGCATCGAAGAGATCGATGCGCTTGCGCCCGATAAAGTCGTCGTGATGACCACCGGTTCACAAGGTGAGCCGATGAGCGGGCTCACGCGAATGTCGGTGCGCGATCATCCACGGCTGTCGATCTTACCGGGCGATACCGTTGTCATCAGTGCAACGCCGATTCCCGGCAACGAAAAAGGCGTGTACAAAACGATCAACAATTTGGCGCGTATCGGAGCGATTGTGGTGCACGGCACCGACGGCCGATCGCACGTTTCGGGACACGGATCGCAAGAGGAACTCCTGTTGATGCTCAATTTGATCCGTCCCGAATTTTTCGCGCCGGTTCACGGCGAGTACCGAATGTTGCTGCAGCACGGCAAACTTGCGCAGAAAACGGGGGTCGATCCGCGCAACATCTTTGTAGCCGAGAACGGGGATGTGATCGAATTCACGTCCGAGTACGGCGAGAAGATCGGCAAAACGTACGGCGGACACGTCTTTGTGGATGGCTCAGGAGTTGGCGACGTCGGCGAAGCCGTGCTTCGCGACCGGCGTTTACTGGCGGCCGATGGTTTCATGATGGTCGTCGTTACGATCGACAGCGAGGAAGCTCGTGTGATCGCGGGCCCCGATGTCATCTCTCGCGGCGTCTTTTATATGCCCGAGGCCGACGGCGTGATGGAAGAGCTGCGCAGAGAACTCAAAGCCTTGATTTCGGAGGTATCGGTCGAAGGAATCCGCGACGTCAACACGGTCAAAGAACACGTACGCGAAGGACTCGCAAAAGCGATTATGGCGCGGTATAAACGGCGTCCGGTCATCATCCCGGTAGTGATGGAGGTTTAACACTCCTGTGAGAAAGTCGATACATCGTCCGCAAACTGCCGTTGCCCGAAGGGTTTGCAGCGCGATACAGCATCTGCGTCGTCGCCGGCTCGGTCACAGAGCGTCCCGGCTATGCTCCCTCGCCGTCTCCGTGCATCTGCACGCACCGCGCTGCAAACGGCCGTGCATAGACTTTCTCACAGGAGTGTTTAGATTTGAAAACGCGTAAGCAATTTATCGCAGCAGCGGTGACGACAGGGGCGCTGCTCGCCGCTCCGGCAAGCGCACAAACACCGGCGCCCGCGCCCACGCCCAAGAAACCATCCGATGCCGCGCGAGCTCTGGCCGCACGCATGCGCGACTTCGATCCAAATTTGACCGAGGCAGAACTTGCCACGATTGCCGACGGCATCGACGGCGAACTACAAATCGGCCGTGCGGTGAACCCCAAAGGCACGGCGATCCCGAATTCGGTGGAACCGGCGACAGAATTCCGCATGATCGAATCATGAACGAAGAGCAATTGGCATTTTCCGATGCAACAACGCTCAGCGGTCTTCTGGCCAAAAAGCAAGTTTCATCAGTCGAACTGACCAAGCTGTTTCTTTCGCGGCTTGAAAAATATGGCAGCACGTATGGTGCCGTTGTGACGATCATGCACGATCGCGCGCTGCGCGAAGCGCGCAACGCCGATCGCGAACGTGCGGCCGGAAAAGTTCGTGGCCCACTTCACGGTGTGCCGTATGGGGTCAAAGATCTGCTCGCCGCCGTCGGCGCGCCGACGACATGGGGCGCTGCGCCGTATCGGAACCAAGTTTTTGATTTCGATGGAACTGTCGTGGCCAAACTGCGCGATGCCGGCGCGGTGCTGCTTGCAAAGCTCGCGATGGTGGAACTTGCCGGCGGTTTTGGTTACGCGGATGCGGACGCGTCGTTTACCGGTCCGGGACGCACGCCGTGGAATCGCGGCTATTGGAGCGGCGGCTCATCGAGCGGTCCGGGTGCGGCAGTGGCTGCAGGTTTGGTCGGCTTTGCGATCGGTTCCGAAACCAATGGATCGATAATGGCGCCGGCGGCATATTGCGGGGTGACGGGATTGCGCCCGACGTATGGCCGCGTGAGCCGCCATGGTGCAATGGCGCTGATGTGGACTTCGGATAAACTCGGTCCAATGTGCCGTTCCGCGCGCGACACCGAGCTCGTCTTGCGCACGATCGCGGGCCACGATCCCGCCGATCGCACGTCGCAGAACGCACCGTTTCCGCGCATTCGTGGAAAGAGGCCGAAGATTGGCGTGCTGGCGCGTTCGACGGAACGCACGATGCCGGCGGTGACACAAAACTTTTTGGCTTCGCTAGAAGTGCTGCGGCAGTTTGCCGACGTCGTGACCAACGTGGCTTTGCCGCGCGGGCCGTACGGCGCCGTCTTCGAAGTGATCTTTGCCGGCGAGTGTGCCTCGGCATTTCGCGACTTGATTCAAAGTGGAAAATCGCGCGAGTTGCAATCGAAAGACGATCGCCTAGGTGGGTATCAAGTCTATAATGCGCTGGCTGTGGATTATGTTGACGGCATGCGCCGGCGCACGCTCTTGAACGAAGCGGTCGGTCGCGCATTTGCTGGATACGATGCCATCGTGCATCCGACGCGCGCAACCGTCTCTTATCCGGTCGGCATTCCGTTTGACAAAGCGTATCCCAAATATCCGGGCGGCGCGGGTTTAGGGAGCCCCGGAAACCTTGCCGGGTTGCCCGAGATTAGCGTGCCGAACGGATTCGGAGATCATAATCTGCCCACGGGCATTGCAATGATGGGACGCGCTTGGGGTGAGTTTCAGCTCACGCAGATTGCCAAATCTTATCAAGCGCGCACCAACTTCCACAAACTCCATCCCAAACTCGTTGTAGTCTAGTCCATGGACGTGAGCCTGGCTGCCGCGGCCGAAGAGATCGCTCCGGGCCGCGGTTATCTGGCTGACGTCGCGACGCGTTTAAAAGCGTCGCCGGGCGCGGTCGCCGGCGTCGTGGTGATCGTGCTGTTGATTATCTTTGCCACGTTTGCGCCGCTCATCGCGCACAACGATCCCTTGGCGCAGAACCTGAGCGCGCAGTCGCAGCCCCCCAGCGCCGCACATTGGTTCGGCACCGACAAGCTCGGTCGCGATATGTTCGCGCGCATCGTGTACGGCTCGCGCATTTCCATTCGCATCGGATTCATCGCAGTGGGTATTGCCATCACCATCGGCACGCTGTTGGGCGTGGCGGGTGGATATTTAGGAAAAGCGATCGACGGCGCGATCATGGCGCTCATGGATCTGATGCTGGCCTTCCCGTCAATCATTTTGGCGATCGGGATCACGACGATTTTGGGTCCGAGCATCAACCATCTGATGATGGCCGTTGGAATTGTCTACATTCCGCAGTACGCGCGCTTGGCGCGATCATCGGTGCTCGGCGTAAAAGAATTGGAATACATCGAAGCCGCGAAAGCGCTCGGGGCACGTATTCCGCGCATCTTGTGGCGTCATGTGATGCCGAATATTTTGGCGCCGTTGCTCGTGCAAGCGATGCTTGGGATCGGAACGGCGGAACTCGAAGCGGCCGGACTTTCCTATCTGGGTTTGGGCGCGCGTCCGCCGACGCCCGAATGGGGCGCGATGCTCAATGACGCGCGCGACTACTGGCTGTCCGCTCCATGGGCGCTCATTTTCCCGGGCGTTGCGATAACGCTGATGGTTCTGGGGTTCAACCTTTTCGGTGACGGATTGCGCGATGCGCTCGATCCGACTCAGCGTTAAGGAACCTTAATTTTGCCAATCGTTCTAGGGTTGCTCGCGGCGGCGTTTTACGGGTCGGCCGACTTTTGCGGCGGACTGGCGACGCGGCGCCGGAGCCCCATATTTGCGGTAACGTTGATCTCGCAAGCCGTCGGATTTGTGCTCGTCTTAATTGCGCTTCCGTTTTTTCCAGGCGCGGTTACATGGCAAACCGTTGAGTTCGGCATCATTGCCGGTGCTTGCGGCGGTTTGGGGCTGGCGCTGCTCTACCACGCGCTCTCGATCGGGAAGATGGGTGTCGTATCGCCCGTCACGGCCGTGTTGGCGGCGTTGACGCCGGTGATCATCGGGACGGTTCGCGGCGAGCATCTTTCGCAGTTTCGCCTCACAGGCGTGGGACTTGCGCTGCTTGCCATCGTGTTGATCTCGCTCTCAACCGAAGCTGACGGCTCCTTTGAATTTTCAACCGCGGGTTTAAAGGAAGCGATCGCATGCGGCATCGTGCTCGGCGGCTTCTACACGTTCTTGGCGCTCGGGGGAAAAGCGTCCGGACTTTATCCCATTGCGTTCGCGCGCATCGGATCGATTACGTTGCTCGCGGTCCTCGCGCTAATCGGTCGCCAAAGCCTACGCCCCGTACCGGCAACCGTCGGCATTATTGCACTTGCGGGGGCGCTGGACATGAGTGCCAACGCGTTTTATGTGCTAGCGGTGTATGCGGGTTATCTTTCGATCGCAGCCGTGCTTACGTCGCTCTATCCCGCGAGCACCGTATTTCTTGCGCGCGTCGTATTAGGCGAACGGCTGGGGTGGTTACAAAAGGCGGGCGTCGTCTTTGCGTTAGCCGGAGTCGCGTTAATCGCGCGCCCGTAACCGCGAATCTATAAACTCGACCACACGTCGAGTTTGCGCTTCACGCGCTCGATGACGGCGTCGGTAAAATCGCTCGTTGAAACATGGCCTCCGAGGTCGCTGGTGGCGATCCCCTCATGGACCGCCTCGAGCGTGGACTCATAAATCGCCCGCGAGGCGTTTTGCGCGCGTTTGTCTTCCATATAAGATAGCAGCGCAGCACACGCGAGAATCATGGCCATGGGATTGGCGACGTTTTTGCCATAGAGCAGCGGCGCCGTGCCGTGGGGAGCTTCGGTCATCACGACCGACGGTTTGAGCGCCTCTTCAAAGGAAAGCAGAACCGATTCTGCGCCCGCGATCGAGCCGAAAAGCTGCATGACCAAGTCAGAAAGGCAATCGCCGTCGCGATTGAGCGACGGAATGACCAGCGGCACTTCGCCATCAGTACTCAGCAAAAGAGCGTAGGTCGCGTCGATGAGATGCGGTTCGTAGGGGACTTCCGGATGGCGCGCGGCCGCGGCGTCCATCTCTTCCTTGAGTAAGCCTTCGTACACCGGACTCACCGTATATTTGGGACCGCCGAAAACTTTCGCGTGCATGCGGGCCGCGTGGACGAACGCGTACTCCGCAACCATCGCGCAGACTGAACGATCGATCGCTTCGGTGCGATAGGCAACTTCGCCGCCCCCTTCGCCCTCGCGCCATTCCTTCGCACCGTAGGCGTCACCGACGGCCATCCGCACCACCGAAATCGGCGCGTGCACGCCGCCCACCGGGCGAATACGCGGCAATCGCCGGCCGGTGCGCACGATCACTTTTCCGGCGACGGCTTTTCGCAAAATCGCGTTAGGCGATCCGACATCGTCTTTATCTTCCGGTGTAATCGTTGCGGCTTTGATCCCAAAACGATGGCGCTTTATCGCTGCGGCCGCTTCGGCAACGACCGCATTCTGCGTCTTGCGGCGATTCTCGAGCGAAAGATCGAATCGCTCGAGCGCCAGCTCAATATCGATCACGGCCGCATCGAGGACGCGCAAAGCTTCCAGCAATAGCTCTTGTCCGGTTTGATCGCCTTCCAGCACGGCGACGGTTAATGGGCTCAAATGAACTCCTATTTGTAACGCAGAAGTAGACCGTCCATGGCACGCGTGCGCCGCCGTGCGGCGAAATCGCGAATGAACTTCGAGATTGCCGGCCTGGCGGCGATCGGCCTCGCCGTTTTGCTGGCGATTGCGCTGACCTTATCTCCGTCGCAT
>DASYYA010000035.1:0-13279 GCA_035934355.1 Candidatus Rubrimentiphilum sp. | reverse complement strand
GGCAACGTGAGCGGGACATACAATCCGGCAAAACCGGGCCTCAGTTTTGCTCCGCAACTGAACCATAGTGCTGACTTAATGTGGGAACACCAATTCGACCCGAACACGTCGCTTCGGATTGGCCCCTGGATCAATAAGACCAATAACTACTACGAGTCGTACCGACCGGTCGTCGGGACCAATCCCAACGGCACGCCGAAGTTTGGACCAACGGTACTGAGCAACTACGGCCAGCATCAGAACTTTGGTATCGAAGTGGGATTAAACCATGTAGATAATGCGCCACGCGGCATGTCCTGGTGGCTCGCCGGCACGCTCGACAACTACTGGAGTTCCAACCGGTCACTCCCGGCCTCGTACATAGCCTCGCCGTTGCCGCAGAATATCGTGAACCAGGGCCAACTGGTGCGCGTGACGGGCAACCCGCTCATGAGCGGCACGCTCACGACGGACTATCACGACAACCGCTTCCACCTCGACTCGCTCACGTATTGGCAAAACGGCACGTTCTATAACACTGGCGTGACGTGTTCGTCGATGAACGGCGTTCCCGTCGCACCGTACCTTTGCCAGCCGGAGAAGATCGCGGGCGGTTATTTCAAGGTAAGCCTGACACCTTGGGAAGAGCTTGGGCCCAAGAAAAACGTCGTGGTCGGACTCACGGTGAGCAATCTCTTCAACAACACCAACGACGTCGTGCCTTGCACCAGCGATGGCACCGGATGCTTCCCCTTCAACGGGCCGTATTCGGGCGTCGTCAATGCGCCGGGCACCTCTTTCTTCCAGAACTACTCACAAGGCGCGCGACTGTTCTACTTCTTCGGAGGAATCCGGATGTAGAACCGGCGCAAGCCGAAAAACGTGGGGCGATGTGAAAGCATCGCCCCTTTCTTTTGTCGAACGATTGCTTATGCTACCGCTTCCGCTGCTGCTCGGTGCGCTGCTCGCGCAAACTTCACCCACCGCAACACCTTCGCCCATGCCGACGGGATTGATCTACTACGGCAATCCGGCGGTGCGCATGACACTCGAACAGCGGCCGCTGGGATTCGATCCCGACGGGAACGCACGATGGCTTGTCGTGACGCATTTTTGGGATGCGCAGGGTAAGACCACGCGAATCATGGCCAACAGTGACCTCGATTATCTTTCAAAAGACGGCTACGTGCAGTGGCAGACGCGACTACGCTATGGCCAGCCTGCGGCAATTCTGAAAACGCATCGCAATGGGCCGATGGCGATGACGATTCGCGCGAACACACCGAAGCTGGGGAGCATCACCGCGCACACCGACACCAGAATGTGGCGCGGAGCGCGCGTCGTGGCGCAAGCGCTCGGGCCGCATCTGATTCAAATCGGGTGGTTTCCGCAAGAGAACAAATTGGCGCGAGTCGTACGCATCGACAGCGCCGGACGCCGCGCGATCATGACCGTGATCGCAGGCCCGAGCTTTACCTATCGCGACACAAGCGTCACTCCGGGCGCGCGCTATCGCTATATTCTCTATCGTGCCGACTACGCGCCGGTGAAGCTGGGTCCGGTGCAAGCCTTACCGCCGCCACCGTCCACCAGCGTTTCGGCCGCAGCCGGCAAAGCGATGTGGCTGTACTTCACGGCCAATCCAATCGACCCGCTGTACTATAAGCATTTTGATCCGAAGGCGATCGTCGATCAGGCCGTGCGCGCGGGGCTGCATTACGTCGAACTGCGCACCGCGTACGGTGCGTATTGGGAGGTAACGCCCGAAGCGAAAGCGACGATCGACGCGATCATCGACGGCTTAGCCGCTCATGGCATCGGCACGATCGGTTGGACTGTTCCGCGCGATACAACGTTCGAGGATTTGCAGGCAAGCGTGCGCACGGCGTACTATCGCACGCCCAAAGGCACTCGGCTGACCGGCTTGGCGCTCGATCTCGAGCGCGGTGACGAGTTTATGGGCGGCGATCCGCAAAAGCTCAACGCGCTTTGGATTTACATGCAATATTTGCGCGCCGCGGTCGGACCGCATTACTTGCTCGTGTCGACCGTCGAAGATCCGTATCTCGAGCATTTAAACAACCACAAATATCCCTATCCGCAAATCGCGCAATACAGCGACGTGCTCCAACCCATGGCTTACTGGCGCATGATGCGCCGCACGCCGACGACGCCGGCACAGGTAAAAGTGCTGTTGCGGGCATCGTATGAGAAACTCTTGCACGAGAGCGGCCGCGTACTGCCGATCAGTCTCGGGGGACAAACCAGCGCTGAAGGACGCAACGGTTATCCGCCCGCAGATGAAATTACGGCGTCGCTCGATGTCACCAAAGCCGTCGGCGCAATCGGCGAGTGTTTCTTCGATTGGTCGGGCACACAGCCGTACCAATGGGACGCATTAGCTAATTACCATTGGTAAATGACGCAGTTCATACTGCGCCGGTTGCTGCTAGCGATTCCGACGCTCATCGGCGTCACCATTCTTACGTTCGTCCTGCTTCACTTAGCGCCGGGAAATCTGGCGCAGACGCTTGCGGGCGAGAACGCGACGCCCGCGCAAGTGCAGCGAATCACGCACGAGCTTGGCCTGGATCGACCGATCTACGAACAGTATGGAATTTGGCTCGGTAAACTCGTTCGCGGCGATCTCGGCTTTTCGTATGCGCAACAGGCCTCGGTCATATCGCTGATCGGCGAGCGGCTCGGACGCACGCTATTGCTTATGGGCAGCGCGCTATTGCTCTCGCTCGTTCTCGCGGTGCCGCTGGGCGTCTATCAAGCATACCGGCGCAACACGTTCTTCGACCGGGCGGCAAGTGCAACGGTCTTTATCGCGTGGTCGATGCCGACGTTTTGGTTCGGAACGATCCTTATTGCGATCTTCGCCGTCAATCTGCGATGGTCGCCCGTAGGCGGATTGCAAACGATCGACACCGCCGCTTTTGATTGGCCTTCGCGCTTCGCGCATCTCGTGCTGCCGGCGATCACCCTGGCAATTGTCTCGATCGGCGGTTGGAGCCGCTACATTCGCGGCAGCATGGTCGAGCAGCTCCAAGAAGATTACACGCGCACCGCCGTCGCCAAAGGCTTGCCGACGCGACGCGTGCTCTTCCGGCACACATTACGCAACGCGCTGATTCCGTTTATCACGCTGTTAGGCGGCACACTTCCGGCGCTCTTTGGCGGCGCGGTGATTACGGAGCAGATCTTTGCCTATCCCGGCATGGGGCAACTCTTCTGGCAATCGGCAACCGATCGCGACTATTTTACGCTGCTCGGCATGACCGTCATTACCGCCGTCCTGGTTATCTTAGGAAATCTGGCGGCCGATGTTTTCTACGGCGTCGTCGACCCGCGGGTGCGTTATGATTGACGCAGCGTTGGCGCTCGCCTCGGACGAAACGCCGCAGCGCCGGCGCGTTCATTTCGATCCGATCGTCTTCTTGAGCGCGTTGTGGATCGTGCTCGCTCTGGCCGCGTGCTGGCTCGCGCCGATCGTCGCTCATATGGATGCGTATGCAACCGATGTGGCGCATTCATATGCAGCACCGAGCGGAGCGCACTGGCTCGGTACCGACGCCCTTGGACGCGACGAACTAGCGCGACTCTTGATGGGCGGGCGGATCTCGCTATCGGTCGGGATCGTGGCGGCGCTTGTTGCCGTTTTCATCGGAACGGTCTACGGTGCGATCTCCGGCTATTATGGCGGTTGGGTTGATACGATGTTAATGCGCGCGGTGGACGTACTGCTGAGCGTGCCGACATTGTTCTTGCTCTTGTTTTTGGCCGCGCTGTTTAGCGGCAGCGTGCTGGCGCTGATGCTGGTGATCGGGTTTACGGCGTGGCTGGGACCGGCGCGCTTGGTTCGCGGCGAAGTGCTGACGCTCAAAGAACGGCTTTATGTGGAAGCGGCGCGGTCTGCAGGTGCAGGCGATCGGCGTATTATCTTTCGCCACCTCATTCCCAATGCGATGGGCACGATCATCACGACGACGACGTTTATGGTCGCCAGCGCGATGCTCGCAGAAACAGCGCTTTCGTACTTAGGTATCGGCGTGCGCTTGCCGGTGCCGTCGTGGGGCAACCTCTTGTCCACCGCGCAAAGCGACATTTTTGCGCAAGCCTATTGGCTAATTCTTCCGCCGGGTTTTGCGATTCTCATCAGCGTGTGTGCTTTTAATTTCCTGGGCGATTGGTTGCGAGAGAAACAAAGATGAGGGCGCTCCTCGGAATGACCCTCATAGGGCTCGTCATAGCGGGTTGTGGAGCAAGAGTCGCGGAGACAAAAAATCCCAATGTCATCGTGACCGCCTGGATCGCGGGGCCCGATTCATTTAATCCGTTGACCGCAATCGGATCGGCGGCACGCATGGTGAACTACGAGATTTACACTCCGCTGATCGCTATCGGCCCGAATCTGTTGCCACGGTGGTCAACGAGTCTTGCCTATCGCGTGGATATGACCAATGGCGGCAGGCGCTACGTGCTGCACCTGCGACCCGGTGTCCGGTGGTCGGACGGCGTTCCGTTGACGGCCAAAGATGTGGCTTTCTCGTTGTTGCTTGGGAACAATCCACTTCTTTTGGAGGGCAACTCGGCGGACTTTAAGCTGATGCAATCGGCGCGCGCACTCGACCGATACACCGTTGAAGTGCGCCTCTCGTCGCCCTCGCCGCCGTTTTTGGAGAACGCGCTCGGCGAGACGATTCCGCTGCCCGAACATATTCTCGGTCGCTACCCGCCTGGCTCCGAAGATGAGGCCAAGTTCGTCAATACCAACGCGAGCTTTGCGCAGTCTCCTATTATCAGTGGACCATTTCGCATTGTGCGCAACGTGCGCGGCTCGTACTTGATTCTCGGCCCGAATCCGCTCTACTGGGGTCCGAAGCCGCGTCTGCAAGAGATCGCGTTCCGCGTTTATCCGATACAAGATTCACTTTACGCAGCGGTCGACGCGGGCGAAATTGACGTCACCGACATTCCGCCGAACCTCTGGCGTATCCACAAGCGGCTGCGCGGCGCGCACCGGTTTATCACCTGGCCCTGGAACGTGACTTTCTTGCTGCTGCCGAACTACCACGATCCGGAAAATGCGTGGGCGCACGATCCGCGCGTGAAACAGGCGATGATGTACGCGATCAATCGCGATTTTATTCGCGGCGGCATCATGAGCGGGCAGGCCGATATACTCAATGGACCGATCCCGACGTTTTCGCCGTATTACAATCCGCACGTGAAGATTTACTCGTACGATCCCGCAAAGGCGCGCCGACTTCTCGATGCAGCAGGATGGCGGTTGCAGAACGGCGTGCGCTCCAAAGGCGGCAAGCCGCTGCGATTTACACTGAAGACGGGCGGCGCTACCGACGCGGTCGCCAGCGACATCGCGGAGTTGATCCAAGCAAATTTCCGCGCGGTCGGCATCGAATGCGCGCTGCAGAATGAAGAGTTGCAAACCTTCTTTCAAGATCTGCACAACAGCAAATTCCAAATGGCGCTGCGCGGCATCATCTTGCAGCCGTATCCCGACGATTATCGATCCTATGATTCGACGCAAACGCGCGCCAATGGCGGTTACAACATCGGCTTTTACAGCAACCCGGCTGTCGATCGCGCGATCGAATCCGCGCGTACCGCCGCGGATCCCACGACTGCACGTCGTGAGCTTTTCCGCTACCAACAGATTGCATCCGAAGATTTGCCGGTGATCTACCTATACTCCGTGCGTTTGGGCGCGGTAGTTCCACCGGATTTGCGCGGCTACGACCTCGACCCGCTGGCGCCGGCTGCGCTCCCGATGGGCCTCCAGTTTTGGCACCTGTCCCGCAGATGAATCCGCCGCGTCGCGGGAAACGTTCTAAAGACGTATATGGATAATCAAAGCGCCATTTTTGCGGCCGGCTGCTTTTGGGGCGTCGAAGCGGCGTTTCGTCAGATTCCGGGCGTCATTGACGTCACCAGTGGCTATAGCGGTGGGACGGCAGTAAACCCAAGCTACCAGCAAGTCTGCACAGGGCGTACCGGCCATGCTGAGGCTGTCCGCCTGATCTACGATCCGCAGCAAGTCTCATACGAGCAGCTGCTCGACGCGTTCTGGAAGATTCACGATCCCACCACGCCCAACCGGCAAGGTCCCGATGTCGGAACGCAATACCGTTCGGCGATCTTCACGCAGAATGCAGAGCAACAAAAACTTGCAATTGCATCGCGGGATCGCGAACAAGCTTCGCAAACAAAACCCATCGTGACGGAGATCGTTTCGGCCGGTGAGTTTTATCCCGCCGAAGACTACCACCAACGGTACTTCGAAAAAAACGGTGTCGCATGTCACATCACGCTCTAACGCGCGCGGTTTTCATCGGCGGCGCCGCATCAATAGCCGCCGCGCTCACATTACATCGCTCCGCGCGCGCCACCGAACGATACGCGGTGACGCATAGTGATTCCGAGTGGCGCAAACTGCTGGGGCCGGCGCGATACGGCATCTTGCGCGAAAACGGAACCGAACCGCCGGGAAGCAGTCCGTTGCTTTCCGAGCATCGTTCGGGAGTGTACCGCTGCGCGGGCTGCGACCTGGCGCTCTTTTCCTCGAAAACCAAATACGATAGCGGTGACGGCTGGCCGAGCTTTTGGACGGTGCTGCCGAATGCAACGCTGACACGCGCCGATTACGAACTCATCGAACCGCGTACCGAAGTGCATTGCCGGCAATGCGGCGGTCATCTCGGACACATTTTTGATGATGGCCCGCGGCCCACCGGCAAACGCTATTGCATCGACGGGCTTGCCCTGAAGTTCGTTCCCGGCAAGGCTCCTTAAAGCGGCAACGCCCAGACCGTCGCGTTATTCGCGACGTAGAGCGTTTTGCCGGCGATCACCGGCGAGGACACGCTAAAGAACGAGTTGAACGAGCGGCGCGCTAGAACGTGGCCGCTCTTTTCGTCTACAGTGTAGAACGTGTGGGCGGCGTCGCCAAAGTAGAGCCGGCCGTTCTGTGCCACCGCGCTCATTTTCACCGAGCCGGCGGTGTGAATTTTCCAACGCACTTTTCCGTGGGAATCGAAGGCCGCGAACTCGCGGGTTGCGGGGATAGCCTGATAATAATTGCCGCCGAAGCTCATCCCCGCGATGCCTTCTTCGTTCGATCCAATCGTGTCGAACGATCCGAGACCCGAATACCAGCGCCAGCGCAATTTTCCGGTGCTTTCCTCGATTGCGGCAACCACATTGAAGGCGTTTGCCGTCGCGGCTCGCCGGCTGTCCGTGGCCGAACCTTCCACATATACCAAGCCGCCGGCGACCGTCGGCGAACAGTCCGCATTGCCGTAGGGCGCACTCCAAACAATGCGTCCGTTATCCGGATCGATGGCCAACGTGCGATCGCGAGCTCCGGAGAATGCGCCGGTGCCGACCACGACGAATGCGCGGCCGCGATCGACGGCAGCGGAACTCATCGTGGCGATACCATGCAACGTACGAGTCCATAACAAACGACCGTCGCGAACGGATAACGCGCGCAGATGGTTGTCACCGTTTGCAAAGACGATCGCATCGATACCGCCCACACGTACAAATGCGGGGCTTGGCATATCCTCGCCCACGGTACGAAACTTCCAAAGCGTCCGTCCGCTTTGCGCATTGAGTGCGATCACATAATCGCCTTGCGGGCGGCCCCAGGCCAACGTTGCCGTTGGGAGCGCTGCGTTGGTTCCCGTGCCGGCGATGACGACGCCGTCGGCGACGACCGGTGTTGTCATGACGACGTTCGGCATCCGCGTTGACCAGATAATACGGCCGGTCTTTGCGTCGAGCGCCGTGACGCGCTTATCAAAGCTTTCGACGTAAAGGCGCGACCCGGCAAATGCGAGACCTCCATTGATCTTGCCGCCGAGCGTTCGATGCCACGAGTATGCGCCGTTGCCGGCAAAGACCGCGTTGTGTTCGGGCCCGTATTGATACATCGGCCACAGCGGAACGCTGACCAACGCGGCCAGGAGTACGGCGCAGGCGCTACTCACGATGACGAACCTAGAGGGCACCTCGATTGGCGCGCGCCATCACGTCATTGAGGGTGAGGATTTCGATCTTCTCCGATTCGCGAACGTATGAGCGGAACTCATCGGAAAGGTAGAAGTCGACCAACGCTGATGTAAAGCCGCTGCCGCCGATCACGATATAGGCTTTGTCATAGGCCGGATTCTCGCGCAGCGCATGCAACAATTTGATCACCTCAAATGGGATTTTCTCTTCGGCGCTGCCGGCGGTTTGCTGCCATTTGAGTGATACAAGAAACTGCGTGCCATTGGGGCGCATGCCGACGAGATCCACGCGGTGGCGGCCACCGCCAGGTTTGGTCCCGACGATGACTTGTTTGGTAACGGCGTAGCTGTTGTTGAGCAGCACCGCTTCGACGCCGGCTTCTAGCGTCGAGCCGGTCTTGGTTCCGATGCTGCCCGGAAATAACATACTAGATGTTGCGGAAGGCCAGCATTTCGCGCGCATCATCGCGATTGCCGTCGCAACTGATCCGGCGCGGTGCGTCGAGAATCTGCACTTCAAATCCGAGCCCGCGGTACAGGCGTAAGATGCGTTTGGTAGCTTGATTCGATGCCACGACCGGGCCGGAATGGCGCGCCAGAAGTTCGGCGAGTCTTAATTGATCGTCCCAGTTAAATCCGCCCGCCGAGTATGATGTGAATTCGACGTCATATGGAGGATCGGCATATATGAAATCGTCGCTTTGAATTGCGATGGATGCAAAATCGCCTTGCGTAATCCCGTAGCGCCTCAGTATCGGCTGGTAAGGTAAGAAATCGTCACGATATGCGATCTGCTTGTATCGCCCGAACGGCACGTTGAAAAAGCCGCGTGTGTTGAATCGGCAGAGCCCGTTGTAGCCGGTGCGATTGAGGTAGTAAAAGAGTGCCGCCGCTTCGGCGCTTTGGGCTTGTCCGTTGCGAATCAAGTCGTTGAAGCGGGCGCGATTGCGCGCGTAGACCATGCGATCGTTCTTGAGTGCAACGCGATGCGCGCGAAGGTTTAATCCTCGCTGTAGCCACTGATAAAACGCGACCAAATGCGGGTTCACGTCATTCAGTAGCGCTTTGCGGGGCAAGAGGCCGAGCGTGACCGCAATGCCGCCTGCAAAAGGTTCGACGAGCCGGCGTTTGCGATGGGGATGCCACAAGTCGAGCAGCTGGGGCACCAGCCAGCGCTTACCGCCGGCCCATTTTAATGGAGGAGCGAGCGCCTCACGCGTAATCTCCTCGACCGCAACTGCCATGGCGCCATTGTTGCGCCGCAGGGTGCCATACGCCTGTCACTCTGCACACCAGGTCACGCGCGCCGAATAGGTCAGCGTCGCGTGGCCGTCGGCCGGTACCGGAACGCTCCACGTTGCCGTGGTAGCCGACGTTTTCTTATGAGGCAGATTTTCGTCCAGAATCTGCCATTGGTTCGGAATAAGCTCGACGACGTCCACCGTTTGAGGTATGGATTTTGCATTCGATAACACGATTTCGTAGGAGCTGTTGACCGAACAGAAGCTCGCATGCTGAAAATCGGTTTGACGTTTGCGCGCGGTCACGTCAAAAGATTGGCCCAGGTTCAGACGCACGGTGTCGTTGCGCGGCGTATGCTGGATCGTATCCGAGCCCGCGAACTGCGACAAACCGCCGGAATCGTTTTTGTAGATCCGCACGATGCCGCCGGGCAACGGAATCCCAAGATCTCCCCCGCGATTCTCAAAGGTTACATAGACGCCGATGGGGAGGCGGTCACCGAGGTCGGGAGTCGGGCTGGTGTAATAGTTTTGGTAACCGCGCAGCTCGAGCGTCTTGTGAATTGGAATATCGTGCGCGCTTAGCAACGTCAGTTGTTTCGTTTGCTTATCAAGCACGTCGGTCGCATGCGGCATTGTGTACAGATGGTACTCGAGAAAGTTCTCTTGGCTCGGACGCATTGACGTCACATTGGCAATCGTCCGCAACGTGCCGTAAAGGCTACCCTGAGCGGTTTGGGCGATATTCACGTTGCCGGCGACGAGCTGCAGCCGCGCGTCATTGTAAGATGTTCCACTGTTGTTTGTCAGCGTGACGAGGCCGGTTAGCGACATCCGCGTCTCGTCGGGAGCCATGACACCGATATAATCGGCGCGCCAGCTGAGGCCGGCGGTCATGTAGCTGAGGTCAAGCGTTTCGGGACCTTGGCGCGCACTCTCCAAATCTAAGACCAACGTCGGCCGGTCGCGGAAGGTGCTCGAGCCAACGGGATAGGCGATATGGCCGCGCAGCTCGGTTTCGATCCGGTTGCGGTATTGCAGCACGATACCCCCGTTTGTACTGAGCACTTTGGCGAGCTCGCGAGTTTCACGCTCGCCGGCAAAACGCGGATCGTGAACGACCGTCACATAGTGGCCAACATATTTCTGAAGCAGAGCGTCGGGATTTAAGAGGTCGTAGTCAAAATTCTGTTCGACGACATCGATCTTCCCGGGCGTGGTCAGCGATTCAAGAATCGCGGATGTTGCGTCCATATTGGCGCTGACGTCGCGCCACGCAATTTGGTTCAAGCCGTCGCGCAACGTAATGCGACGGCGATCGTGCACGAGTGAGGTTCCGGCGTTGTACACCGTGAGGTTGACTGATCGCCGCTCGGCAACGGTGCTCACATGTTCGGGCACTGCGATGATGCGTGCCGGCGCAAGTGCTGTCACAAAGGCAAGCAAAGTTATGAGAAAGCGGTTCATGCTAGCTCCTTCATGCGCCGGAGTTGCAGACTAGAACGAACCGCTGACAGCGCTTGTGACGTGGGCTAGATCCCTTCGACTTCGCTCAGGGATGGTTCGACAGGCTCACCATGACACTCACAGTGAATCCGAATACACAAAAAACTTCGCGACGTAAACCGCGAAGTTTTTTTGAATGGAGCCGACGCGGGGACTTGAACCCCGAACATCAGCCTTACGAAGACTGCGCTCTACCAGTTGAGCTACGTCGGCGCTTTTTACCTAACTACTGTTGATATCTGAAACGTTGCACATACGCTGCAGCGGGAGTATTTCCGCTGGCGCGCACGCCCCAAACGCCCCAGATGTCGCCCGTCTTCGGATCGATGCCAACCGTATGGATGCCTGGCGACACGGCGAGCGTGCCCACGATCTGCGGCGCCGCATTTTGATTGATCTTCAGCAGCGTTATTCCACCGCCGCCCGCGCATGCCATGAGCTGACGGCTCACGTCGAGGTCACATTGGTCCACTCGCGACGGATAGGCGATGCTCCAGAGTTGTTTACCGGCGCTCGAATACCCGGACATCTTATTATTTGTACCGCCGACGATCAATGTATCGAACGGCGCATCATACTGCAGCGGGTGATTGTGCAAGATCTCCGGCGTCGCGATCGTGCGCGTCACCGCCATCGTCCCCGAATCAATCACGGCAATCTCACTGTTCGTGTCGATGTTCTGGTAGATCTCGTGCGTCGCCGGATTAATCTGCAAGTATTCCGGCTTATGTCCAGGCACCGTGACGATCCCAACTTGCTTGAACGTCGTCGCATCGATCACGAAGATCCGCGTGCCGTCGTCTTCATCGCCGTAGATTCGCTGCATCTGCGGATCGTAGGCGATGGCGTCGACCGGCCCATCGACCGAAACGCGGTGAACCTCACGTAAACCGGCAGGATCGACTTCAGAGATTGCCTTGGCATCGCCGTCACCCACGTACACGTTACCGGTGGCCACGTTTGGCGCCGACCCGGCGGAACCGCCGAGGCGCACCGTTCCAATAACAGTGCCTTTGTCGGCATCGACGATCAAGAGCGCGGGGCCGTGCGCCGCATAGACGCGGCGATGCACCGAGTCAACGGTGACGTAGTCAAAACCACCGGGTGTGACTGAAATAGGCGGGGACGCAGCAATGATAGGCATTTAACTGCTTTCTGCGAAGACGCCCACACTCGCCTTCATGGCAACGACGATCCGCATGCGCCCGCTTCTTATCGGCGCCGCCCTCTTTGCATACCTCGCGCTAGCATCTCATGCGCGCGCGGCCACCTTTGGCGCTAAGCCAAACTCATTGACGCTTGATGCGCAGCACCGCATTGCACAGCTCGAATTTTCGAGCCTCGATGCGCGTACGAATCTCTTCGACGTGACGGTCGCCCGGTGGTCGCAGACCGGCGGTCAGGACTCGCTCGTGCCGGTGACCGACCCAATTGTCGTGCCGCCAATCTTCTCCATCAGCCCTTACGAAACGGTGCTGCTGCGCCTCACCTTTCGCCTGCCGCCACAACCCGGTCCGTCGGAAACCAGCTACAAAGTCATTATCAAAGAGGTGTTGCCGAAAACGGCGAGCGCGAATGCGCGTATTGTGACGGTTCCACTGTTTGTTCCACCGGCCAGTCCGTCGACGACCGCGCCGACTTACACGTTAAAACGTGGTGGGAGCCCTAACAGCGCCGATCTGATAATCAAAAACGCGTCGAATACGCACATCTATATTGGAAAACTCAGCGTCGATGTCGATTCAAAAAGCCTCTACGAAGGAACGCCCGCAATCTACGTTCTCGCCGGGCAATCGCGAACCATACCATTAAAACTCACTACCGCGTTGAGCGGACAAAATGCCGAACTGCGATACGAAGACGACCGCGGCGACTCTCAATCGGCAACGGCGACCATCACTCCATGATCGCGCGCATTTGCGTCGTCCTCATTTTCGCCGTGCTCGCCACTCCTATGGCACTAAAAGCGCAAACGGCAGACGATCTGAGCGACCAAGTACAAATGGAACAGTTCGCGATCCGGCTCGACGGGGTGCTCGTTGCCGATAATGCCGCTGTCTATCTCTCGGACGATGATAATGTTTACGTTTCGTCAACGCAGTTGGACGCCTGGAAACTCAAGCGGCCGCTCAAAGCTGCGTTCGACCGCGATGGCGTTTCCTATTACAGCCTCCAATCCGATCTCAATCTCGCAACATCATTCGATCGAAGCACGCACGAGCTCGACATCGTGGCGCGAAAGTCGGCCTTTTTAGGTCAGCCCAAATCGCCGCCGCCCATTATTACGCGTGGCCAAGGCGCGGCGCTGAACTATTCGCTATCGAAGGAGAATCAAAAGTATAGCCTCTACACGAGCGCGGGCGGCGGCATTTTTGAAATGCGCTACATCAGCACGACCGGCGATGCCGGGTTGGAGTTTCACCGGGCGCGCACTCGCTGGTTTCGCCTAAATTCGTCTAACCATACAATCTTGCAATTGGGCGATGCGACGACCAACGGCGGATTGCTTGGCAA
>DASYYA010000014.1:0-5035 GCA_035934355.1 Candidatus Rubrimentiphilum sp. | reverse complement strand
CGCCTTTGCTGTTGGCCATATCCAAAGCGATAACTTTTCCGCTGCTGGCGCTCTTTGCGACAAGGCCCAAAT
This sequence comes from Candidatus Rubrimentiphilum sp., assembly GCA_035934355.1. Classification (GTDB taxonomy): domain Bacteria; phylum Vulcanimicrobiota; class Vulcanimicrobiia; order Vulcanimicrobiales; family Vulcanimicrobiaceae; genus Rubrimentiphilum. Next base: position 4,963 of record DASYYA010000014.1, on the reverse strand, counting down.
TCGATCCGGTTTTCACATGAAGCCGAGCGATCGTTTTGTTGTCGAGCGTGATTACTCGCGATTCTCCGTCGGCGCCTTGAAGCATAAAAGTCGTACCGTTTTGGCCGGTGACTTTCATCTTCACAAGTTCGCCCAATGCGGCGACTGCAGTGATCTCATTGCCGCCGGTCGTGAAAAAGACCAGCGTCCCTTTTCCTTTGAGCTTCTCCAGTGCGCTGATCGCCGGCGCGGTTGCGGCGAACGTGCGCGATCCTTTACTGGTTTTGATCGTTACTTGTCCACTCCCAACGGCGTCAACGTCGCCTTGAAATTCCGTCGGAGGTGCGCCGAAAAGCCCGCCCGAGCTGCTTGCGGAGCTCGAATTCTTGCCCGACGATTGCGAGGGTGAAGAAGACGAAGGTGAACCTTGACTCGGCGTTTTTGCCGGCCCCTGGAGCCCCGGGCCCTGTTGCGGACCGCTCGTGCTCTGGCCGGGTGCGCTCGAAGTTCCTTTGCCTTTGTCCTTACCGTTGCCACCCTTGTCGGCATATGAAACGCTCATAGACGACATGAATAGGCCGATAGTTAAAATAGCTGCTACAAATTTTTGTGCTGCGTGCATGATTATTGTCCCATCGTGTAGCGAGTGCAAAGCTGCATCGTGTATCTCATATACACACAGTGGGGTGAACAAAAACGTGGCTAACGGAAGCTCTCTCGCTGCATAGCTAAGCGAGTCCTCGTCGCATAATGCACACTGCGACGGCGATGTTTAAATAGTAGAATACGCGCGGTGCGTCTGTCTGTCTGCTAGCCAACGCCCAGCTCGTCCTGCTCTAAAAAACGAAGCTGGTGCCTGCCTGCTATGTTTATTTCTTAACGCTGTAGCTGAACTTTGAGACGGATTGCGCCGATTACTTATATATCGTGCTACACGCTATTGTGCTCGGCATTGCTATGCATAGTGCTCTTGTTGTATCTGCTCCCGCAGAACAACGGATGCTCGCAGACCTCAATGCCACCCGGATTCACGCCGGATTGCCGGCCCTAAAATTGGACTCGCGGCTTTCCGCAGTCGCGCAGCAACATGCCGTCGATATGGCGCAGAACAATTATTTCGACCACGCCTCGAAAAACGGACAAAGCCCGTTCGATCGCATGAAGCAGAATCATATTTCGTTCGCTTGGGCCGGTGAGAACCTGGCCATGAGCCCCGACGAGCCGACCGCCTATGCGGCGCTGCTGCAGAGTCCCGAACACCTCGCCAATATCATGCAGCGGCATTATCGCAAGGTCGGGATCGCGGCGGTCGCCCAGCCCGACGGCGAAATGCTCTTCGTTCAGGACTTCACGAACTAAAAACCGCCGTGCCTGCATAGTGGGCGCTGGCACCCAGCTCCGCCTCAATCGCCATTAAGCGATTGTATTTTGCGATGCGTTCGCTGCGCGACAGCGAGCCGGTCTTGATCTGACCGGCGGATGTTGCCACGGCGAGATCGGCGATGAACGTATCCTCGGTTTCTCCCGATCGGTGCGAGATCACGCAGCGGTACCCCCCCTTATGTGCCACGTCGATTGCTTCGAGCGTTTCGGTGAGCGTCCCGATCTGGTTGAGCTTGATCAGCACCGCATTGCCGATACGCTCGCGAATTCCGCGTGTGATACGTTCGGGATTGGTCACGAAGATGTCGTCGCCGACGAGCTGACACCGGCTTCCGAGCGCCTGCGTGAGCTCAGCCCAGCCTTCCCAGTCGTCTTCAGCCAAGCCGTCTTCAATCGAAACGATCGGATACTTGTCGATCAGCTCGCGATAAAAATCGACCATCTGTGCCGCGCTCAATGCACGCGCCTTGTCGAACGGATAATATTTGCCGCCGGAAAAAAACTCAGTCGCTGCGGGGTCGAGCGCGATGCTCACATCCTCACCGGCTTTATATCCGGCCGCCCTAATCGCTGCGACGATCAGATCCAAGGCTTGCACCGGCGTATCCAAGTGCGGCGCAAATCCGCCTTCGTCACCCACCGTCGTCGGCTGACCGCGCTCGTGCAACAGTTTTCCTAACGCGGCAAAAATTTCCGATCCATAGCGGATCGCTTCGTGAACGTTCGGCGCTCCGGCCGGCACCAGCATGCACTCTTGAATCTGCAACGCGCCAGCGGCGTGCTTGCCGCCGTTAATGACATTCATTTGCGGCACCGGTAACGTCGCCGCCGTCGGACCGCCGAGATAGCGGTAGAGCGGCACCGCATACGCGGAAGCCGCGGCGCGCGCGACGGCAAGTGAAACACCTAAGGTTGCATTGGCACCCAATTTGCTTTTGTTCGGCGTGCCGTCGAGCTCGATAAGTTTCTCATCGATCTCGCGCTGATTGGTCGCGTCCAACCCTTCAAGCGCCGGTCCGAGAATATCATTGACGGCGTCAACGGCTTTGAGAACGCCTTTGCCGCCAAACCGTTTGGGATCGCCGTCGCGCAGTTCGACCGCTTCGTGGGCGCCTGTTGACGCGCCCGAAGGCACCATCGCCTCTTCAACGGATCCGAAACTGGTCGCGGCGCTGACTGCCAGCGTGGGATTGCCGCGCGAATCGAGTACTTCGCGCGCGCGGATGCCTTCGATCAATGGACGCCCGCCGCCGCGTAACGACTCCAGGGCCACTACTCTTTAATCCAGCGCTCCAGATCGTGCCGGCGCGACACATAATCGCGAGGTTCAAAGAATATCTTTAATTCGCGTTCGGCACTTTCATGGGAGTCGCTGCCATGCACCAGGTTGCGTCCGAGCGTCTGCGCAAAATCGGCGCGGATCGAACCGGGCGCAGCCTTCAGCGGATCGGTTGCACCCATGAGCTGGCGGCAACCGGCGATGGCGCCTTCACCTTCGACGCACATGGCAATGAGCGGCCCGCTGGTAATGAAATTCACCAAGCCATCAAAAAACGGCTTGCCCTCGTGTTCGGCGTAATGTTTGCGTGCACGTTCGCCATCCAGCTGCATCAGCTTCATCGCGACGATAATATAGCCGCGTCGTTCCAAACGCGATACGATCTCGCCGGCAAGCCCGCGCGAAATTGCATCCGGCTTGCACAGAATCAAGGTGCGTTCGACTGCCATGAGCGCCTGGAATACGGGTCACGGGCGCGGAAGGCCTGCGCAACGAAAGCGCTCGCGTGAGGCACTTCACGCGAATCACGCGCGTGCAATCGACACGGAGCACCAACGCGGATATGGCAAAGATCCTCGGCTCCGATGAGGCGCGCGGACTCACTATTGTTGCGGATTTTCAAACGCACGGAACCGGCCGGAAAGGCCGCCGGTGGATTGCACCGCCCGGCAGCGCGCTGTTGTTTACTACAGCTTTGCCGGAGCTGCTCCCTCGCGGGCATTTATGGACGGTTCCGTTTTGGATCGCGCTCGTTGTCCGCAAAGCGTTAGCTCGCTATAGCATCGCCGTGGATTTGCAATGGCCCAACGACCTTTTGCTCGATGGGCGCAAGGCCGGCGGAATCTTATGCATTTCCCGGATAACTGGAGAAAATGCCTGGACCGCGTGCGGTGTGGGCATCAATACGCTGCGCACGCAAGGCGAATCCGAGGAACTTCTGTCCGACGCAGCTTTCCTTTCCGACGTTCGTGCTATCAATCGCGACGTTTTGCTCGCAGCTATTCTCGAAGAAGCGGATCGGATGTACGCCGATCTGCAATCGCCCCAAACGATTGCGCTACAGTGGGAAAAAGCTGCGCGCATTCCCGGAACGCGGTATCGGATAGTGCGCGACGGAGGGGCAAAAATTCTCGAGGGAGTGGCGATTGCGCTTGGACCCGAGGGTGAACTTGTTGTCGATGCCAAGGGAGTACAGCACGCAGTAGCGATAGCCGACGCACGCGTGTTAAGAGATTAGTTGCGCGCCCGGCTTCGCTTCTCGCAGACGTCGCAGAAATGGGGCATCTTATTATCGGTTTCGAAGATCGAGTTCGAGTAGTGCATCGCGCAGCGCGCATTGTAGCAATGCTTCAACCCGAGCGCGTGCCCAAGTTCGTGGACGCACTCTTTCAGCGTCCGCTGGAAGAGCACGTTTTCGTCTGAATCTTCGCCGTAGAATTCGTTGCGCAAGCGGTGCAATGAAACGACGGCCACGCGGCGCTGCTCGTCGGCATCGCCAAAGACGAATCGCTGCGAGGTTTTGTATAGATCGTAATCGGTTATTCCAAGCAGCAAGCCCCCGCCGTTGCCATATTCGCGCAGTAGTTTCGTCGAAAACGTCGGCACGAAGAGTTGCCGGCGTGTGTTATTGAGGGAGCTGCGCGACAGCGGCAGCGGTGCTTCGACGAAAACCGAGTACAGAAAGCGCTCCGCCAAACAAAGGCTCAGGCGGGAGAGGAACTCACGATCGATTCCATTGACGGGAACGATACGCAATTGCGTTTCCATCTCTGGGGCGGTTTCTTTCCACGCCTGCTAGAAAATGCCCCGCCATGATCGTCGGTATCGGAACCGACCTTGCGGAAGTCGCGCGCTATCAGTTTGACGCGACGGAACTGGCATGGTTTGCGCGCAAGGTCTACACGGACGAAGAGATGGCCTATGTGTTGCGCAAACGCAACCGCGCGGAGCGGCTCGCCGGTTTTTTTGCGGCGAAAGAGGCAACACGCAAAGCCTTCGGTCACGCGATCCCGTGGCGCAGCGTCGGCGTAACGCACGAACGCAGTGGTAAGCCTGCAATTCGACTCTTCGGACGGTGGCACGAGCTTCCGGCACGCCGCGGGGTAACAGCGATCCACCTTACGATCACGCATACGCATGCAGTCGCTGCGGCAACCGTGATCTTGGAGAGCGCTGCATGATCGTTCTCACGCCGGAACAGATGCGCGCCGCCGACAAAGCAGCGGTCGCACAAGTCGGCGACGTTGCGCTCATGCGCGCCGCCGGAAAAAGAATTGCCGAAGCGGCGCAGTTCTACTGTTCTGGTTCCCCGATTCGCGCCGT
>DASYYA010000009.1:0-3309 GCA_035934355.1 Candidatus Rubrimentiphilum sp. | reverse complement strand
AACCGGCACGGGCGCAGTACATACGGCGCCCGGACACGGGGCCGACGATTTTGAAACCGGCGTAAAATATAATCTTCCGATCATTAATCCGGTCAATGCGCGCGGCGTTTTTACCGCCGAAGCGGGACCGTATGCCGGCTTGCACATTTGGAAAGCCAATCCGAAGATCGTCGAGGATCTGGGTGCAAGCGGCGCGCTGTGGGACGCGACCGAGTACGCACATAGCTATCCGCATTGCTGGCGCTGCCATAACCCGGTCGTGTTTCGCGCAACCGCGCAGTGGTTTATCGCGATGGACCAAAATCGTCTGCGCGCGCGCGCCATCGAAAACACCCGCGCCGTGGAGTGGCTTCCTGCGTGGGGCGAGCAGCGCATGGAACAGATGTTGCAAACCCACCCCGAATGGTGCATTTCGCGCCAGCGAACGTGGGGCACACCGATTCCCGCAGTCAGCTGTTCTGCATGCGGGGAATCGTTACTCGATGCACGCGTGGCGCGCATCGCCGCGGAGCGCTTTCGAGAAAAGGGAGCGGATAGCTGGTGGCAAGATCCGGTGCAATCGTTTTTGCCCGAAGGGTTCACTTGTCCGAAATGCCGCGGCGCCACATTCGAAAAAGAAAAAGACATCGTCGATATCTGGTTTGAGTCGGGCGTGACGCACTTAGCCGTATTAGGACACGACGGATTACCGTGGCCGTCCGACGCCGTTTTGGAAGGTCCCGATCAATATCGCGGTTGGTTTCGCAGCTCGCTGGTTACCGCGACCGCCGTCAAAGGTGCGGCTCCCTATAAGCGCGTGGTAAAAAACGGTTGGGTCAACGACGAGCAAGGCCGGCCGATGAGCAAATCGCTTGGCACCGGAATCGATGCCAAAGATGCGATGCAGCAGTACGGAGCCGACGTTTTACGCTTGTGGACCGCCTCGGTGGAGTTTCTGGACGATGTGCGCTTCGGACCGACCGTCCTCGAACAAGTAGGCAGAGTCTACCGCAATCTTCGCAACCGTCTGCGGTTTATGGTGAGCAATCTTACGGACCTTGACGAACCCGTGACGCGAGAAAAATTCGAACCCCTGGATGCGGTTGCATGCGAGGTGACCGATCGTTGGATCGGCAAAGTCCGGAAGCTTTTCGCCGGTTACAATCTGCATGGAGCCTATTTAGAGCTCGTCAGTTTTGAAAGCGACGATCTGTCGAGTTTTTACTTCGATGCGTTAAAAGATCGTCTGTATTCGAGCGCAACCACCGCGCCGCGCCGGCGAAGCGCGCAGAGCGCGTTGCTCTACATTCTGCAGCAGATGCTCAGCGTGTTGGCGGCGCTGCTTTCATTCACGGCGGAAGAAGCGTGGCAAGCTGTGCCGGATCATTTGCGGGGCGATCGCCGCAGCGTTTTTGATCTGAGCCCCGCCGCCGGACATCCCGCGAACGCCCGTAGCGTCGCGCTTTGGAACGTGTTAAAGGAACTGCGCCAACAAGTGGCCGCAACGCAGACACCGCGCGATTTTGAAGCTGATGCCTCACTGGTGCAAGTGCCCGAAGCGCTGTTGCGTGATGTGCAAGCGCTCGGTGACGGACTCCGCGAGGCGCTCGTGGTGAGCGATGTGGAGCGTATTGAAGGCAAAGATGATCTTCGCCGCGTCGAACTCCGCAACGCCAAGGGATCGAAATGCCAGCGATGCTGGAAGTACTTAGAGCTTGGTACCGATCCGGAACATCCGACGTTGTGCGCCCCTTGCGCCGAAATCGTTCGATTACTTGAGCGTTAAAACATAAGACGCAACGTCGTTCAAGTCGCGTTTCGATAATTTCCAACGAGGCATGACCGGATCGAGTGGCTTGCCTTGATTGTCGATGCCTTTCGAGATGGCACGCTCGACTAGTGCTAACGTGTACGGAGGTTTCTGGTCGATAACCAGCGACTTGTGCCGTAAATCGGCGCTCATCGGCCCGTTCGGAAATTGTATGCCGCCCATTCCATTTGGACGATGACATGCAGCGCACGAGCTTTTGAGCGGCTTCCGTTGCGCGACAATTTGTGTGCCATAGGCATCTTTGCCGGTCTGAAAAATGTCTTGGCCGTTGCTCAAGGCGGTGACGTGCCGCGGTGTAGTTGGCACTGCAATCGGACCGGAGTTGGTCCCCTGCGACGCACAAGCCGGGATGACAGCTGCGATTGCCGCTAGGCAAAGGAACGTACGCATGAGTCCCTCTTACCCGAAGCGCACGGATAACATCGAGATCGAGCCGCCGTCGACACCTTCGACGGGAAACGAGACCGCATCGTCGGGTTCGCGCAGCGCCGCGACATAGAGCAGCGGCAGATAATGGTCCGGCGTCGGAACCGACAGCAACGCGTCACGGCCGAGATTTTCGTAGTCAATCAATGCCGCCGCATCGCCGGCGATCAGCAGCTCGCGCAAGCGGTGCTCGAATCCAACCGCCCAATCAAACGGTTGCGCGGGATGGCGTCCCCACGCATACGCATGCAGGTTGTGCACCACGTTGCCGCTTCCGATTACCAAAACATTCCGATCGCGTAGCGGGCGCAGCGCTTGGCCGACGCGATAATGAAAATCGGGTGGCTGGGTTTCGTCGATGCTCAGCTGCACGACCGGAACGTTCGCATTCGGAAACACATGTGCAAGCACGGACCACGTGCCGTGATCGAGTCCCCACTGACGATCCATCGAAACGTCGCACACATCGATGAGCTCGGCGAGCGTCGTTGCAATGGCGGGTTCTCCCGGAGCGGGATAAGCGAACTCAAAGAGCGCACGCGGAAATCCGCCGAAATCGTGAACGGTTCGCGGTGCAGTCATTGCGGTCGCGGCGGTGTACGGCACATACCAGTGCGCGGAGATCGAAACTATCGCTCTTGGCATGGGCAACTCCGCACCAATCCGCTGCCAGGCCTCGGTATAGGAATTCTTCTCGAGCGCATTCATCGGGTTGCCGTGGCCGAAGAAGATCGCCGGCATTTTCATGGGGTTAGGACGCTATCGCGGAACTTTTCCCAACTCCCTTCCTCGATGGCAACGCGCGCCTCGCGCATTAAGTCGTTTAACAGATACACATTGTGATATGAAAGCAACCGAGGGCCAAGCATCTCGTTCGAACGGAAGAGATGGGCGATATACGCGCGCGTAAATGTGCCGCAGACAACGCAGTTGCAGGCCGGATCGAGCGGAGAAAAATCCCGAACATAAGCAGCGTTGCGAATCGCAAACTCGCCCCTGCGTGTCATGGCCCTCCCGGTGCGGCCGCAACGCGTTGGATAGACGCAATCGAACATGTCCACACCGTCATCGAC
>DASYYA010000008.1:0-2858 GCA_035934355.1 Candidatus Rubrimentiphilum sp. | reverse complement strand
AATGAATGCGAGCCCGGCGTTGATTCCGTCGCGTGGTGACCGAATACGCACCTTCGTGCCCATCACTTCGACCGAACCGGTTTGTGGAACATCCGCGCCTGCGATCGCGCGCACGATCTCGGTGCGCCCGGCGCCGACGAGTCCGGCAAGGCCCACGATCTCGCCGCGATGAACCTCAAATGAAATACCATTGACTGCCGGAGGCCGCCGCAGATCGCGCACGGCGAGCAGCACCGGCGCGTCCTTTGCCACTGCCGGCAGCTGCGGAAAATGCGTATCGATCGAGCGTCCGACCATCGCGGCGATGATTTGATCCGGAGGAAACTCGGCAGCCGGTCGCGTTTCGATCACGCGTCCGTCGCGTAGCACCGTAATGCGATCGGCAATCAGCGGCACTTCCTCCATGCGGTGCGAGATGTAAAAGACGCCCACGCCTCGGGCTTTTAATTTTCGAATCACGTCAAAGAGACGGTTGATCTCACGATCCGTCAGTGCAGCACTCGGCTCATCCATGACGATAATGCGTGCTTGACGCGAGAGCACTTTGGCAATTTCCACCATCTGTTGCTGCGCGACCGAGAGGCGCGATGTTTCAACGTGGAGGGGCAGGTCGATTCCGAGTTCCGCGAAGACTCCCTCGGCCCGTTTGCGCGCTTGCGTTTCGTCGATCAGGATGCCGCGTACCGGTTCGTTTCCCAAGACGATGTTGTCGATGGCATCGAGCGCCGGAACGAGGTTGAACTCTTGATAGATCATGCCGATACCGAGCTTTTCGGCGGTTCGCGGCGAGTCGATCGTTACGGTTTGACCCTCAATAGCGATCTCGCCGGCGTCGGCCGGCATCGCGCCGGCGAGGATTTTCATTAACGTCGATTTTCCGGCGCCGTTCTCGCCGACCAAAGCGTGCACTTCGCCCGCCTGCAGATCGAGCGAAACGTCCGCAAGCGCGTGCACACCGGGAAAACTTTTCCCGATGCCGCGCATCTGCAGCAGCGAGCTATCCTGTTGCGCTATTTGGCGTTGGCTTTCGTATATGTGCCAACCGGCACGTCGATGCGCGCCGGTACCTTTTTGCCGGAAAAGTAATCATGGATGACATCGATCGTATCTTTGCCGATGACATCCGGATGTTGAATCGCATCCCCGACCATCGTTCCGCTTTTGATCGCTGCGCGGGCTTCGGGCGACGCATCATACCCCACAACCGCGATGCCTTTTGCGCCTGAAGCGGCGATTGCAGCCACGGCGCCGAGCGCCGAGTCATCGTTAATTCCGAAGATACCGCTGAGATTTTTAAACCGTTGCAGTACGTCGCCGGTATCGGCGTTGGCTTTGGTGCGCGTTCCTCCCGAATCGACGTCCGCGACGACTTTGACGTTTGGACAGTGCTGTTGCAACGCCATGCGAAAACCCTTAACGCGATCTTGGACGCTCGTCACTTCGGGTTCGTCGATAATCGCGACGGTGCCGGTGTTGTTCAACGCTTTGCACATCAGCATGCCGGCTTGCTCGCCGCCTTGCACATTGTTGGAAGCGACGTGCGAGATGACTTTGCCTTGTTTGCTGGCGTTGGCGATGTCGGCAGTAAACACGGGGATGTTGGCATTGTTCGCCTCGACGATGGCGCTGCCGATGGCTTGTGAATCGTACGGCGTGAGCACGATCGCGTCAACTTTGCGCGAAATAAAATCTTCGACTTGCGACTGTTGGCGCGCGCTGTCGCGGCTCGCGTCCACAAATGTCACCTTGTAACCGAACTTCGTGGCCTCGACACGCATGCCGGCTTCCATCTGCTGATAGAACTGCGCTTCCAAATCCTGAATCGAAACACCAATTGTTTTGGCGCCCGGTGATTTTGGTCCGGTGGTGGCGGTGCCGGATGTCGTCGAGGTCGTGGTATTCGACGAACACGCGGTAAGAATTGCGATTGTCCCCAGGACAGCAAGGCCGTATTTCTTCAAAGTTCTTCTCCTACGATTGCCTGAACTTACCCCAAGGTGCACTAGACGCCCTGTGCCGGTTGCACGGCGTTGGCTCGCATTGAGGCCGTCAGCCGAGCCAGCCCCGCAACGGCGATAGCGACAACGATCGTGTAGATAATTCCCTGAACGGTGTGACCGTATAAGTACGCGCCGGTGCCAAAAAGCGCGCCGTAGATTCCGGCCAAGCCCAAAATCCAGCAGAGCAGCGCCGACGGTAAGCTGTCCGGCGATCCGGGCGCGTGCGCGCGACGCCGAATCTTCGCCCAACCTGCACCCGCGGGACGTACCTTTAAATAGAAGGCTTCCAAAGTGGCCTCATCGACCGGCGGCGTCAAGAACGTCACCGCCAGCCACACCACGGTCGTTATCGCGACCGTTGTGAGCAGCACGGTGTTGTCATCGAAGATGCGGCCGGTTTTCGAGAGCACGAAAAACGCCAGTGACACTGCAAACGACGATGCCATCGCACTCACTTCGGTCCACGCGTTGATGCGCCACCAGAACCATCGCAGCAAATACACGAGCCCCGTTCCCGCGCCGATCGACACGATCAAATGAAATGTTTGCTGCGCGTTATCAAGCTCGAACGTCAAACCAATCGCGAGCAGCATGAGGACGACGGTAACCATCCGCCCGACAAACACATAGTGTTTTTCCGGCCGATCTTTGCGGACAAAGCGGCGATAAAGATCGTGCACCAGGTACGACGTGCCCCAGTTCAAGTGCGTTTCGAGGGTCGAGCGGTACGCCGCAAACAATCCCGCTACCATAAAACCGGCAAACCCCGCGGGCAGAAAAACCAGCATCGCCGGATAAGCGATATCGTTGCCCAGTAGGTTCGGCGGCAAGTTCGGAAACCGAAGTTGAATATCGCCG
>DASYYA010000003.1:0-15070 GCA_035934355.1 Candidatus Rubrimentiphilum sp. | reverse complement strand
GATGACAAAATTTCCGGGGTGCGGATCGGCATAAAATGCGCCCTCCGCAAAGGCCGGCTCCAATACAAAGCGCGCGATCCGCTCGGCCGCGATCTCGCGACGCCGCACGGCGCGTGCGGAAACGTCGCGAATCTTCTCGCCGCCCAAGTGCTCGAGCGTCAATACGCGTTTGGTCGAACGTTCGTAAATCACCGTGGGGAGATCGAAACCGCGCTCATTTTCAAAGAACGATCGGAAAAACTCGACGCTAGCGGCTTCGCGCGTGAAATCGAGCTCGCTCCGTAGTATGTCTCCAAACTCTTCGACGAGATCGATCGCGCCATACTCATCGAGCAGCGGCCAACGGTCCGTGGCGCGTTGCGCCAACTCATCGAGAATTTGCAGATCGAGTTCCACTAACTCTTCGACGCCGGGCTTCATGATCTTCACGACGACCTCGCGCCCGTCGCGCAGTTTGGCCGCATGCACTTGACCAATTGATGCCGATGCTAATGGCCGCCGATCGAAACGTGCAAAAAGTTTGTCCGGCGTGGCACCGAGCTCGGCGTGCACAACGCGCGCTACCGCTTCGTACGGTACCGGCGGAACTTCGTCGGTGAGTTTGCGCAGCTCCAGCCGATAATTCTGCGGAATAACGTCGGCGCGCGTGGAGAGCGCTTGGCCCAGTTTGATAAACGTCGTGCCCAGCTCCTCACACGCTGCGCGTACCTGCGGGGCCGCCGGATGACCGGTAACCGCGCTCAAGCCGTGCCGCGCCAGCGTTGCAATAATTTGGCGCGAACGTGCACCCTTTGATTGAGGTTCGGAAATGGTTGCCTGCTCCACCCGCAGGTTATTCCCACTCGGAGGCGGACTAAGGGTGCCTTGCGCATCGTCAGCCTTCTTCCGAGCGCCACCGAAATCGTATTTGCTATCGGTGCCGGCCCGGAATTGGTCGGGGTAACCCACGAATGCGATTACCCGCCCGAAGCGATACGGTTGCCCAAGATGACCGCATCAGCTCTACCGATGGCCTCGTCTTCGGCTGCAATCGATCGCCACGTTCGCCGCGCGCTGCACGCCGGCTCGAGTCTATATACGCTCGATGCCGATCTGCTCGAGCGTCTGCGCCCCGATCTCATCATCACGCAAGAGCTCTGCGAAGTCTGCGCGGTTTCGTACTCGCTTGTGGATCGCGCGGCTCGGCGGCTCCCTTCCGATCCGCGGATTCTTTCGCTCGAACCCTCATCGTTAGAAGATGTGTATTCGAATATTCTGACAGTAGGCGAATTGACGTCGCACCTTCCGAATGCACGCGAGCTCGTAAGCGGGCTACGGCGGCGCGAAGCTGCCGTGCGGGATTGGACGCAAACTGCCAATCCAATGCGTGTGCTCGTGCTCGAATGGACCGACCCGCCGATGAGTGCCGGGCATTGGACCCCGGAACTTGTTGAAGCTGCGGGCGGCGTACCGTCATTGGCCAACCCGCACGAAAATTCTCAGAGGCTGGAGTGGGATAGCATCGCACTCGCGGATCCCGACGCTATCATCGTCGCGCCTTGCGGCTACAACATGAACAAAACGCGCGAGGCGTTAGCGGAGCTGCAGCAGCTTCCGCAGTGGATGCGTTTGCGTGCGGTGCGCGAAGGCCGAGTCTATCCGGTGGATGGAAATGCGTACGTCAATCGCCCCGGACCGCGCTTGATTGACACGATCGAAATATTCGCCTCGCTGCTTCACCCGGAGGCTGCATGATTGTACCGGTGTTCTTAGCCGTTGATTTTATGAACTTTACCTTTGCTAAGAATCCGTGTAGTCAAAATGTTCCGGTGCCGGTAGTGATGGAAAAAGGCTCCTTCGCTTACTTCGATCAGAAAATGGGCGCGGGGTTTGATCTACGCGTCGACGGCGTCGCGCGCGGGAGTCTAGGCAAAGGCACGCATCAGGCAGTCGTGGCCATCGTCTGCGATCTTCCGGTCGGCGGAACAGCGGCCGCCTACCTGTTCGACGAGCGCAGCAACGGCGCAACGTTATTGCAACAGGTCGCCAAAGGCAACTGGGGACCCGATTGGGGCGCGGGCCCGCAGTCGATTCACATCCGCTTTGCCGGCAACTTTCTCTACGTGGATTCGTGCAAAGACAATCAGTGTGCGCTACGTGTTGTTGACACGTATGCGTTGCGAAACGGCAAAATCCGCAAAGTTTTCAGCCAGACGCAGCCGTCGCGATAGGTTTAGCGCGCGCCATCCGAGCCGTGCTGCTCGAGCAGGTCGACCATGTCGTTGGCATGCTCTTCTTCTACGGCGAGAATTTGTTCGAGCATGCGACGTGTCGTCGGATCGTTTTCGCCGAAGAATCGCACCATTTCGCGGTATGATTCGATCGCAATACGCTCGGCGACGAGATCTTCTTTGATCATGTCGACCATGTTGGCGCCAGGCTTATATTCGGAATGACTTCGGCTCGCTAAACCCTCGGGATTGAAGTCCGGCTCGCCACCAAGCTGCGTGATCCGATCGGCGATCGAGTCGGCATGCTGTTGCTCTTCATTAGCGTGCTGTAAGAACTCGCCGGCCACTGAGTCTTTGGCAATGCCGCGCGCCATATAAAAGTGACGCTTGTAGCGCAACACGCAGACAATTTCGGTTGCCAGCGCTTGATTCAGAATATCAACCGATTGTTTGATGTCGCCGCGATAGTCGCTGGTGATGGGACCGCGCATCATGTTCTCGCGCGCACGCCGGCGCAATTCTTTAATGTCCGACAAAAAAGGTGTTGAGGTGCTCAAGAAAGTGTCCTCCCCGGCCCATGATACCCCAACAGTGAACCTGGTTTCACCCAGGGCCCGTTGCTGCGGGCGTCGTAGCCGAAAAACGTGGCGAAATTCGATCGGCCCCGACTCGCGGTCCGCAAGATGTACAAGCTGTTTATCAACGGCGCATTTGTGCGCTCGGAGTCCGGGCGCAGCGACCCGTTGTGGGATGGCTCTGAGTTTGGCGCGAATATCGCACGCGCCTCGCGCAAGGACGTCCGCGACGCCGTCGTCGCAGCGCGCGCGGCCCAACCGAAGTGGCTCGCTACCCCGCCCGGAACTCGCGGCTTAGTGCTGTATCGTCTCGCCGAGATGATGGAAGCGCGGCATGAGGAGCTTGTCGAGCGCGTTGCGGAAGGCTTGAATCTCTCCGCCGGCGATGCGGAGACCGAGGTTGTTGCGGCCATCGATCGCACGATTTGGTATGCGGGTTGGTGCGACAAATACAACGCGCTGCTTTCGACGCGGAATCCCGTCGGCGGTCCCCATTTTAATTTTTCAACGGCTGAACCAACCGGCGTCGTGGGAGTTCTCGCGCCCGACGATCCCGCGTTGCTCGGGCTCGTGACGGTTCTTCTTCCGGCATTGGTTGCGGGGAATGCGGTCGTTCTGGTTCCATCGGAAAAGGATCCGCGCACCGCGGTTATTTTTGCCGAGGCGCTCGCGACAAGCGACGTGCCCGCAGGCGTGGTGAATATTTTGACCGGATTCCGCAGTGAGCTCGGACCCGTGCTGGCCAAGCATATGGACGTCAACGCAATTGCGTTTGTTGACGGTCCACTCACCGAAGAGTTGCAGCGTCACGCGGCCGATAATGTCAAGCGAACCAAAGTCTTTCACCGCGAAAGACGCGCGGAGTGGTTCTCGCCCGCCGCGCAAAGCTTGGACGATATCGCCGCGTACAGCGAGATCAAAACAATCTGGCACCCCGCAGGTATTTAGCTCTCGGAGAGGGGGAGATTCGAACTCCCGAGACGCTTATCACGTCTGCTCGCTTTCCAAGCGAGTGCATTCAACCGCTCTGCCACCTCTCCGCGTCAAAACACGTCTGAAGCTACACTCCGGCCCGGCGCTATAACCAGTTCTCGGTCGCGGGACATCCACACGATTGCAACGGCGAGGTCGCGCGCGAGGTTCGAGAGCACGTCAACCTCATCCGGGTCGAAGCGTTCTCCCGTTTCGCGATACTGACAGTACAGCGCACCGGTAATTTTTCCAAAGACGACGAGCGGAATCAAGAGACCGGCAGAGGCAACCGACGTCCGAAACTCACCCGTGTCAACCGGCTTGTGCATGGAACGCAGACGGACGAACGCCGGATCATCGATGCCAACGGGCGGATGCAACGACGATCCCGGCGGCGCTTCCGAAATCGGAATGTACGCTTCTTCCTCTTGTTGATACAATACGACGACGGGCACGCGCATTTCACGCCGCACTTCGTCGGTGACGCGGCGCGTCAATGCGGAGATGTCGTGCATGTGCGGAAAGTCCGTCGCTAATGCGTTCAACCGCTCCGTCGCGCGTAACTTGCCGCGATAGAGTAAACGCTCGACGAAGGTCTCCGTACCTCGCTCGATCCATTTGAGCGAAAGGCCCAGCGCCAACGGAACCGCGAGCTGCAACACAATGCTGGCCGTGCGGCTCAATGCGAGTTGGTCGAGCAGGCGCTCCAGCAGCACGAAGACGCCAACGATGATGGACAACACGATCGCGTAGATCGCAGCTTTGCTCACGAAGAAATCGATCGCAATTAGCCGGCGCGTGAACAGAACGTATGGCAAGACAACCGCGGGTACGAGATACGTGAAGTTGAGCGCGCCATAGAGCGGGATCGGTTGTGCCGCGATTGACAGGACGCCGTTGACAATTGGTCCCGCCAGGCCGATCGCGAACGCCCAGAATATAATGCGCACGCTTTTGGCTCTTTCACGGTCCATAACCACGACGGCGATACCTATGAGCAATAGCACCACGAGATTCGAGACGGGCTGCAGGACGGCGAACACCGTGCCCCAACCTGCTGAAATTTGCACCGGTGTGTAGAGCTGCACCAGGCGAACGATTCCGCTAACGCCTTCTGTTAAAGCAGTCGCAACGGCGAAAACGTAAAAGCTGACGGCAAAGGCTCTGCTGACAGGTTTGGGAAGCAACTCGTACGCAAAAAGATACCGTGCCAAAAATGCGACGATCTCAATCACCGCCGATGTAAACCACAGCACCATAGCCCCGGTGATCCCGACCGCATTATACGTAAAACTGAATCCCTGCACTAAAGGCCACGTCGCGAAATACAATCCCGCGTAGAGCGATAGGTTGTCGCGCCCGCGCGCAATCAATAACAGTCCCGTCAGGGTCATGATGATCCGCATCGCGAGGTCGAGAGTATCGCGCAACATGCGATCGCGCGCCGGTCGGAGCACGAACGACAACTCGGTCGTGGTGCCGTTACGCAGAACCGGAAACCGATACTCGGCGCCCGCGATACCCGTCGGGATTCCCCGGCCGATGAACTCCAATTCGCCCGAATTCAGCTTGGTGCGATCGATGATGTCGCCCGCGCGAAAGCCGGCTGCGCGCCCCGCCGGCGTCACCGACGAGACAATTTCGGTTGTCGAGCTAATGGGTCTAAATGTCGCGAGCCGCGGCAGCGTCCCCAGATGTGCGTACCCGACTGCTATTATCGTGATGTACGTCGCGGCGACAAGTCCTATGACGCCCGCCCAAAAGGTGCGCATTACCTCAGTCTTTCGCGAGCTAAAGAATTTCTTCTGCTTCTTCTTGCGCGTGCGCGAGCCAAAAATCAAATGATGCGCGGGCTTGTGCTTCGAGCATCAGGTCGCCTTTGACGACCTCGCGCCCGAGCTGCCGCTCGAGCGTCGACCGTAATCCATAGTTGGAATCCATAACGAGCTCGGCTTTGCGCGTGTGATCGAGCACGAGTTTGGGGATTTGCACATCTGGCAGCAACGTTGAGATCACGATCTCCGGCGGACTTTCGGGCCAACGTTTCGCTTCGAACCGATCGCAGAGTGCGAGCACTTTGTCGTTGTCGCGGCCCCACACATAGGTGTACGCATCAGTTTCATGGAGCTGTGCGAGAATTGCGCGCGCGGTTGCGCCGGTGCCGAGAATGCCGATGCGTTCGAGCGCAACGGGACGTCCCATCACCGTTTCCAGCGCGGACCGCGCGCCGACGCCGTCGGTGTTGCTCCCAAGAATTTTGCGCCCAAGAAAGATCGTGTTGACCGCTTCGGCCATCGTCGCGTCTTCATCTAACTCATCGCACGCTGCAATGACTTCACGTTTGAGTGGGGTGGTGACGTTGAGCCCAACATAACCATCGTCGCGCAAACGACGAACCGCTGCGACGCCGTCACCCGCGGGCACACGAATCGCCGTGTAGGTTCCTTCGACGTCCTCTTCTTCTAAGAAACGTCCGTGCAGTTGCGGGCCGCGGCTATGCTCGACCGGATCGCCGATGAGTCCAAGTTTCATTGGCGCCGCCGCAGCACCAGCCGCTCCAAAAATCGAAACATCGAGGTGATCGGAAAATCTTTCTTTTGAATCGGTTCTGTGAGAATTGTGAAGAGATTACCGCAGAGCTTGGCGCCCAGCACGTCGGTAAAAAGCTGATCACCGACGACTACGACTTGTTTTCGCGGAAGTCCGAGCCGGCGAAGCGCGCGCCAATACCCAAAAGGCAGCGGTTTAAGCGCGTTCGGGATGCAATCGATCCGCAGTTGTTTTGCCACGCTGTACACGCGATCGCTGAAATTGTTGGAGATCATCACGATCGCGAAACCGCGCTCGTGGGCTTCTTCAATCCAGGCTAAATGCTCGGCCGCAAGTTCGGTGCATCCAAAGCCCAGCAGGGTGTTGTCAAGGTCGACGATGAGCCCCCGGATGCCCGCCTCCCGGAGCTCGGAAAGGGCGATATCGTGGAGGCGGGGGGCGTAGCGGTCGGGTCCGAGCATCGAGCTGCCTTTGCCCGATTTCTCCCCGCTATCCTCGGAAGTTTCCACAGCGCCTTCACCGAACCGACAGGCCTTCCACCGGGACAGGGAAGCGGATGCACAAGTTTTTGCATTTGTGGACAGCTTGCCCACAAGGACCTAACCACAACATCTTGTATCCGGAAACGCACGAGAGTACAATTTATAGGCACGCCTTATCGGAGTGTCCCTCAATGGTCGAACAGGTGTTCGATTTGAGCCTCTCGTAGTGAACGGGTCCTCCCCCGCGGAGGAAGGAGCCTCGATGAAATTTCGCCGCCTCTATTCGGCGCCCGGCGACCCCTACGCCGGCCTCACCTTTGAACCGCGGACCTCGCGGATCGTCAACCCCGACGGCTCGGTCATATTCGAAGCCGAGGACGTCATGGTGCCCACCGGCTGGAGCCAAGTCGCCACCGACGTGCTGGCGCAGAAATATTGCCGCAAGGCGGGGGTTCCGAACGCACTGCGGCGCGTTCCCGAGGAGGGCGTGCCGGAGTGGCTCTGGCGATCGGAAGCCGCGGACGACGCAGAATTTGGATCCGAGCGCGATTCGCGCCAGGTCTTCAACCGGCTGGCGGGTTGCTGGACTTATTGGGGCTACAAAAACGGCTACTTCGACTCAGCAGACGACGCGCAGATTTATTACGACGAAATGTGCGCGATGCTCGCGCGCCAAGTTGGTGCACCTAACAGTCCTCAATGGTTTAACACCGGATTGCATTGGGCGTACGGCATTTCCGGCCCGGCGCAAGGACACTATTTTGTTGATCCTTCCGACGGACAACTCAAAGCTTCTGCGAACACCTACGAACATCCGCAGGTTTCCGCGTGCTACATTCTTTCGATCGAAGACGACCTTGTTAACGAAGGCGGCATCTTCGATGGTGTAATCCGCGAAGCGCGCATCTTTAAGGGCGGCAGCGGATCCGGCGCAAACTTTTCTAAGCTTCGCGCGGCCGGCGAACGGCTGACCGGCGGCGGCACGAGTTCGGGGCTCATGTCGTTCTTAAAGATTTTCGATCGCGCGGCTGGTGCGATCAAATCCGGCGGTACCACCCGACGCGCCGCAAAAATGGTTGTTTTGAACGCCGATCATCCGGACATCGAAGAGTTTGTCACCTGGAAGGTTCGCGAGGAACAAAAGGTTTCCGATCTCGTAGCTGGATCCATCGCTTGTGAAAAACATCTCAACGCGATTATGAAAGCTGCACACGATGAAACGGTTCCCGAAGGCGCTCGTCTCGATCCGGCGTTAAATCCAACGCTCAAGGCTGCGATGCGCTCTGCGCTATCCGCCGGAATTCCGCAGGCCAACATCCAATACGCGCTGGATTTCGCGAAGCAAGGCTACCGTCATCTCGACATTGAGACGTACGACACGGGTTGGGATTCCGAAGCATATGCCACCGTGTCCGGACAGAACTCAAATAATTCGGTCCGCCTTACCAATGACTTCTTTAAAGTTCTCGATCAACATGGAGATTGGAACTTAACTGCGCGTACAACCGGCGCAGTTGTGAAAACAATCAAAGCTGCGGATCTCTGGGAAAAGATCGCCCTAGCCGCATGGCAATGCGCTGATCCAGGAATTCAATATGACAGCACATTGCAAGAATGGCATACGTGCGCGAACGACGACCGCATCAACGCAACTAACCCGTGTTCTGAGTACGCGTTCATCGATGATACGGCCTGTAACTTAGCAAGTTTGAATCTCGTCAAATTCCTCAAGGACGACGGCGATTTTGATGCACAATCCTTCGCAGAAGCGTCGCGCACTTGGACGACAACACTCGAAATCTCGGTAACCATGGGGCAAATGCCGTCACGCGCCATCGCCGAGAAGAATCATGGCTACCGTACACTTGGATTGGGTTATGCGAATCTCGGAACGCTGCTGATGCGGATGGGCTTGCCGTATGATTCCGAGGAAGGCTTTGGATGGTGCGGCGCTATCACATCATTGATGACAGGCGCAGCATACCGCGCTTCTGCTGAAATGGCGCAGCAGCTTGGACCTTTCGAGCGTTTTCAAGCCAACGCAGATTCGATGTTGCGCGTGATTCGCAACCACCGTCGCGCGGCTTACAATGCGCCCGACGATTCCTATGAAGGCTTAACTATAAAGCCCGTGACTCACGCGCCAACGCTATTCACGCAAGAGACATGGACGCTCGCTCGCAAGATGTGGGACGACGCGCTCACGCTCGGCGAAGTTGCCGGCTTCCGTAACGCTCAAGCCGTCGTTTTAGCTCCGACGGGGACTATCGCCTTAGAGATGGATTGCGACACCACCGGTATCGAGCCGGATTTTGCATTGGTCAAATTCAAGAAACTCGCGGGCGGCGGGTACTTCAAAATTGTCAACCAATCCGTCGAGGCCGCGCTCCGCCGCTTAGGTTATACCGAAGATCAAATCGCAGCAATTGAAACATTTGCTAAAGGCACTAGCACACTTGAAGGTGCGCCACATATTAATCCCGCGACTCTTAGAGCGAAGGGGTTCGACGACGAAGCTCTCGCGCGAATTGAAGCGGCACTTCCGAGCGCGTTTGAGCTCGAATTTGCTTTCAACAAATTCGTGCTCGGGGAAGAATTCTGCCACAATACGCTTGGCCTGCGTGATGAGCAACTCAATGACTGGAGCTTCTCGTTGTTGCGAGAAGGCCTCGGCTTCACGCAGCGACAGATCGAAGAAGCCTCGGACGTCATCTGCGGACGCATGACTGTTGAAGGCGCACCGTATTTGAAAGACGAGCACCTATTTGTTTTTGATTGTGCCAATCCGTGCGGCAAACACGGCCAGCGGTTCATCCGGCCCTTAGCGCACATCGATATGATGGCAGCCGCCCAGCCCTTCGTCAGCGGCGCAATCTCCAAGACAATTAATTATCCGCAAACAGCGACGCTCACTGATGTAAAAGAGGCTTATCGTTACGCATGGGAGCGCATGATTAAAGCCGTCGCGCTTTATCGCGACGGCTCCAAGCTCTCGCAACCGTTGGCGGCGACTTACGATCTGGCCGGCGAGTCCACCGAGGAGCAAGTCGCAACACAGCCGTTCCAACATCCGCTGCAAGTGGCCGAGCGCATTGTCTATCGCTATATTGCCAAACGCCGCAGAATGCCCGAAAGGCGCAGCGGTTACACACAAAAAGCGATTGTTGGCGGCCACAAAGTCTATCTACGCACCGGTGAGTACGACGGCGGCCAGCTCGGCGAGATCTTCATCGACATGCACAAGGAAGGCGCCGCGTTCCGCTCGTTGATGAATAACTTTGCGATCGCCGTTTCGCTTGGCTTGCAGCACGGCGTGCCACTCGAGGAGTTCGTCGACGCGTTCACGTTCACGCGTTTCGAGCCCAACGGGCCGGTGGTCGGACACGACCACATCAAAATGGCGACGTCGATTCTCGACTATATCTTCCGCGAATTAGCTGTCAGTTATCTCGGTCGCTACGAATTGGCACACGTACAACCCGAAATGGATATGGATTCCATGGGCCCGGTTAAGGACGAGGACTTTCTTGGCGAGGAAGCCGGCGAGGTGCATTATGTTCCGGCCGGCGTCAGCGAGAAGTTTCATCCAACCAGTACGCACTTAAGACCGACGGCGACTGGGCCGCATACGCAAAGGCTCGACGTCGTGGAACGTGTTATTGCAAGCCCCGGCGACGCGCCGGTAATGTCCACCGCCGGCACGGCAACAGCGATTGCTGCGCAAACCGCTCAGGTTAGCGCAGCTAAAGCAAAAGGCTACACTGGCAATGCATGCGCTGAATGCGGACAACTCACGATGGTGCGCAACGGATCGTGCGAAAAGTGCGATAGCTGCGGCGCAACGAGCGGCTGTAGCTAAAAATATCCCCCAATTTCTTTAACATAAAAGAATTCGGGCGCCGGCTTTAGTCTCACAAAGTGTTGTCAAGGACGATTTTGCCGCGTGGGTGCGGCACAATTCCGGCGAGCATCTCGTGCGCTTTGCGCGCATCTGCGAGGCGAAGCACCACACCGACGTCCGTCTTCAGCACGCCCGCGTCGAAGAGCTGGGCGATGCGCTCGAGCTGCGCGGTCGGGACCGACACGATGAAATATGCAGTGCGCACGCCGTATTGCGCTGCTAACTCTCCCGACGGCGCCGAAACGCTCGAAGCGAGCATGCCCTCGCGTTTAAGCACCCCGAAGGAACGCGCTTGTGTCTCCCCGCCGACCGTATCGATGACAGTATCAACGCCGCTTACGTGTTCTTCGAAGCGCTGCGTGCGATAGTCGATCATTTCGTTTGCCCCAAGGCCGCGCACATAGTCGGCATCCGCTGAGCCCGCAACGGCAATGACGCGCGCACCAGCCCAGTGGGCGAGCTGCACCGCGTAAGCGCCCACATTGCCCGCCGCGCCCTGGACGAGTACCGTTTCGCCGGCCGAAACTTTTGCGTGATCGAACAGCAACTGCCACGCGGTGACCGCCACCACCGGCGCCGACGCGGCTTCGATAAAACTCAGCGAAGCGGGTTTGCGCGCGATCGAGCTGCGCGTTGCGACCGCGTACTGCGCGTAGCCACCGGCGAAGTTATTATTTGTTACGCCAAAGATCGCCTCACCGGTCGTCTCCACCACACCAGCAATGTCGGAACCCGGCGTTATCGGCAGCGGTTGCGGTACACCGCTGTGGCCGGTACGCACGAGTGCATCCCACGGGCCGACGCCTGCCGCGCAGATGCGAACGAGCACTTCGTCGTCCGCGGGTATCGGTATGGGCGTCTCCTCGAGCGTGAGTTGCTCGGGACCCCCGTACGCATGAACTCTCACAGCTAACATTTCATGTTTACCTTAACGGGGAAAGTGCGATCGTTTTGCGTAGCGTCCGAAAAGAACCTCGGGTACGCAATACAACACGAGCGTCCTGATCACTAAGCTCAAGCTGATCGCGCTCCAGCCACGCGCACCAAGATGAATGACGCCGATTCCATACAAGAGCACAATCACGGCCATACCCAAGAAAAACGGGCCTGTAAAATAGCAATGGATACGTCTGCATCGCATCGCATTCACGATGCAACTCGCGCTCAGGACGGTCAATGCTGCGACCCAGATCGCGACCTGTAAGCTAGACCTCATGCCAAGTGCGCCACTGATAATGAGCGCGAGCACCGGAACTACGAATAGCACGGCGAGGGTCAGAGGATTGTCTAAAAGGTCTCTGCCTCTGTTTGCGGTGTCGTCGTTCACGTACCACCTCGTATGCGATAGTGCAAGTGGATCACTCCGTTGGCAAAACGGTGGGTCTCGAGGAGGTCGAGATTCCGTCGTAACGCGGCTCGGAATGCCGGTTTTCCGCCGCCGACGATTACCGGGTTGAGAAACAAATGACATTCGTCGACGAGATCCGCCTCGAGCGCTAGCCCCGCAAGCTCGGCACCGCCAATGATGATGTCGTTTTCTGATTCCCGCTTGAGCTTCCGAATAGCCTCGACGTCGAAGTCCCTCTCGACACGCATGTTGCGTGCTGCAGCGCCTCTCAGCGTTCGTGAAAAGACGATCTTCTCGGCCTTCTGCCAAACGCGTGCGAAGTCGCGCTGTTCGGGTGGATAGTCCTCAATCGCGGGCGCATCCCAGTACGCCATCGTCTCATAGAGCCGCCGCCCAAGCAGTTGGGTTCCGATCGGTCGCACCAACTCAGTGATAAACTCGAATACTTGATCGGGATTGACCCAATCGAAGGCACCGGTTTCGTCCTCAATGTAGCCATCGAGTGACGGACTGGTGATGTAGATCAGCTTCGACGTACGAATGCGCCGCCTAACGCGCGCCGCAGACCGCCGAGCGGCGTCGCCGTCGCCGGCAACGCTGCGGCAAGCACGAGCGACGCGAGCATCATGCTAATTGTCATTTATCCGAGATTCCCGGCAATCTTTGAACGTCCCCGCGGAACGGACATTGAGAAGCGGTTCTCGGAACCCGAGCGCAAATACACCGCAATATATGGAGCCCGAGTCTCAGCGAGAACGAGTCGTTCGATGGAGCGACCCGCTCGCAAGTTTCGAGATGACTCATGGCCTGAGCGGTCGCGAGATTTTGAATCGCATACGCGACGGCGCGATCCCGCTGCCGCCATATGCGGTTCTGCTCGGAGTGCGGCTCGTGGAAGTTGACAACGGCCGCGTTGTCTTTGAAGCTGAGCCAGGCGAAGAGCACTACAATCCAATGGGCGTCGTGCACGGCGGACTTGCGATGTCGCTGCTCGATTTTGCTTTGGGCTCTGCGATATTTTCAACGCTTCCCGCCGATACGGTATACGGAACGGTCGACGTACATGCACGGCTCCTCCGGCCTATCACAAAGGATACCGGAATCGTTCGCTGCGAAGCGCAGATCGTGAGTTCGACACGCACGTTAGCAACCTCCGAAGCTCGCGTGACTGACGCGAACAACAAAATACTTGCAACTGGGACAACTGCATGTATAATCCGTTCACTCGTATGAAATCCGCACATGGTCCGCACGCAGATCGCGTTCTGGGCGCTCTGCTGCATATTCGTGCTTTCCGTTCAGCCCGCATATGCAAAGACGGTTAGCTAAACCCGCGGCATGTTCGCCGCGATGAAGCCTTCCGCCGCGTCGCGCGGGTCCATATCGAGCAGATCCAATCGCAAATTGAGCTGCTGCACTGCGTATTCCGTTATCCGACGTGATATTCCATTAAGGACCGCGGGAACACGCGGATGCGCATGGATCGCGGCAACACGTATCGCCGGCGCGATGTTCTCGTGTGCCCAAACACGTTTATCGTCGCGCAGTACGATCAGCTGTCTTTCCGCGATCCTCGAGTCTGTGGTAAATGCATTCGCAACTTCCGCGTCACCGCGCCCTAAGGCGTCGTACTGCTCACCCGGACGAACCGCGATCACGTTCCTGAACTCGAATCCTCCATAGGCTCGACGCAGGCGGTCTAGTGCGCCCGATGCGATAAAGCGGGTACTCCCCGCGAAACGCAGTTGGCGCGCAATTCGCGCGCATCGCTTCAGGGTGAGAAGCCAATATTTTTGGGCCGCATATGGCGACGTTGCAAGGCACGGCGAGTCGAAAGCGGGCGAAGGCTCAAGCCAAGTAACCCCATTTACCGGCACGACCTTCTCGCGATTGTCCAAACCCTTTCGCACGTACTCGGGATAGAGATCGATCTCGCCACGTTGCAGCGCCGTCATCGCAGTCTCGCTATCGCCGAGATTCATGTATCGCCTGACCGGAATATGCGTCCGTTCGAGCGCGAGTGCGTATATCTCGGCGATCGTCGCATTCTCGGGAGAGCTCTTCGAACCGACTCGTAAAGGGTTAACGCCACGTGCGCAATCGCTTAGTAACAACGCCGAGCTGAAGAGGCCAAGAGCATGGCCGCGCGTCATTCGCACGCTCAACAGCTACTGCGCCTCTTCTTCTTCGGGTTCGGGTTTATCGCGCATGCTCAGCCCTAATGAGCGATGATATGTTTCGTTTTTTGCAAGCGCCTCCATAATATCGTCGCGTTCTCCATGTTCCGCAAGCAGCGCGCGAATACGTTCGCGGCTCTGACGCAATTCGCGGGCATGCGCCTCAAGTACGGCGCCCGGAACCGGTGGCGCGTCCGCCGGTGCACCGACCCACGCCTCCATTGCATCGTGAGCTGACGCGCCTTGCTGCGCTGCGGCAGCCAGCTCATCGCGGTAGATCACATCGCCGTTTGCGCGAACGTTTCTCGATCCAGAGCGTCAAGGAATCGAAGTAACTCAGCTGCGCGCGCCACCGCCATGCCTTGTGCGGTTTTGGTCACCAGGCGGCTCGGAATCTGCGTGAGAAATGCGCGCAGTGATTTTACCGCCGGCGCAAAGTTCGCTTTGTCGGCTCCCGTGAGGGAGAGCATTCGCGCTGCTCCGATCGCGCCCAGAAAATCCAATGAATCCGCGTCGTGCAAAACAATCGCCTCCGGAAGGCTTCCAGGGTTGCGATAATACATGTGTCCGCGCTCGGCGGCGGCGACCGAGGCGTACTTTTGCATCGGGAATCCCGCGGATCGCAAGATCGCTTCGCTTTGAATGGCGGCACAATCGCCATGCTCGATCTTTTTATCGGCGCACGGCTGGAACGCGGCCATGTCGTGCAAGAATGTTGCGGCAAAGAGCACGTCGGTGTCGATCTTTAAATGGTCGCCCTGGGCAAGCAGCATCCCAATGCGATAGTTACGTTCGGAATGTTGCCACCCCCAAGCGGGATGTTTAAATGTAGAATGCGCGAGGTTGTAAATCGTC
>DASYYA010000226.1:0-13467 GCA_035934355.1 Candidatus Rubrimentiphilum sp. | reverse complement strand
GCCGGAGATTGCCAGCCGTCAACATGTTGCGCTCCTTTCCGCGGCGGTCGAAGACGCGGCGGCACGCGCGAACCTTTCATTGAATGACATCGACGGCATTGCCGTCACCCGCGGCCCCGGTCTCATTGGCAGTCTTGTTGTCGGTGTCGCCTCGGCGAAAGCGCTTGCATTCGCACTGCGCAAGCCGCTCTATGGGATCAACCACTTACACGGCCATATTTTTGCCGCGTTTCTCGATCGCGACGGCGACGTGCCGGTCTATCCGTTCTTGACGCTGCTGGTTTCGGGCGGACACTCGCAGCTGGTCGAAGTTGAAGGTCCTGCACAGATGCGCGTCATCGGACGCACCAAAGACGATGCCGCCGGAGAAGC
This sequence comes from Candidatus Rubrimentiphilum sp., assembly GCA_035934355.1. Taxonomy (GTDB): domain Bacteria; phylum Vulcanimicrobiota; class Vulcanimicrobiia; order Vulcanimicrobiales; family Vulcanimicrobiaceae; genus Rubrimentiphilum. The sequence goes on along the minus strand of DASYYA010000226.1, from coordinate 13,095 downwards.
ATTCGATAAAACCGCGCGTGTCTTGGGTTTACCGTTTCCCGGTGGCCCGCAGATCGATCGCTTGGCGCGTCAAGGCGATCCGAATGCAATCGCATTTCCGCGCCATCGCGGCGAACCCGGCTCGTTAGATATGTCGTTTTCCGGCATCAAAACCGCAGTCAAATACTTTGTTCAGTCAAACGCCGGCAATGGCGCGTCCAAATCAGACATTGCAGCGTCGTTTCAAGCTGCAGTCGTCGATATGCTCATGCAACGCGTGCAAGAAGCGTTCGAACGGCGCGCCTACACGTGCGTGGTCTTATCCGGCGGTGTGGCCGCCAACACGGCTTTGCAACGGGCGCTGCGTGAGTGGGGAGAGCGAACGAACGTCCCGATCTTCATTCCGCCACCGAAATACTGCACCGACAATGCTGCGATGATCGCCGCAGCTGCCGCGCACCAGCGCGATGCCGTACGCGCCGATCCGTTGACGCTGAGCGTCGATCCCAACTTACCCTTCGATACCTCAGAATGACAACATCGGTAAGATCCGCCATCATGTGCGCCGCTCTCTTGTTGGCGGCATGCGCGCAAGGGACACAACGCGAGCATTTTGCGTCGTCGACTCTCGTGATCGCGCAGCAACGAGAACCGCGATCGCTCAATCCTGCTCTGGAAAACGGTCAGTCCCAAACCGAGTGGGGAGAACTGCTCTTTTCCTTCCTTTTAAAGTACGACAATAACGGACGGCTCGTCCCCGACGCTGCGACCGCAGTGCCGTCGCTGCAAAACGGGGGCATCAGCCGCGACGGACTCACTATCACCTATCATCTGCGCAAGCACATTCGATTTGCCGATGGCGCGCCTTTAACCGCGGCCGATTGCGTCTGGTCGATTAATGCGATCAATAATCGCGCCAATAACGTTCAGTCACGGTACGGTTACGACCGCATCGTCAAAGCCGAAGCACCAGACGCAACCACGCTCATTCTCCATCTGAAAGAACCGTTCGCGCCAATCATGACACTCGTCATGGCGCCGCAAGGCTTTCCCATTTTGCCCCGCCACTTGCTCGCGCACTATCCCAACTTCAACAACATTCCATTCGATGAGGCGCCCATCGGTTCGGGTCCATATGTGGTAGACCACTGGTTACGCGCCGATCGTGTCGAGATGCACGCCAATCCGTATTATTTTGCGGGCAAGCCGCGTATCGAACATTTGGTCATTCGATTTGTTCCGGATGCGCAAACAGCGCTCGCATTGCTGGAAACGCGCGAAGTTCAGGGGTACTTCAACGAACAAGACTATTCCAACTATCCGCGGCTCAAGGGCCTGTCAGGCTATCGCCTCGTGAGTACGCCGGTAAGCGCCGTCGGCGCGATTATCTTTAACACGCAATCGCTGCAAAACAGCGACCCGCGCGTGCGTCATGCGCTTGCCGAGGCGATCGATATTAAAAGCTTGGTTGTCAAAGCCTCGCGCGGTGCGCTCACCAGCGCGCACGCCGGACGTGGCCTTTTTATTTGGGCGTTCGACCCAAAGGCATATCCCGACGTGCCATACGATCCGGCGGGTGCGCGGCAGCTACTGGAGAGTACGGGCTGGCATCTGGGTGCAAATGGAATGCGCTCGAAGAACGGCTCGCCGCTCAATATGCTGATGGTGATTCAAGCGGCAACCCCCGGCGATGCGATCATCGGAAATGCCGTTACGCAATACGAGCGCGCCGTCGGTGCCAGCATTGAACTCAAACAATTCGAAGTGTCACAGTTCGTGGCGCCGGTGAGCCAAGGCGGCCCGGTTTACGGCGGGAAGTTCAATCTCGCGCTCTATCCCTTCGTCAACGGCGACGATCCTGACACCACCGATCAGTTCGCTTGCGCTAACGTTCCGCCGAATGGTTATAACAAATCCCGGATCTGCGATCCCCGGATCGACGCGTTGCTCATTGCCGGACGCGGCACGTTCGATCTCGCAAAACGTAAGGCGATCTATGCGCGGCTCGAACGTTTGCTCTATCAACAGATGCCGATTATCCTCATCTATCAGCGCCGTGAAATCGACACATTTACCACGCGGCTGCGCGGCGAAACCGGATCCAGCGACAGTATCTTTTGGAACGTGGCTGCGTGGCGGCTGTAAACAGCTCGGGCACGCTCCGGTTTTTCGTCTTCACCTTGGCTTTGAGCTGGGTCGCCGTTGCAGTGGCGCCGCGCTTGCCGGCCGGCGGCGGGCCAATCCTTGTGCTGGCCCTCTTTATGCCGGCACTGGTGGCAATCTGGCTCACCGTGAGATCGCACGGACCCAGTGGGCTCGAGGCGCTTTTCGCACGCGTGCTGCAATGGCGCGTGGGTCTGCGTTGGTACGGGTTTGCGATCGGTTACATGCTCGCAATCCGACTGACGGCTGCACTGATCCAACGCGTCGTTGCGGGTTCGGGGCCTGGATTCGGTCACGAGCCGTGGTATGCGATCGCCGGCGCGGTTCTGGCATCGACTCCCTTTCAGGCGGGCGAAGAGATCGGCTGGCGCGGGTATGCGCTGCCACGACTAGCTCGCAAATTCGGTTTTGGCAGCGCCGGCCTTATCGTGGGCGTGGTGTGGGCAGTGTGGCATTTTCCGTTGTTCTTTTTGCTGCCTGGCAATGCAAACTACGGACAGTCGTTTCCGTTATTTTTCTTGGGTGTGGTCCCGCTGTCCGTAGCGATGACATGGTTATACGTTCACACCAAAGGCAGCGTCTTGCTCGCGATGCTCATGCATTCGTCGGTCAATCAAACGCATAATATCGTGCAGTCCGGTTATGCGATTCTCAGTCCGCTCAGTATCAACAGCACGCTCATTTCCTGGCTGACGATCCTGCTCTTGTGGCTTGCCGCAGGTTTCTTTCTTATTCAAATTCGGCGAAGTCACGCACGTTTTGCGCCGCTTGCCGGAATGCCGCCATCGCATACCGCATCGGTCGCGGACCATAACTGATTCGTTTTACGCCTAACGCCGCCAGGCGCGCCATCGGCGGCGCGTCCGCAAAAGCGAGAAAGTTCAACGGCGCCGGAATCGCTTGAACGAGTTCTGCAATCGTCGCCTCGTCTTTCGGTCCTAAAATGTAGATACAATCGGCGCCTGCCTGCAAATAGATCGTCGCCCGCCGGACCGCTTCGCGATACTTCTCTTCGAGGGGCAAGTTCGTTCGAAAATAGACATCCGTGCGCGCGTTGATGACCAGCGGCACGCCGAGCTTTGTTCCAGTCTCGCGCATCGCGCGAATGCGTTCGCCCTGGAGCTCGGCGCCGTAAAGCTCGGATGTATCTTTGTGCGCAGAATCCTCAAAATTCAGACCAGCCGCCCCGGCCTCGATGGCGCCTTGCGCAGTTGCGATCGCGTCTTCGACCGTCGGGCCGTATGCAGCTTCCATGTCGGCGGTCACCGGCACGCTCACGGCGCGCGTAATGCGCGCAACCCGCTCCAGCATCAAGCTGCGGCCGATCGCTTCGTTATCTGCAAACCCGAGCGATTCGGCGATGCTTGCGCTGGCAGTCGCGATTGCCGGAAAGCCAAGCTCTTCGAGGATCGTTGCGCCGGCTACGTCCCATATGTTGAAAAGCACCAGCGGCGCTGCCGCATGATGCAGCGCTCGCAGGCGTTCTGCCTTTTGCTTGAGGTTCGCCCGTTCCACCGGGATCTAGGCCGCTGCGGTGGCGAGCGACCGGGCTGCAGCGCGCAGCGCGGCGACGCCCGATGCGATTTGTTCTTCCTTTATAATAAGGGGCGGACCGAAGCGCAAGGTGTTGTTCCCGGCCTTGTTCAGCAAGACGTGTTCCTCTTCACGCGCGTAATCCACGAGCGACTTGGCATCGTGCGGCTCCTGCACCGGCAACCCCGCCAGGAGCCCAAAGCCGCGCGGCGTTCCGAAGAGTTCCGGAAACTCATTGGCAACGGCACGCAGCTCGTCGAACAGTACGGCGGAAGCGCGCGCGACGTGTTTTTCCAGGCCGATCGCATCCCGAATGCGCAAATGCGCGAGCGCCGCGGCGCACGGCACCGGTGAGCCGCCGAACGTTGTCCCGTGGTCGCCTGGCTGGAGCCCGGCAGCAAAACGTTCCGCGAGCAACATGGCGCCAATCGGCAGACCGTTGGCAAGCGCTTTCGCAATCGTGACCACATCGGGCCTTACGGCGAAATGTTCAAAGGCGAAGAGTGGACCGATTCTGCCCATGCCGCATTGGATCTCGTCGAAGATCAAAATGGCTCGGTGCTGCGTGCAGAGATCGCGCGCGGCTTGCAAAAATTCGCGCGTCGCGGGCACGACGCCGCTTTCTCCTTGTACCGGCTCGACGATGAATGCCGCGACCGACGCGTCCATTGCACTCCGTAGCGCCGCAACGTCGTTAAAGGGCGTGTACTTGAAGCCCAGCGGCAGCGGACCGAAGCCTTCCTGATATTTCTCGTTTGGCGTTGCCGCCAGCGCGCCCAGCGTGCGGCCATGAAAGCTTCCGGTGCAGGAGAGAATTGTTCTCCGCTTTGGCTCGTTGTTGCGAAATGCAAACTTGCGCGCGAGTTTTATCGCGGCTTCGTTGGCTTCGGCGCCCGAGTTGCAGAAAAAGACGCGATCGAAGCCGGAACGGCGCGCGAGTTCATTCGACAGCTCGATCGCCGGCTCGTGGGCGAACAGATTACTGGCCTGCACGAGCGTACGCGCCTGGTTGGCGATCGCGTCCGCAATTTCGGGGTTCGCATGGCCGAGCGCGCAGACCGCAATCCCGCCGATCATGTCGAGATAGCGCGTGCCGGCATCGTCGAAGAGGTAACACCCTTCGCCGCGCACGATCGTTATCGGCGCGCTACGGTAGTTTTGAAGGAGGTGGTTTTCCGTCATTACGTTCTATAATTTGCGTTGATGCGAACGTAGTCGCGAGAGAGATCGCAGCCCCAACCCGTTGCACTTTCGTAGCCGATCCCCAAATCCAAACGCACGACAACCTTGGTGTGCTCCAATTCGCGATGCGCCTCGGCTTCCGAGAGCACTTCAACCGCACTGCGATCGACCCAGAGCGCATCATTCACATACAGCATCCATTTATCCGGATCCATTCCGCTGCGCGCCGCGCCCGCTGCCGACACAATGCGTCCCCAATTCGGATCTTCGCCGAAAAGCGCGGTTTTCACAAGATTACTATTGATAATCGAACGCGCAATGGCGCGCGCCTGGTCTCGCGTACGCGCGCTAGTAACGTGCACCGTCAACGATTTGGTTGCGCCCTCTCCATCGGCGACCATAGACTGCGCCAACTCATCGCACACCTTCTGCAGCGCCGCGGGAAAGTTTTGCGGCGCGGCTGCTTCGGAGACCGGCGCGAACGCATACACCGCGTCGTTGGTAGACATATCCCCATCCACGGAGATCATGTTGAAGCTGCCGTCAACCGCTCCGGCAAGGTGCTGTTGCAGTTCGCTTTGGCTCATCGGCGCATCGGTGGCGATGAACGCGAGCATCGTCGCCATGTTGGGAGCAATCATCCCCGAACCTTTTGCGATTCCGCCGACAACATAGCGTCTGTCGCCGTCATAGAAGGCATATGCCGAAAGCTTGGGCACGCGGTCGGTGGTCATGATGGCTTCGGCTGCATCGTAGGCAGCGTGGCCGCCACTTTCCAGATCTGCGACAGCGCGCTCCAGCGATTTCGAGATGCGATCCATCGGCAATGGGACGCCGATGACGCCCGTCGAGCAAACGACGACACTTTGCTTCGGAATGCCGAGCAACGCGGCAGCTTGACGCGCGGTGGTTCGCGCATCGCGTTCACCTTTGCTGCCGGTACAGGCGTTCGCGCATCCGGAGTTGCACACGAGCGCGCGCATTTCCGCAGCATGCGTCTTCAGAGAATCGCGCGACACCAAGAGCGGCGCCGCCTTGATCTCGTTGGTCGTAATGACCGAAGCGCATGCTTGCGGCACATCGAACACAATCAATGCAACGTCGCGCTTGCGTTTCTTGATGCCGGCATGCACGCCCGCGAGGCGCACGCCGGGAACATTTCCCAAACCGCCGCGCAGCGCGACCAACCGGAGTTCGGCGATTGTTTTATCGAGTTGCAACATCTCTCTGCTCCAGCGTCAGCCCTGAATCTTCCGCGTAGCCCAGCATGATGTTCAGATTTTGCACCGCCTGGCCCGCGGCGCCTTTGCCGAGGTTATCGATCGCGCAGATCGAGCGCACGATATTTCCGTGCACGCTCACGCCAATCTCGGCATCGTTGGTTTCGGCAACCGCCGCCACACTCGGCGCTTGTCCTTCTTCCATAAGTCGAACAAAGGGATTGCCATCATAACTCTGGTTGAAGGCCGCGAACACGGCGCGCTCGTCGACATCCCGATGGAAAATGCAATACGCGTCGGCAAGTAACCCGCGGACTAACGGCACCACATGTGGCGTAAATGTTAGCGGTGCCTGGATTCCGGCGGCCGCAAATTCTTGCTCGATCTCAGGCGCGTGGCGGTGACCCTGCAATCCGTACGCGCGTATTTCATTGGCTACCTCGGCGTAAAGCGAGTGCACCGCCGGCTTGCGCCCCGCTCCGGTGATTCCGCTTTTCGCGTCAACGATGATCTGCGCCACACCGAAGGTCGCGAGAGGTAAGGTCGCGAGCAACGTCGCGGTCGGATAACATCCCGGGTTGGCAACCAATCGCGCACGAGCGATCTGCGCGCGATAGCGTTCGGGAAAGCCGTACACCGCGCTCGCCGGCGCCAGCCGAAAATCTGCCGAGAGATCGATTACGCGCGCGCCGGATGCAAGGAGGTCGGGCGCAACCTCTTTTGCCGCTCCGTTCGGGCCGCCCATGATGACGATCTCATCGGCCTGTATCGCCTTCAAGACCGAGCCCGGTGGATCGAAGACGCGCTCGAGTTTGCGCAGCCGCGGAAACTCAGAACCGGCCTTTTCTCCTGCACCGCTCGCGCTTTCGAGAACACCAAGCTCGACGAACGGATGGCGCACAAGATAGGCAATCGTCTCGGCAGCGGCATATCCCGAGGCGCCCCACACGTGCACGCGAGCCATTACGCGGACTGCTCGCGGCGAAGCGCTTCGATGCTGCGCGCGATCTCGTCGGGATGCGTTGAGCCCAGCGTCTTCTTCGCCATTACCGACGAGCGCGCATCCAGCGGCGCCTCCAGCGTTTCGATGTTGGCGCGCTGCTCTAAATCGCGCAAATCACTCTCGTCCAGCATACGCTCCTGACTTTCCGCTCGCGACACAACCGCACCCACCAGTGCGTGCGCCTCGCGCGCGCTCATGCCGGCGGCAATGAGTCCATCGGCGATGTCCGTTGCGGTTGTAAAATGTGCGCCCGCAGCCGCGTTCATCGCTTCCCGGCGGAATTGCACGTACGCTAGCGCGCGCTCAAATGCGCCGAGTGTCGTCACCGCGCGCTCCACAATCCCGATTACCGCGGCTTTCGTCACTTGCAGATCGCGATGATACGAGAGTGCCAAGCCGTTGAGCGATAGGAGTGCACCGGCGTAACGGCCGGCAAGATCCGCGCCGGTCGCGCGCACCAGTTCGAAAGGATCGGGATTGCGCTTCTGCGGCATCAAACTCGACCCGGTCGCCGCGGCGTCTGCCAAACGCACGTAGCCGACCGCCGGCGAGGACCAAATGATCAGCTCCTCGCAGATGCGCGACGCGGTGACCAGCGATCGCACAAACGCGTGCGCGCAATCGAGCGCGACGTCACGGTTGCCGATCGCATCCAACGCATTGCGGGACGGCTGTGAAAAACCCAGCATGGCGCACGCAACCTTGCGTTCGAGCGGCAGACTCGAACCCGCTAGCGCACCCGAACCGAGCGGACAAAAGAGTTTCGCGGACGCCGCCACATTTTTGAAGCGTGCGGCGTCCCGCGCAAACGCCTCGGCCGCGGCCACCAGCCAAAACGCCAAAAGCACCGGCTGCGCGGGTTGCCAATGCGTCATGCCCGCAAGCAACGTTTGCGCTTGCAATTCGTCGTCCGCGCGATCCAAAAGCGCGGAGATGATCGCCTGCAGTCTTGTCGCGCCATTCTCCGCGCGGTCGGCAGCGTAGAGCAAGAGCGTCGTCGCAACCTGATCGTTGCGGCTGCGCCCCGAGTGGAGGTATCCGCCCGCATCCGGCGCGAGATCGCGCACGCGGGCATCGATGGCGCCATGAATATCCTCGGCACCGCTCGCCCGTGCATACTCCGCAAACTCGCCGCTTGCAACCTCCGCCGCGACGCGATCTAATGCATCGGCTAATCGATCGGCTTGCGCCTGCGTGATGATTTTTCCGCCGCGCAACGCCGCTGCGTGTGCGCGCGAACACTGGACGTCAAACGGCGCCAGTACGAGATCGTCTTCTAGCGAGGACCCGAAGGCGATTAATGTCTTGTCGGGTTCGGAATCGAACCGGCCGCCCCACTGGAGCGTCGATTTCACGCGAGCGCGGTCGCTTCTTGGCGCGCGAGCAGCTCGAGCGGCAGCCCGTGCAATTTCACAAAACCTTCGGCAGCGTGATGATCGAACGCGTCGCCGTTTCCGTACGTTGCGAGCGCTTCACTATACAGGGCGCGCGGAGATTGCACGCCGGTCACGGTTGCGACCCCCTGGTGTAAGCGCATGCGGACCGCTCCGATCATCCGTTCGGCCAGCGATGCATTGAATGCGTCGAGCGCATTGCGCAACGGCGACATCCACAGGCCATCGTATACGAGCTCGGCATAGCGTTGATCGCAAAGCGCTTTGAACCTCAACTCGTCGCGCGTCAGCACGACGCGTTCGAGCGCCTTGTGCGCCGCGATCAGGACGCTTGAGCCGGGACACTCGTAGACTTCGCGCGACTTTACGCCGATGACGCGATCTTCCACGAGATCGATTCTGCCGATGCCATGTTTGCCGGACCGTGCGTTGAGTTCGGCGACGAGTTCCCAACCGCCAAATCCTTGCATTTGGGGCAAACCGTCTTCGAATTCAATGATGATTTCATCGGCTTGTTGCGGCCGCGCGTCCGGCGATGCCGTCCAAGCATACGCATCTTCCGGCGGTGCGTTCCACGGATCTTCCAAGACGCCGGCTTCAATCGAACGTCCCCAGAGATTGGCATCGATGGAGTATGGTTTGGCTTGCGTGTGTGCGATCGGTACGCCGTGCTCTTTGGCAAACGCGATGGCATCCGGACGCGAGAGCGGTTGCTCGCGCAACGGCGCGCGACAGAGAAGTTGGGGATCCAGCGCGCGCACACCCAGCTCGATGCGCACCTGATCGTTGCCTTTGCCGGTGCAGCCATGCGCGACCACGCCGGCGCCGTGCGCATGCGCACTCTCAACCAATAGATGCGCGATCAGCGGCCGCGACAATGCGGCCGAAAGCGGATACACGCCTTCGTAAAGAGCGTTCGCGTGCAATGCTTTTTGCGCGAAGTCATCGATGAAACGCGCTTTGGCGTCGACCAGGACAGCCTCGCGTGCGCCCAGCCCTAACGCCTTGGCTTTTACCGCATGCAACGCGGCAGCCGCACCGCCGCCGGCCAGCGCGTCGCTCTCACCCAGATCGGCCGTCAGCGCGATCACATTGTGGCCTTCGAGCAAAAATCGCTTCAGCAGCACCGAGGTATCAAGGCCGCCGGAATAGGCCAGGACGATGGTTTGGTTGTTCACGAGGACTCCCGTAAGTCGGTAAAGCGCTGCACGATGATCGGCGTCTCCTTCGGATCGCGAACGATCACGAGGATCGTGTCGTCGCCGGCAATCGATCCGATGATCTCCGGCCACTGCGCCTCGTCAATCGCGGTGGCAACCAGCATGGCGCTGCCCGGCGGGGTGCGCAGCACAATGAGATTGACGCTGCTCGAAATTGCGGTTACCAATTCTGCAACCGCGCGATGCAGACGGCTCGCAAAGGACGTCTGCGGACTCGGCAGGACATATTTAAATTGATGGCTATTGCCGTTGCCGTTCTTGATCGCAACCTTTGCCAACCCGAGCTCTTTGATGTCCCGCGAGATTGTCGCTTGCGTTGTTTCAAAACCTTGCGCATCGAGCATCGCAGCCAGCTCTTCTTGCGAATGAATCGGCCGCGTAGCTACTAATGTAAGAATCGCTCGCTGGCGGCGCTCTTTCATACTGGGAAACCTTTCAGTGTCGTCAGCAACGCAACGAGCAAAGCTTTTTGGGCGTGCATGCGGTTCTCGGCCTGATCGAAGACCACGCTGCGCGGGCCGTCGATCACCTCTGCGGTCACTTCTTCGCCCCGATGCGCCGGCAAGCAGTGCATGAAAATCGCATGCGACGCGGCGTGCGAAAAGAGATCGTCGCTGACGCGAAACGGCGAGAGCACCGCGCGATTGCGCTCGGTGGCGGCTTCTTCTCCCATCGAGGTCCACACGTCGGTATAAATAACATCGGCGCCGCGGGCTGCGCGAACCGCGCTGGAAAATGCGCGCGCGTCGCCGCCGGTCGGCTTGCCCATGGCCTTGAGTTGCGCTAAGAAGTGTTCTCCCGGACGATGCGACGGCGGCGATCCAAAATGAATCGTTGCGCCCGAAAGCACCGCGGCTTGTGCGAGCGACGCGGCCACGTTGTTGCGCGCGTCGCCAAGAAACGCGATCGTTAGGCCTTGCAGCGTTCCGAATTTTTCTTGGATCGTCAGGAGATCGGCGAGCGCCTGGCATGGATGCGCTGCGGCTGATAGTGCGTTGATAACCGGGACCGTCGCTGCTGCCGCAAACCGTTGCAACGGCTCATGGGCGTGCGTCCGAATCGCAATCGCGTCGGCATAGCGCGAGAGTGCGCGCGCCGCATCTTCAGGTGTCTCGCGCGTCCCCAATAGGAACTCTTGACCCGTTGCAAAGATCACGTGGCCGCCCAGTTGCGTCATTGCGACTTCAAAGGAGACGCGTGTGCGCAGGCTCGGCTTCTCAAAGAGCATGGCGAGCGTCTTGCCGCGGAGCACACCGGCCTGCTCACCGACGCGGCGCCCCTTCAGGTAGGACGCCAGGCGCAGAATCGCCCCGAACTCCTCGGCGGTGAAATCCTCGACGGCCAGAAAATGCCGGCCATGGAGCGTGGGAGCTGGCGCGAGGACGTACATATGTTGTATATTTATGCATATAATGCATAGAATTGCAAGCCCGCCTCTGCCGGCGTGAGAATCGTCGTCAAGTATGGCGGGAGTGCGATGGGCGCCGGCGGAGACCAAGCTCTCCTCGCCGAGCTGGCCGAACTCGATGCCGCCGGGCACTCCGTCATCCTCGTGCACGGCGGCGGACCGGAGATCGACGCCGCGCTCGCGGAGCGTGGCATCCGCACGCAGCGCGTCGAGGGATTGCGCGTCACCGAGCGCGCCGCGCTCGATACCGTCGAAGCCGTTTTGTGCGCGACCGCCAACAAACGGCTGGTGCGCAGCTGCTTGCAACTGGGCATTCGTGCCGTTGGAATGAGCGGACAGGACGCCGGGTTGATCCGTGCGCGATCCGCGCGCTCACCGTCGGGTGAAGATCTCGGCTATGTCGGCGAAATCGAAAGCGTCGATCCGTCCGTGCTTTTCTCGCTGCTCAAAGATGGATTCTTACCCGTCGTGGCACCGCTCGCGGTGAGCGACGATTTCGTGCACGCATATAACGTGAATGCCGACACCGCCGCCGGCGCGATCGCCGCCGCCGTGCAGGCCGACGCGTACGTGACCCTGACCGATGTGCACCGCGTCCTGCGCGATCCCCAAGATCCCAAATCGGAACTCCACGAACTGAGCGTCGCCGACGCGCAAGTCTTTGCGCGATCCGCTGCGTGCGGTCCCGGAATGAAACCGAAGATTTTAGCCGCGATTGCAGCGCTCCGCGGCGGCGCTGCCCGCGCGTATATCTGCGGCGCGAGTCCGGGCGCCATCGCCGGTGCGCTCGCCGGCAACGCGACAATTATTCTATAAAGCACTCCTTGCGGCGATGCCGAACTCCCGCGGCATGAAATGCACCGCTTACGCCCTTGGGATCGCCCTCTTGCTTCTGCCGATTACCGGCTTGGCGAAACAAATGCTCGGGACGCTACACCACGGCGCCGATGTTGTTGAATTTGTATTAGCCGGCAACACCGTCATCGTTGAACAGCAAGAGGCGGCCGGGACTCGTGACGACATCCAAGTCCCTATTAAAGATCTCGGTTGTTCTAGCGTCGGAGTGAACACCATGACGATGCGCGCGAAGGGCCTGAAGATGCGGCGCGCTCAAGTTTCCAAAAGCGACATCATCACATACAACTTCCAAAAAAGTGGCAGCCGCATGTGGGTCTTTAACAAAACCGAAGAGGTTAACGCGATCGCTTTAGCTGCGAAGCTCAATAGATTGGCGCACTGCAAATGAAACAGCGAACACTGGGCCTTATCGGCCCCCAAGTTTCCGCCCTCGGCCTGGGCTGCATGGGAATGTCCGACTTTTATTATGGACGCGATGACAACGAATCGATCGCAACCATTCACCGCGCGATCGAACTAGGCGTAAACTTCCTGGATACCGCCGACGTCTATGGCCAGGGCAAGAACGAAGAGTTGGTCGGGCGCGCGATCGCCGACCGGCGCGACAAGGTCTTTCTAGCGACCAAATTCGGTAACGTCCGCGGCCCCGACGGCAGTTGGCGCGGCATCAATGGTACTCCGGAGTATGTGAAGAGTGCCTGCGAAGCGTCGTTAAAGCGACTCGGCGTCGAGGTTATTGATCTGTATTACCAGCATCGCGTCGATCCGCAAACACCTATCGAGCAAACCGTGGGCGCGATGGCAGAGCTCGTGAAGGCGGGGAAAGTTCGCTACATCGGACTCTCCGAAGCCGCAGCCGGCACGATTCGCCGTGCGCACAACGTTCATCCGATTACGGCCGTGCAGACCGAGTACTCTTTGTGGACGCGCGATCCGGAGCGTGAAGTGTTGCCGACCTGTCGCGAACTCGGGATCGGTTTCGTGCCGTACAGCCCGCTCGGGCGCGGATTCTTAAGCGGGCGCTTTCAAAAACTACGGGATATTCCCGAAGACGACACACGGCGCAACCACCCGCGCTTTCAAGGCGAGAACTTCGCGCGCAATCTCAAGCTTGTCGATGAAGTCAAGGCGGTCG
>DASYYA010000209.1:0-5428 GCA_035934355.1 Candidatus Rubrimentiphilum sp. | reverse complement strand
TGCACAGCCGCACGGGCATCAGCGCTTTGCGCTTGGCGGACACTATACGGGATTTGGCGGGCTTGACGGTTTTGTTGAGATGTTCGTTGAGGGCAGCAGCTACTTTGCCGTCAATCCGTTTGATGCAACCCATGCGAACGTGATGCTGATCGTTGGCGAAGATGACTTGGCTGCCCGCAGAGAAGACGTCGATCGCTTTGTTGTTCAAACCGCCGAACGCCTGAGCGGAAGCACGCTGCGCTTCTCAGGCGCGAGACTTGAAGGAAAACGCATCGCGATTGGTCCGTTGGCGCATCGGACCAAAGGATTAGCTCGGGGGCGCGTACTCCTTGCGGGTGATGCGGCCGGGTTTGTGGATCCGTTTACCGGGCAAGGCGTTTATCTCGCATTGCGCGGCGCCGCGCAAGTCGCGGAAACCGTTCCCAAGATTCTGCAAGCGCCTGCGAAAAGGGCGTCGCTGTTGCGCTGCTATCAAGGGCAATTGCGGCGCGAGATGGTGCAACGCGCGCGTCTCGCCTCTCTGGTGAAATGGGTCATACGGTCGCGAGTTCTCTCCCGGCGCGCCGCGCGCAACCTCAGTAGAGATCCTTCACGGGTTGCGGGATTGCTGGATGCGCTGACGGGGTGTGCCGAACCGCGAGAGGCATTTAGACTTTCTTCATTAGCCGCGTTGATAGTATAGGTTCCTTAAACTGATGCATTTGCGCAACGAGATTCTCATCAAGGCCGCACCGGCAGTCGTATTCGGGTACGCGCACGACACCGCGCGCTGGCCGGAATATTTACCGCATTACCGCTACGTTCGGGTCTTGGAATCCAATGGAAACCGACGGTTGGTTGAAATGGGGGCCCTTCGAGGACGGATTCCGGTAAGCTGGCGCGCGGAGCAGGTCAACGATTCCCTCACGCCCTCGATACGATTTAAACACGTGCGCGGGTGGACCCGCGGCATGGACGTCGTCTGGCACTTTGAACCGGTTCCCGGCGGTACCCGAGTTTCGATCGATCACGAGGCCAACCTGGTATTCCCCATAGGCTGGATCGCAGGGAGATTCTTTATCGACCACGTTGCCACGCAAACCTTACGGCGCATGAAAGCGTTATCCGAGAACCATGGCTGAACACCGCGTCGCGATCACCGGAATGGGGATCATTGCGCCGCTCGGCATCGGCGCCGAACCGTTTTGGAAAGCGCTGCTGGAAAAGAAGGCCGGCGTAGCGCCCTTAACGCGGTTTGATTGTAGCGGTTTTCCAACGCGTATTGCGGCGCAGGTTGACGATTTCGATGCGACCGCATTTCTCTCGCGGCGCCGCATACAATGGACGGACCGTTTCTCACAACTCGCCGTCGCGGCTGCACGCCTTGCGATCGACGACGCGCATTTTTCGGTCAATGGTGAGAGCGGAAGCGTCGGCGTTTACACCGGCTCCGCACTCGGTGGCTTGGCGTTTGCTGAAGATCAAATCGAGGTCTTCCGCCGTGAAGGTTTGCGCTCAGTGCGGCCGCTCTTATCGATCTCCGTTTTCGGAGGCGCGGCGGCCAGCAACGTCGCCATCGAATTCGGCATTACCGGACCGACGATTGCAAACTCGGATTCGTGCGCCGCCGGCGCAATCGCAATCGGCGAGGCGTATCGCGCCGTCAAACGCGGCGACATGCGCGCGGCTTTGGCCGGCGGTATCGAAGCACCGCTCGCGCCACTGACGTTCGGCGCTTTTACGGTCGCGCGCGCAATGTCAACGCGCAATGAGGATCCTGCGGCGGCGAGCCGGCCATTCGATGCTGCTCGGGACGGCTTTGTTATGGGTGAAGGCGCCGGAATGTTTGTCTTAGAGCGGTATGCGGATGCCGTCGCGCGCGATGCGACAATCTATGCCGAGATCACCGGTTTCGGAACGTCGAACGATGCATACCATATGTCGGCTCCGCTCGCGGACGGCGCGCAAACCGCCGACGCGATGCAACACGCATTGGACGAAGCACAAATCTCTCCAAGTGAAGTCGAGGCGCTCAACGCGCACGGTTCATCCACCAAACTTGGCGACCGTGCCGAAACGCTGGCATACGATCGCATCTTTGGCGATCGCTTGCGCGAGATTCCAGTGAGTGCGACCAAAGGACAACATGGGCATGCGCTGGGAGCAACGGGAGCATGGGAGATTGCCATCAGCGCGCTCTCGATGCGCGACGGAGTGATACCGGGCGCGATCAATCTCGAGCGTTTGGATGATTGCGCGATATGGTGTTCGCGCGAATCGCATCAAGCAAAAACACGCGTCGTACTGTCAAACTCTTCGGGATTCGGCGGAATTAATGCAGCGCTTGTGCTGCTCGCCGCAGATGCAGCCTAGAAGTAGGGAACCACTACCGGTTCAACACCATCGACAAACACGTGCCTTGTTTTGCCGAGGTTAGGCGGACGCGATCCATGAGTTCGTGCATTAATACCATACCGCGGCCGCGATCGTCACGGCGCTGGAACGGACGCCACTGCCCATAATCCTCCACATCGACTGCGATATGATCGCGATCTGCGCGTAAACGTAACTCGAAGCGCCCCTTTTCCGAACCATGATATGCGTGTTCGCATGCGTTGGCGACCGCTTCCCCAATCGCGGCGATCAGCGCGAACCGCTGTTCGTCGTTTATGCCATGCTCGTCGCAAAACCGCTGCACCATCGCGCGCGCGATTGGCGCAGTCAGCGGAACGGCCGAAAACTCCATGCGCGCCGGAACCGGACCATCGAAACACGAGAGCGCGAGCGTCGCCGCGTCGTCGCGGTTGATGCTCGAACTAAAGATGCGCTCTTGCAAAGCAATCGCCGGATTCTCGGGATCCGATTCGCACGCGCGTACGCTTGCTTCGAGAAAGCGCGCCTCGCCGGTGATGATGTCGCGCTCGTACTCGGTCATGCCGTCGGTGTAGAAGAGCACCCAGCTGCGTGGTGGCAGGGTAACGACCCAGTCGTGCGTGTCGATCGTCGTACCGATCCCCAACGGAAGTCCGCCGCCCGGCAAAAATCCCGCGAAGCCGCCTGCAACGATGAGCGCTGGCGCCGGATGTCCGGCGACCGCGTAAGTAAGTTCGCGAGTCGCGGGATCGTAGTAGCCGAAGATTGCGGTAACCATTCCGATCTCGCCGCGCAGATTGGTGACGCTGTTAATCTGCTCCAGGACCGCCGCGGGAGAACGTTCGCCGACGGCCGCAGCGCGCAACGCGATCCGGACCTCGCCCATGATAGTGGCGGCTTCGAGGCCGTGGCCGGCGACGTCACCCATCGATATAGCAATCCGATGATCGGGCAACTCGAACGCGTCGTACCAATCACCGCCGACTTCGGCTTCTTCGCTGGCAGGACGGTACGCGGCGTCGAGCTGCCCGCCGGGGACGCGCGGGAAACTTCCCGGAAGCAACGCCCGCTGCAAGCGGTCAGCAACCTGGTGCGTGTGTTCGAAGAGGGACGCTTGATCGAGCGCGTTTGCGATCAGAACGCTGAGGATCTCCGCAAGGCGCCTGGATGTGTCGCTGAAAGCGCCGGTGTGCCGCGACGCCAGGAAGAGCGTTCCAAAGACGCTCTCGCGGCCGCGCATCGGCAACACCAGCACATGATGAAAACCGCGCGCGCGGAGCGCCCCTTCGATCTCGGCGCCATCTCGCCGCATGCGGAGCTTTTTGCCCTGGCCGGCTTCATAGAAAAAGGCGTCGTCCTCGTCCTGGCAGCCTGCGATAACGCAATATTCGGCCAGCCGGTCAACGCAGAGCGCGGCTAGCCGCGGCAACGTTGCCGATAATTCAAAGGAAGATGCCAATAGACGGCTCGCCTCTGCCAAAAGTTCGAGTGCTTGGGTGTGGCTCAGCTCGCCGTGGTCAAGCATTATGGTTTGCCCGGCATTTTTCGGGCTTGTCCCCGAAGCGCCCGCTTGCTAAACCTGGCAAGCCCACGTTTGGCATTGGACGAATGTGGCAATGAGGAAGTCAGCCGCATCCACGACGGAGCACTTTTCATTTATGGCAATAACGGCTCGTCCGAAGACCGCCGGTAACGGCGCACTGACCAACGGCGCCAGTAAATCGCAGGCGCGCAATGGTACGGCTTTCGATCGCAAGCTGCTCAACGCACTGCGTTCGTTCCGCGCCGGCGATTTTACCGAACATCTTGCCGAACGGGGCTCGGGCATCCAAGTCGAGATCGCGCGCGCATTTAACGAGTGCGTCCTGCTGAAGCTCAAGATGCTTCGGGAGATTAAACGCGTGAGTCGCGTCGTTGGGCATGAAGGCCGCGTGTCTCAACGCGCCTCAATTGAGGGCGCTGCCGGTGGGTGGCAAGATCAGATCGATGCTTATAATCTATTGATCGACGATCTCACGGCGCCGATGGCGGAAACCAATCGCGTATTGGGATCGGTAGCGCAGGGTGATTTGGCGCAACGCATGGCGCTCGACATCGATGGCCGCCCTCTGCGCGGAGAGTTCTTGCGTTCGGCACGGTTGATTAACACCATGGTCGATCAGTTGAACGCGTTTGCGTCCGAAGTGACGCGCGTTGCGCGCGAAGTCGGATCCGAAGGCAAACTCGGTGGTCAAGCCAGCGTCAAAGGCGTCGCGGGCACGTGGAAAGATTTGACGGACTCCGTGAACGGCATGGCCGGAAACCTGACGAGCCAAGTGCGTAATATCGCCGACGTAACGACGGCAGTCGCACGTGGCGACCTCTCGCGCAAGATTACGGTGGAAGCGCGCGGCGAGATCTTGGAACTCAAAAACACGATCAATACGATGGTCGACCAGCTCAACGCATTCGCATCGGAAGTCACGCGTGTTGCACGCGAAGTCGGTACGGAAGGGAGACTCGGCGGTCAAGCCGTCGTCGAAGGCGTCGCCGGTACGTGGAAAGACCTCACCGACTCGGTCAACTCGATGGCCGGTAACCTGACGGCGCAGGTTCGTAACATCGCCGAAGTCACGACCGCAATCGCACAAGGCGACCTTTCGAAGAAGATTACCGTTTCGGTGCGCGGCGAAATTCAAGAGCTCAAAGCCACGATTAACTCGACGGTCGACCGTCTGAACGCATTCGCATCGGAGGTGACGCGCGTTGCGCGCGAAGTCGGAACCGAAGGAAAACTCGGCGGACAAGCCGTCGTTCCTGACGTGGCCGGCACGTGGAAAGACCTCACCGACTCGGTGAACTTCATGGCCGGTAACCTTACGAGCCAGGTGCGTAACGTCGCCGAAGTCACGACCGCAATCGCGCGCGGCGACCTTTCAAAGAAGATCACCGTCGACGTGCGCGGCGAGGTTCTCGAGCTCAAAGGCACGATCAACACGATGGTCGACCAGCTGAACGCGTTTGCGTCGGAGGTGACGCGCGTTGCGCGCGAAGTCGGAACCGAAGGACGCCTCGGCGGACAAGCGCAGGTGCCGGG
>DASYYA010000201.1:0-4797 GCA_035934355.1 Candidatus Rubrimentiphilum sp. | reverse complement strand
GGCGACCTCGTGATGGCCGCGCAGATGGTGACCGCCGATGCGATCAACTTCATGCGCAAATACGGTGGCGGATTAATTTGCGTGCCGATGATCGGCAAACGTCTCGATGAATTGCATTTGCCGCAAATGGTTTCCGAAAATAGCGCGCTGCACGAAACCGCGTTTACCGTTTCGGTGGAAGCGCGCGGGCGTACGACCACGGGGATTTCGGCGCACGATCGCGCCGCGACCATCCGTACGTTACTGGATCCGGCAACGAAGCCGTCGGACTTGCTGCGCCCGGGCCATACGTTTCCGTTACGCGCGCGCGAGGGCGGCGTGCTGGTGCGCGCCGGACAAACCGAAGCCGCGGTCGATCTGGCGCGCCTAGGCGGTTTGTATCCGGCGGGCGTGATTTGCGAGATTATGGCCGACGACGGCTCGATGGAGCGCCTCGACGGTTTGCGCCTGTTTGCCAAAACGCACAATCTGAAACTCATCACGGTCAAAGATCTGATTGCGTATCGCTGGCGCACCGAAAAGTTGCTGCATCGCATTGCTGAGTTCGATTTGCCGACGACGGCCGGCACGTGGAAAGGTTATGCGTACGAAAATTCGATCGACAAGAATACACATGTCGCCTTAGTGATGGGCGAGATTGGCGACGGAAAAGATCTGCTGGTGCGCGTGCATTCGGAATGTTTAACCGGCGATGCATTACATTCGATTCGGTGCGACTGTGCCGAACAGCGCGACGGCGCGATGCGCATCATCGCCAAAGAAGGGCGCGGGGTGCTGCTCTACTTGCGCCAAGAAGGCCGGGGTATCGGACTTGCCAACAAACTGCGCGCTTACGAACTACAAGATCGCGGCGCCGATACGGTGGAAGCCAATATTGCGCTGGGCCTACCGGTCGATAAGCGCGATTATGGGATCGGATCGCAGATTTTAGCGGACCTGGGCGTCAAAGAGATGCGCATTATCACCAACAATCCGCGCAAGATCTTCGGGCTGGAAGGCTACGGCCTGAAGATCGTCGGACGCGTTCCATTGCAGACCGTCACCACGCCGTTCAATCAAAAATACATGCAGACCAAACGGCACAAAATGGGACACATGCTCGAACCGGCGCTACCGCATGGCGACCATCCGTGACGCGGCGCAACGGTGAATCGAAAGCTCCGCCGCCCGATTGCAATGGGAAGCGTTTTGCGATCCTCTGTGCGCGATTTTATCCGCCGATCGCCGATATGCTCGAGGAGGGCGCGCGCCGCGCGTTGCGCGAGTGCAACGTCCGCGATGAAGATATCACGACGTATGCGGTTCCGGGATGCTTCGAATTGCCGCTGGCGGCAAGCCGCTTGATCGAGGCGGATAAATCCGATGCCGTCGTCGCGCTGGGTGCGGTGGTTCGTGGCGAAACGCCACATTTCGAATATGTCGCCGGCGAAGCGGCGCGCGGGATCATGGACGTACAGATTCGTACCGGCGTGCCGATCGGTTTCGGCGTACTGACTACCGACACGCTGGAACAAGCGCAGGAGCGCGCCGATCCCAAGCGCGGCGACAAAGGGTATTATGCGGCGCTTGCCGCGGCGACACTGTTGCAGATCCCGCCCGAACCGCAGCGCAAACCAGTGGGATTTCGGCTGAGCTAAACGGGCTCAAAGGGTTCGTCTGCGCCCAGGGCGGATAGGAGGGCTTGCTACTTCGTGGAGGCCCGTTTCCCGACAATGGAAGATAAAAACATCACCTGTAAAGACTGCGGTCGAGATTTTGTTTTCTCGGTGCGCGATCAGCAATTCTACGCCGAAAAAGGATTCCAAAACGAACCGCAGCGCTGCCGCGATTGCCGTCAATCCCGCAAAGGCCAAGGCAGCGGCACGGGCGGTGGCAACCGTCAGAGTTTTGAAGCGGTGTGCGCGGAGTGCGGCGCCAACACGACGGTTCCGTTTAAACCGCGCGGCGATCGTCCGGTCTATTGCCGCACGTGCTATGCATCGCACGCGCCCGCTGCATCCCTCTAAGGTTTAACCACGCCCGAAGCCGTCCACTGGTCCGGGGACGCGATCGAATATATAGATCAGCGTCTACTTCCGCATGAAACGCGCGTTAGTCGCGCGACCAACGCCGACGAGATCGCCGATGCAATAAAGACGCTCGCCGTGCGCGGCGCGCCGTGTATCGGTGTGTTTGCAGGGTACGGCGTGGCGCTCTTACGCGCGCAACATTCCGATGACAAAGTATTTGCGACGGCGGTCGAGCGCGTGCGCAAGGCGCGGCCGACGGCGGTGAATCTGCAATGGGCGATCGAGCGCGTGCTAAATGCAGACGACATGCTCGCCGAAGCGCAAGCGATCCATCGCGAGCAGCGTGAGATCGACGAACGCATCGCGGAAAACGCCGCCGAACTGATTGCGCCCAAAGCGGCGATCTACACGCATTGCCATACCGGTGCACTGGCAACTGCGGGCAGCGGCACGGCGCTCGGAGTGATTCTGGCTGCGGCGCGCAGTGGCAAAAAACCGCGCGTGTTTGTCGGCGAAACCCGGCCGCTTTTACAGGGCGCGCGGCTTACCACGTATGAGCTCGCACAAGCCGGTGTGGATGCGACGCTGGTGGTGGACGCGGCGGCGGCGATTGCGATGCAGCGCAAAGCGATCGATCTGGTGATTGTCGGCGCGGATCGGATCGCGCGCAATGGGGATACCGCCAATAAGATCGGCACGTACGCGCTGGCGATTCTCGCGGCGCATCACGGCATTCCGTTTTATGTGGCGGCGCCGCGTTCGAGCTTTGATTTAACGCTGGCGAACGGCTCGGAGATTCCGATCGAAGAGCGCGCGGCCGAGGAAGTTGCCGGCTTTGCGCAGACACGCGTTGCGCCCGAAGGCACGCACACCTACAATCCGGCGTTCGACGTAACGCCCGCGCATTTAATTACCGCGTTTATTACCGAATACGACATTTTGCGCCCACCCTATGGCGAGTCAATTCCAGATTTAGAGTTTCGGCCGAATATAGGGGCGCTCGGAATGACACCCGGCTAGCGTGGTGGAACAATCCGAGTCCTCTCTGTAGGAGAGAGGCAGATTATGGCGCGTAGGTATATTGACTGCCGCGAAATGCCCAGCGAAACCAATTGCACGGTTGCAATTGCCGCGGATAGTGAAGATGAATTGGTGATGGTTGCGACCGACCATGCCGTGAAAGTGCACAAGCACCAAGACACGCCCGAACTGCGCGATATGATTCGCAAAGGCATTAAAGAAGGCGCGCTCGCCTAACTTTCGCACTTGAAATTCTACGACTTCGTCGACAAGCAGCCGGCGATCGGCAAGCTGGTCGTGATCGAAGGCGTAGAGCGCCTTCTGGCGGAGAAGGCGCTGGATACCATTACCGATCGCGTTTTGCCCGCGGAGACTCGCGAGCTGAATCTCGACCGTTTTCCCGCGAGCTCCATCGAAGATACGGGTCGTTTGCGAGAGTCCACGCAAGCGATGCCGTTTCTTGCGTCCTCGCGGCTGATCGTGATCACGGACGCGCAAACTTTAAAGACCGCGATCCGCCGCGAGATTTGGGCGGCGGCGCAAGAAGTGCCCGAAGGCAACACACTGGTCATTTGCGATCTGCTCTCGCCGCGCGCGCAGCGTCCCGAACCGTTCGGCGCAATGGCCGGTCGCGCGGCGTTGCGTATCGACACGACGGCCAACGAAGATGTGCGCACGCGTTTCATCGAGGAAACGCTCAAAGAATTGAAGGTGACGGCCGAACCGCGGGTGGTGACGGCGCTCGCGCAGAGTACCGCCGACTTGGCCGCGGTGCGTAACGATCTGCAGAAGCTCGCATTGCTCGGCAAAAAAATTACGTACGCCCAACTCGAGACCGAGACGCTTTCGATCGAAGATCCCAAGGCGTATAAGTATGCGGGCGCGCTGATTGAAGGACGCGTCGCTGAAGCGATGGCGATTGCGCGCGAGATGTTTTCCAATGATCGCACAGCCGGCGTGCCACTGGTGTATGCGGCGGCGACCGAGTGCGGATTGCTTTGGGAATTGGCGCGCGAGGGCGGCGACGTTCCGGCGCGGTTGCGCTGGCGCGCGCGCTCGCTTGCTCCGATTGCCAAACGCGTGGGCGAGCAACGGGCGCGGCGTGCATTTGAACGCGCGATCGGCGCCTTCGATGCCATCGTTACCGGGCGCATCGACGATCCGGAATTGGCGGTCGAGCTCTTGACCACGGAACTTGCGTCCCTCAGCGCGAAACGCCCCACGACCGCATGACCTACGACACGTACGCGTCGCCGTTCTCGTGGAGATACGGCCGTCCCGAGCTGCGCCAGCTGTTCTCGGAGAAACAACGCCGCAAGCTTTGGCGGCAGGTGTGGGTGGCGCTCGCGCAAGCGCAAGCGCGCTATGGTTTGGTTACCGACGACGAGCTCGCGGATCTGCGCGCGCACGCCGGCGACGTGGATATCGAAGCTGCGCTGAAGATCGAAAGCGAAATCCATCACGACTTGATGGCAGAGATTCGCGTCTTCGCATCCCAAGCCAAAACCGGCGGCGGTAAATTGCACTTGGGCTCGACGTCGATGGACGTCGAGGATACCGTTGAAACCTATCGGCTGCGGCGCGCGCTTTCGCTGATCGGCGCGTCGCTCGGCGAGTTGTTGCGCGCTTTTTCCAAGCAAATTCGCGAACACGCGGATTTGGTGTGCATGGCATTTACGCATCTCCAGCCGGCCGAGCCGACGACGCTCGGCTACCGTTTTGCCGTCTACGCGCAAGATTTGCTGATCGATAATGCGGCGCTGCGTTT
>DASYYA010000197.1:0-3555 GCA_035934355.1 Candidatus Rubrimentiphilum sp. | reverse complement strand
GAGCCCGCGTTGCTCTCCAAACGCATTAGCAGTTGTCGGCGCTCCCGGACCGCCGTAAACGTAAACGATCACCGGAAATTTGTGACCGGGGCTTGTCGTCCTGATCTTATCGAAATTTAACGGTTTGATCATGTACGCGTCGAGTTTGCCGTAGGGCGAATCAATCGAAAGCATATCAACCGGCAAGAGGTCAGCTTGCAAGCTTGCGCTTCTTGCAGCAAGCGTTGTCCGGACACTTCCATCGCTCAGCGATACCACATCGGTTTGCGGCGGATCGTTTAGAGTCGAATGCGTGTCCACGAAAGCGCTGCCGGGAAGAGAAACGGAAACGCCATGCGTTCCGGCGGCCTGCGTAAGATTCAGTGGAGATCCACTGCTCAGCGGAATTGCAAGCAAACTGCGATCGCGCCGCGTCGGATAGGCGGCGGTTACATAAGCGCGTTGCGATTTCGGATCGACGCCTAGCAGTGAAAACGCGCGATAAGAGCCGGTCAGGCGCGTAAGCGCCCCGTTGGCAGCTCGAAGATACAAGCCCGGAGTCCCGTCGCGATCGAGCACCCATACCGAACCTCCATCAGAGAGCCACGTTGGTAGCTGCACATCGTCGAGCCATTTCGGATCGCTCTGCCGATACAGCACGCGCGGTACCGACTCGCTTGCGGACGCGTAATCCAATACGCGAAGCGCCGTTTGCCCGCGATCCATAAGTTCAGCTATCAGCTCGTGCGAATTCGGTTTCCAACCAAAGAACGGCAAGTACTCGTCGTTCTTTCCGGCATCGTAGATCAAACTGTCTTTGCCGGTTGCGATCTGATGCAACCGCAGCGTCACGCGCGGATTGTTCTCACCGGCGAGCGGATACTTTTGTGGCGTCGCCGCGTTATCGGTAGCCAAGAAGTCCAGAATAGGAAACGACGTGACGGGCCGCTCGTCCATCTGCATATATGCGATAGATTGGCCATCCGGCGCCCACGCATAGCCGTGCGCCGTGCTCAGCTCCTCGGGATAGACCCAATCGAGCGCGCCATTGAGAATCTGATTTTCAACGCCGCTGCGGGTCAATCGTCGAATCGCAACGCCTGGGGCGAGAGAAGCGACGTAAAGATCGGCCGACTTGACGTATGCGATAGCGTTGCCGCGGGGTGACCATTGCGGGTCCGAAACCTTGCGATCGATCTGGCGATCGAGGTTCGTCGATAGATCGCGCACATATAACGTGCCGGCGATTGTGAATGCAAGATACTTGCCGTCGGGTGACCAGACGAGCGCGCCCGGCGTCGCTCTTCCTGAGTATGCCTTTGGATCGATGAAGATGCGATCGCTTTGCGAGCGCAGATCGTATTGATGGACCGCAAGCGCAGCGAACGGATCTTGCGTCGGCAAAACATATAAGAACGATTGTCCATCGGGCGCCCACGTAATCCGCGAGGGCTGCGCGCCCCATGGCGGCGTCGCGCCGAAAACCGAATCGAGCGTCAATTCCGCGCGGGCGGGGACGGCAAGACAGAACAATGTTGCCAGAACGCCGAACGCGAGCGCCGCACGCTTCATGCGGACCGCCTTCACCGCAGCGCCGCGATAATCTTCGGCGTCGGGCAGAGTTCGCGAACGGGGCATTGCGGACAAAGCGGCGTCGGTGCTTTACAGATCGCGCGACCGTGCAAAATAAGCCAATGGCTCGCCAAATGCTGCTTGTCGCGCGGCACGATCTTCTCTAAATCGCGCTCGACGTCAAGCGCCGTTTTTCCAAGCGTTAGCCCCAAACGATGGGAAACGCGAAACACGTGCGTGTCCACCGCGATCGCAGCTTCGTTGAAAATACTTGCCATAATCACGCTGGCGGTCTTGCGCCCAACGCCTGTGAGTGCTTCGAGCGCCTCGCGATCTGCCGGCACCTTGCCTTTATGGTCCTCGACCAATGCGCGCGCCGCGCCGATGATGTTTTTGGCTTTCATGCGGTAGAAGCCGCACGACTTGATCATGCGCTCGACATCGGGCCGTTTTGCATTCGCGAGCTTTTGCGGCGTCGGATACTTCTTGAAGAGCGCGGGTGTCGTCATGTTCACGCGCGCGTCGGTACACTGCGCGGACAAGATGACCGCAATCAGCAATTCGTATGGATTGGAATAGCGCAGCGCCGTGACGGCATGCGGATAGGTGCGCTCCAAGATCTCGAGCTCGCGCTGCGCCACTGCCTTCGTTACCTTTTTCTTCGGAAACGGAATCTTCGGCATATGCGAGCGGATTGGCCGAGCTGCACGGCGTATCCTCACGGCGATGCGTCGTTTATCGCGGCGTGCGGTTCTTATTGGAGGCGGTGCGACCGCCGGAGTTTTAGCCGCAGGCGGATGCCACTATATCGGTTCAGGCGGTTTAACGCCGCCCATCTCCGGCAGCTTTACGCTGACGACGCAATACGCCGACCATGTGTTTAACGGCAAAACGTTTCGTACGCGCACGTATAACGGCACTATTCCCGGCCCGACGTTAACGGTCGTCCCCGGCCAGCAGCTGGCAATCAATATTGTCAATGCGTTTCCGCCCAACCCGCCCGCTGCGACGCCTGGCCCCGGCATCGATCCCATGAATAATCCGCATCTGTTTAATACGACCAACCTTCATGTTCACGGCCTGCAAGTGGTGCCGCACATTTTCGATCCCGTCGGAACAACCAATCCGAGTGCGATGATGGTCGCGATCCAGCCCGGGACGAGCTTTCAATATGATTTCTCGGTGCCGGCGGACCAACCGACGGGATTGTACTGGTATCATCCGCACCACCACGGCTCGACCGACGTCGAGGTCGAAGGCGGCATGGCAGGCCTGATCCTCGTCAAAGGCGCGATCGATCAAGTTCCGGAGATTGCCGCCGCGCGCGATGTTCAGTTGGCATTTCAAACGCTCAATGCCAACAAAGAGTCATCGGGCATTTACGACCTGGAATATAACGCCTATCAAACGCCGGCGCACGGCGGGTACAAGCCGCGCGCCGATTACATGGCGGCGCTGGTCAACGGACAACTTGTCAGCTTTATTGACTTCACGGTTCCGCCGACGTGTGGTGCGAGCAACTGCGGCGCGCCGACAAGCTTTGCTCCGCCGCAGCTCCAAATGCAGCCCGGTGAAGTCGTGCGGCTGCGTCTGCTCAACGGATCCAACACGCTCAACCTGCCGTTACAGCTGCCCGGCTTCAAAGTCTATGTGATCGGTTATGATGGCGTGAACTTGCTCGCGCCGCAACTCGTCGACACTGTATCGAATCCGATCTTACTGACAATGGGCGCACGGGTAGAGCTGCTCGTGGTTGCACCGATAACATCCGGCAGTTACACGCTCGGAGCGCAGGCAGTCACCGGCGTCGTGCCGTCGCCGCCCCACCCATGGCCGCCATTCAATTTATTGCAAATCACCGTCGCGGGTGGTTCGGTGTCGATGAACATTCCGACGACCTTACCCACGCCGACGCGCGAATATCCGCTGATCGCGGATAGCGAAATCACGGGCCGCCGCACGGTCGTTTTCAACAATCTCTTTCCGGCGCCGTCAATTCTCTTT
>DASYYA010000192.1:0-21918 GCA_035934355.1 Candidatus Rubrimentiphilum sp. | reverse complement strand
TTCGCAAGCGGCATCGTGGTCGCAAGTGGAAGGTGGGGAAGCGATATTCTTACCGTTGCGCATGCGATCGATGCTGCGTTGAATATCCGCGTCACTATCGGGAACAAGCAGGTGGCGCCGGCGCGCATCGTCGGCCGGGATACCGTGCGCGATATCGCACTCGTTCGCACGCATAAATCAAATCTGCCCGTTGCTCCATTGGGGGCGAGCGACGATGCGCGCTCAGGTGCGACAATTGGGCTTTTGGGCTATCCGATTCCCGACCAATTCGAAAGCGAAGATTTGGGACTGGCAACATCGCTCAGCAGCGGAATCATCTCAACCATCCGTCGCGAAGCGATTGAAGTAACGCTGCAGATCGTTCCGGGAGAAAGCGGTGGCCCGATATTCCTTTCAGATACCGGCGAGATCGTCGGCGTGGCAGAAGCGCGCTTCGAAGACGAACATTCGATTGGCTTCGCCGTTCCGATTGATAGTGCGAAGCGCTTTTTGCATAAGTACGACGCTTCGCATGGATTTTGAGGGTCGAATCCGCGCGCTGGCCCAGGAAGGCGTCGGCATCTTGCTTGCTGTGCGGCGCAGGCGCTTTGTGATCCAGGCGTTGGGTAGAAGATAATTCCGGTAAGTCTTTTTCTCAGAGGAGTGTGGGAGATGACCAAACGCGCAGCAGCGATTTTTGTTCCGCTGATCTTTTGTCTTTCGAGCGTAGCGCATGCGCAATCTCACATGCGCAGCTTTCCTCCGATGCCGCCGCTCATAAGGATCCCCGATTCGGCCATTCAGAGTAACATTGACGCTGACATTACAGGATCCGACCGCATGCTGATCGCCAACGTCATGAAGCATCTTCGACCCGAAAACCGGGTCAACGTTCTGTATTTCGACGCCAGCGGCCACATCTATTCAAATCACCGAAGCGTTTTGGCAAAGGCTCGACGCTGGGGTCTGGTCTCTGGGAACACGTACGTCGACGAGAACGGCAATAGGTTCGTCGGTCCGCCGGAACTTCCGCGCCCGGCCACTTTCACGCCCGGAAATCCGACTGGTCAACAGGCAAATCGCGTAGTCGCCTGGCAGCCGTTCATGTTGCAGAATCTCTTAGCCCAAGTTACGCCGCCGTCTGGCGGAAATAGCGGTCCGTACCGGCGTGTATATTCGGTTCCGAATTTTTCGTATTTTAATGGATGGGTGAGCATTCCGTGTGGACCCAGCAACATTCCAACGGTTGGAGTTGAAACGGGCTACGTCTATAGCGGCGGTTGGAGCCCCAGTGGTAACTCCGTCGATGGCGGGTTTCAGTACAGCCCGACCTACGATAACTGGGCGCTATTCGTCAAGGAGCAAAGCCAAAATCAGGTAGATGCATCGACCGCACGGTATGATTGCGGGCAAGACATCTTTCTGCAATTCTATCCGAGTTCGCCGGGAAACGTTACCGCTGCGGCTAACGGATATGTCTCCGGTGTGCTTCAGCAACTGTCCGTTACAGCCGCTGCAACCTCAGACTGGACTCCTGAGGGCACAAATGTTGTGCTGAAGCGAATGACCACAATCGCACAAACAACTCAAACATTCAATGACGGGACGTATTTTGAATACGACCTCATCAACTCTGTACCGATGGCGCATTGGTACAACAGCCGCCTTGGATATTACAGTGATTCGTCCCTAAGTTGGCCCGATCAAGTGTGGGATGCCGCATCGACTGGAGGGTACCAGAGCTGGCCTGACGACTCAACGCGAATCATCGTAAACTATGTGAATTCGTCCGAAGAGACGGATGGGCTCGATCTGCACTCATGAGGTCAGCAGCAGGCATCGGCGCTCTTGCTCTAGCTGCATGCATGGCGGCGAAGACGGCGCCTTCGATGTCGGTCGCATCGGTGGCGGCATCTCAAGCGATCAGAGAGATTAGAGTCCCACCGGCGGTCGTCGCTCCGGCGGCCGTAGCGATTCAAAAAAATACCGTAGCGGTTACGTCGCGCGATCCATCCTTTGTGCAATTGTTTGACGTAACTCACATGCGTTGGAGTCAGACTGCGGGCGTCCCAAACGACTCGGGACCTTTCGGAATAGCTAGTGGACATCATCAAGGCGAATTCTGGGTCAGCCTGTTCAGGGGTGGTTACGGAACAAATCAGCACTGGACGGGGGTTTTGCGTATCTCGAATGGCATGGCGCGCCTCTTTCGCTTAACGAGTTCCAGAGAGAACCCGGCGCTATCAGGCGTGGCCACGGACGATCGCTACGTCTACGCGACCGAGCTGCATGGAAATCACATCGATCAATTGGATGAGCGAACGGGACGTTTTGCACGGTACGCCGTTCCTACAGCAAACGCCGGCCTCTTCGATGTTACTCTTTATCAAGGAGCGGTCTGGTTCACCGAAGCCAACGCATCCGCTCTGGGCGAACTTCTCTCCACCGGTACGATTAGGTCCATTATGTTGCATCCGCGGAGTCGCCCGGTTGCGGTGTGCACGTGGGGATCGAACTTAGTCGCCGTGACTCAACTGCCGTCGACCGCTGTGGTAACCGCTGCTGGACGGACTGTTAGAATAATTTCGCTTCCAACGGGTTCCGTGCCTGACGCGTGCGTATCGACCCAATCGGCGCTGTGGGTGACGGACCGCGGGCTCAACGCCATTCTAAAAATTGATAAAACTTATCAGGTCCAAACGATACCCTTGCCAACCGCTAACGCGGAACCCGAGAGAATTACAAGTAACGGCCAGGTCGTCATCTTCACGGAAAGTCGTGCACGAAAAATCGGTTTGATTCGCCCATAGAAAGCTCGCGCGCCGAGAAACCGCCATGCCATCATCAATATGGTGTGTACCGGCGTCATTGATCTAGCGGCAATGGATGACGCGGTTCGTATAAGCCGATAGTTTCGCCGTTCGGAAATTCAATCGCCGTCACCAGTCCCCAACCGCGATCGGCAACTGGTTTTGTTTGAACGCCGCTTTGATGCAGTT
This sequence comes from Candidatus Rubrimentiphilum sp., assembly GCA_035934355.1. Taxonomy (GTDB): domain Bacteria; phylum Vulcanimicrobiota; class Vulcanimicrobiia; order Vulcanimicrobiales; family Vulcanimicrobiaceae; genus Rubrimentiphilum. The sequence continues at coordinate 18,940 of DASYYA010000192.1, read as the reverse complement.
GCGCAACAGTGGATTTGATGTCGTCGCACATGAGATATACTTGGTGTTCGGCTTCATCGTTGGTAGGATGCACGGCGATCTCGGCCGGCGGCGTGGCGAAGATTGGCCAACCATCGCCCGCATCGACCGAGCGCAGTTTTAGCGTAGCGTCGAGGAATTTGCGCACTTCCTCGGGCTGCTTGCTGAACGGCAATATGTGAACTCCGGTAATCATGGCGCAACCCTTCTTAAAATGCCGGTAGCGGCGGTTTGAGAATCATGAAGATAAAGGCCAGGATTGGCAACGCAAGAGCGATGGTTCCCCAAAGGTTCCAACCCTTTGAGAGCCGCTCGTAGTCGGACGAATTATTTGCGTGCGCTGCCGTAGATAGTTGTCGCTGAACTCTCGAGAGTGGACCAAACGCCATTCCCGAGAGAAGAAAAGCAATGATTCCCCATACGAGCCAGCCGGTGCTTAGAAACGGAATATTTCCAACAAGGGCTGCGCCAATGCCCCCGATCAGAATTAGAACGATGCCCGGAATCGTGAAAAGACGATCGGCTTTGATGATGGCATCTACCGTGTAGGCCTTGATTGCAAAATTACCGTTGCGATCGGCAAACGACTTCCAAAATACGCCTACCGTGATGTTTCCTAAAAACAGCACGACACCGGCGACGTGGACGAGTTTAAAGCCGAGGTACAGCAACCGTATGGCTTTTCAACAATGTACGATCGCCGACCCACTGTACCGGCGGAATCTCGAGCCAGCGGGCGAGCGAATTGAGCTGCGCTGCGTACTTTTGCCGCAGTTCGGAAAATCGTTGCCATGCCGCGTCGCGATTCTCGATTCGATGTCCGGCGGCGGTAAGTTTATCGCATGCATTTTCGAATTCGCTCCGCTCGATGCCGGCGTCGGTGCCATCGTCACTGGACACGAAATAATCGCTAAAATCGTGCGTCAGGTGGCGCCCAAGCGTATACATGATGAGCGCTTGACCACGGACATTCGCATCAACGTCGATCGTCGTGATTGCCAAGGCAGAGGCGTCCATGAGCGCACCCAGTGTTCCAACCCATGATTGGTAATCGTGGCTTGAGCGAAAGAGCGTCAGGATCGGATACGCAAGGTGGCTTTCCATCACTTCGGCGATCCAACTTTGCGCGTCACGAAACACCTGAGCGAGATCCGCTACAATGCCGGCATTTGCGTGTTCGATCAGCAAGCCGACACCGCTCGGTGGAGCTCCGGAACGCGCTCCGATTGCGACAATAAACGTTTCTCGGCGCTGAAACGATCCGAATATCGAGAACAGATAAGTCGCCACGACGGCGACAACGCCGAGTCCGCACGCCGCGGCTACGAGTGACATGGTGTGCGCTAATGTTGTTGTACCGACGATGTCGCCGTAGCCGATCGTCAAAAGCGATGCTCCGGCGTAATAGACCGATTGCGCGAAGGTGAGATCCGGCGGACGTAATTGGTCGCGAATCCCATAGAAGAAAAGCCCCCAGCCCAAAATCAACAGCGTTACCCACATTGCTAGTGATAGCACGAGTTGGAATGGCGCAAAGGTACCGAGGAAGTCTTCGCGTTTGAGCTCGTCGGAGTACAAACGATAGGCGATGCTCGGCCAAATTCTCCAAAGACCGCGCGCTAAGTACCGGCTGATGCGCAATGGCGCATCGTCGGCTCGCGGAACGATAACGCCGACAAACACGTCGCGCAGCGTTATCGCAACGATAAACAAGCCGCCGAGGATCGCGAGAATGTTTGCTGCTATGGCGCCGCCCTCTACGGGGCCGGGCTAGTGCTGCTGCTCGGACTCGGCTCCGGTGTCAACGCCGGAATTGGCGTTGGTGGACCGGCCGTTGGCGTCGGTGTCGGCGGTGGCGGCGCGGTGGGACCACCGGTGAGCGGCAATAAGCGCACGTATCCCGCGTCGGTGGTTTGGTTTTTGCGTACGAGAACGGTAACGCTGGTCGTTTCGTAACCCGGCGCGCTGGCGTTGAGTCCTTGCCGTCCGATGGGAACGCCGGAGAGCGAGAACGCGCCATCGGGGTTAGCGTAACCGGTGTAGAGCGCGCCGACATCCACGAGTGCGTTTGGTATCGGACGATTGTTGGTTGCATCCAGCACGCGCCCGGTCACCGCACCATAATCTTGCACGCCGCCCCCGTTCGGGTTATTGCACCCGCCGGCTTGGGCAAGCACAAACATCACTGCTAGCGCCAACAATTTCATGCTTCGTCCTTCTTCAAGGGGTTGGCAAAGGCTTGTGAAAACCCAGAGGTGCCGATGACCCCCTACGCTCCCGTCGCGATCTTCGTGGCCGTGGCCGTCGCTGCCGCGCTGGCATTTAGCCTCTTGCCGGGCCTGCTCGCGCAACGCAAACCCAATCCTGAAAAGGAGAAGGCCTACGAATGCGGCGTGGAACCGACTTCAGCAATTGCGGGGCGCTTCCCGGTGAAGTTTTACTTAATAGCGATGCTCTTTGTCGTGCTCGACGTTGAAGCCGCTTCCTTTTATCCCTGGGCAGTGCAGATGCACGCGTTGCGCATGTTCGGTTTGATCGAAATGGGCGCGTTCATTCTGGTGCTCGCCATCGGATATGCATATGTATGGAAGAAGCGAGGCTTTGAATGGAGGTAGGCCCGGGGCATTTCTTGCTCGCGAAGCTGGACGACGTCGCGCGCTGGGCGCAAAGCTCGAGCGTCTGGCCGCTGACAATGGGACTCGCGTGCTGCGCGATCGAGATGATGAGCGCAACCGCGCCCGAGTATGACATCGGCCGCTTAGGATCCGAAGTTTTCCGGGCGTCGCCACGGCAGGCGGATCTCATGATCGTTTCGGGTCGCGTCGCGCAAAAAATGGGGCCGGTCGTCAAGCGGCTTTACGACCAGATGGCCGATCCGAAGTGGGTCATCTCGATGGGCGCTTGCGCCAGCTCCGGCGGCGTTTTCGATAATTACGCCATCGTCCAAGGCGTCGATACGATTATCCCGGTCGACGTGTACGTTCCCGGTTGTCCGCCGACGCCCGACGGATTGTTATACGCCGTCAATCTGATTCAGCAGCAGATTCGCGAAGGCGGCCGCGGCGGATTGCTGGCCCGAACATAAAACGAATTTATGCCTAGCACGCAAACACCGCCGCTAACCGGACCGGCGATCGATCCGACCGCCCTTCGTCCGCCGATTGACGATGCTGCGATCGAACGCATCGAGCCGGGGCAGTTGCGCGCGCGTTTGCAAGGTTTAAAGACCGAAGGTTTCATGCTGCTCGACATCGGCGCCGTGGATTATCTCCAGCGGCAGCCGCGCTTCGACGTCGTCTATCATCTATTGCACCTGGGCAAGACGCAGCGCGTACGCGTTCTGTGCGGCGTTGCGGGCGAGAATCCGAAACTTCCGAGTGTGACGGATGTTTGGAAGTCCGCCGATTGGGCCGAGCGCGAGATCTTCGATCTCTTTGGCATCGGTTTCGACGGCCATCCGGATCTGCGGCGCATTCAGATGCCCAACGATTGGGAAGGGCATCCGCTGCGCAAGGATTATCCGCTACGTGGACCGGCGCGCGAACGTTCGCCGCGGCCGGCCTTCGCGCTCAAAAGTAACGTGCAAGCCGGAACGCCGCCGTCGGGCAGAACGCTCGAAGCGCTGCAGCAACAGATTGCCAAAGTGCGCGGGAAGGACGACGCGTCATGACCATGAGCGTCACGCCGCTCACGCCCGAGATCGTTTCGCAAGAAGGCAACTCGATGGTGCTTTCGATGGGGCCGCAACACCCGTCGACACACGGCGTTCTTCAAATCATGCTCGAGATCGAAGGCGAGAACGTCGTCAAAGCCGAGCCCGAGATCGGCTATCTGCACACCGGCATCGAGAAAACGGCAGAAAATCTTTTCTGGTCGCAAGCCCAGACGGTGATCGAACGCATGGATTACCTCGCACCGAGCAGCAACGCGTATTGCTATGCGCTCGCGGTCGAAGAATTGCTGGGCGTTACCGATCGCATTCCCGAACGCGCGCAGCAGATTCGCGTCATGCAAGCCGAACTCACACGCTTGGCGTCGCATTGCGTATGGCTGGGGACGCACATGATCGATCTCGGAGCGTTATCAGCGTTCTTTTACTGCTTCGACATGCGCGAGAAAATCCTCGATCTGCAAGAAGCCGCCGGCGGCGCGCGCATGCATCCCAATTATTTGCGTATCGGCGGCGTACAAGCCGATCTGCCGAACGGATTCATTGAACAACTCGATGCACTGATCGAGATGTTCCCGCAACGCATGCGCGAGCTGCGCGGATTGTTGCAAGCCAATCCGATTCTTCAGGATCGGCTGATCGACGTCGGCATCATGTCCCAGGCCGAAGCGCAAGAGTGGAGCATTACCGGGCCGAGTTTGCGTGCCACCGGAATCGCATACGATGTGCGTCGCGCCTTTCCATACGGCGGCTACGAAAATTACGAGTTCGACATTCCGACCCGCGTTGAAGGCGACTCGTACGCACGTTTTCTCGTGCGCTTGGACGAGATGGAGCAAGCGATGCGCATCATTCAACAAGTGCGCAAAGCTTTACGTCCCGGTCCGATCGCAATCGACGACACCAAGATCATGCCGCCGCCCAAAGAGACGATCGCGCTTTCAATGGAAGCCTTGATCCATCACTTCAAGATTTTTACCGAAGGATTCCGCGTGCCGCCGGGTGACGTGTACCAAGCCGTCGAGGGTCCACGCGGCGAGCTCGGCTATTACGTTGTCTCCGACGGCGGCAACCGTCCGTATCGCGTGCGCACCCGCCCGCCATCGCTCTATAATCTGCAAGCACTCAAAGGCTTAGCTGCCGGCAACCTCATTGCCGATCTCGTCGTAATCATTGGGTCGTTGGACCCGGTCTTCGGAGAGGTTGATCGATGATCGCGTTTGACGCGCTGCTCAAGAAGCTCAAGCCGAAGTGCGATGAGATCATCGCGCAATATGAGCAGCCGCGATCGGCGCTGTTGCCGCTGGTGCATTTGTTTCAGCAGCACGAAGGCTATGCGAGCTCGGAGGCGCAGCACGCGATTGCCGAGATGCTCGCGCTTTCTCCGGCGGTTGTCGAATCGACGGTTTCGTTTTACACGCTGTTCTATCGCAGGCCAATCGGCAAGTATATGTTGCAAGTCTGTCGCGGTTTGGCGTGCACGTTAAACGGCGCCGAGGATATCATGGCGTATTTTCGCGAGCAACTCGGCATCGGCCATCTGCAGACGACGCCTGATGGTTTATTTTCATATGAAGAAGTTGAGTGTTTGGCGGCTTGCGATCGCGCGACGTGCATGCAAGTAAATTTGAACTTCGTCTACGATCTCACGCCGCAGATGATCGACGATATGCTGGCGGCGATGCGCGCCGGAAAGTACAGCGTGGCACCGCTGGCGCAAACCGCGACGCCGCCCCGCACGTGGATGCCGGTGCAAGACGGCGAGGTGGCGCGCGGTGACAAATCGGACGGCGCGCAAGACCAGCCGGCGCCGAACAACCCGGGCGGTCTCGATCGCGATGGCGTTATTATGCTTGATCGGATCATCGCCGACGAAGCGCGATTTAAGGGACGCACGCGCGAAAGGCTGGCAAACGTCGAGCCTGCGCTCGCCGACGCGATCGAAAAGTAATGCCGGTTACAAAAGTTTTGACCCAAGGCATCGGCGAGGCCGACCTCCGCGACATGAAGGTGTATCGCAAACGCGGCGGCTACCAGCAGCTCGAGCGCGCGTTCAAACAGATGAAGCCTGCAGACGTGCAAAGCGCGTGCGAGCGATCCGGATTGCGCGGGCGCGGCGGCGCGGGGTTTCCCACCGGCAAGAAATGGTCGTTCTTGCCGCCTGAGATTCGTCCGCGGTATTTGGTGTGCAACTGCGACGAAGCCGAACCCGGGACGTTCAAAGATCGGATGCTGCTCGAGGAGACGCCGCATCTGGTGCTCGAGGGGATTTTGCTCGGCGCCTATGCGATCGAGTCGCACCACGCCTTCATTTATATACGCGGCGAATTCAAGCGCGGCTATGAAGTCTTCATGGAAGCTCTGGCGCAGGCGCGCAAGGCAGGTTTTGTCGGCAAAGGTCTCTTTGGCACGAAGTACGACCTGGACGTCACGGTGCACCGCGGCGCCGGCGCATATATTTGCGGCGAAGAAACCGCGCTACTCAATTCTTTAGAAGGTAAGCGTGGCGAACCGCGGCTCAAGCCGCCGTTTCCGGCCGTTCAAGGGCTCTATAGCAAACCAACGGTGGTCAACAACGTCGAGACGTTGGCGTATCTCGTGCCGATTCTCGAGCACGGTCCGCAGTGGTTTGCGTCTGTGGGGACCGAGCGCAGCAAAGGATACAAGGTCGTTTCGATCAGCGGCCATGTGAAAAATCCCGGAAACTACGAAGTTCCGCTCGGTACGCCGATGCGCGAACTCCTGGAAATTGCAGGCGGGTTGCGCGACGGACGGACGTTGCGCGCGATTCAACCCGGCGGCGGCTCATCGGCGTGTATTTTCGAAGAGCATTTGGATCTGCCGTACGATTACGAATCGCTGGCAAAAGTTGGATCGATGCTCGGATCGGGCGCCGTCGTCGTCATGGACGACACTACCGATTTTGTGCGCGCCGCATTCAACTTGGTGCGTTTCTTTGCGCATGAATCGTGCGGTCAATGCACGCCGTGCCGCGAAGGCGGCCACTGGCTCGAACGCGTCCTGCATCGTTTTCTCGAAAACCGCGGCCTGCGATCCGATATGGAGATGCTGGCTCGCGTCAGCCACGAGATCACCGGCATCAATCTGTGTCCGCTCGGCGACTCGATCGAGCCGTTCTTGGCATCTGTCCTCAAGCGGTTTCCGGAACAATTCGAGTCGCGCATTGCGAGGGAGACGTTTCATGCGGCGCAGCGTGACGGCCACTGATGGCTGATCAGCAACTCGTTACGGTAACGATCGATGGCGCGCAGGTGCGTGTCCCCAAAGGCACGTGGCTGGTTGAAGCTGCCAAACAGATCAAACGCGAGATCCCGGTGTATTGCTATCACCGCAAGATGGGCCCGGCAGGATTGTGCCGGATTTGTTTAGTCGAGATCGAGGGCATGCCGAAGCTACAGATCGCGTGTAATACCGCGGCAGCTGACGGTATGGTCGTGCATACGCAAAGCGAGAAAGCTGCCGAAGGCCGGCGCGCAGTGCTCGAGTTGTATTTGGTCAATCATCCATTGGATTGCCCGATCTGCGATAAGGGCGGCGAGTGCGATCTCCAAGACTTCGCGATGGCGTACGGTCAGGGGTTTTCGCAGAGCATCGACCCGAAAGACGCCAAGCCCAAAGCGGTCGATCTCGGGCCGACCATCGTGCTCGACGAGGAGCGTTGCGTCGTCTGTCAGCGCTGCGTGCGTTTTGACGACATGATTGTTGGTGAGCGCGAACTCGTGCTGAAAGATCGCGGCGTGCGCAATATCATTGCCACCGCCAACGGTGAGCCGTATCGTCACAACTTTACGGGAAACGTGACCGAGCTTTGCCCGGTCGGCGCATTAACCTCGAAAACCTATCGGTTTAAATCGCGCCCTTGGGATCTGCGCCGCACCGGCACAACGTGCACGCAGTGTCCGGTTGGCTGCCAGATGCATGTGGACGTGCGCGTCGGCGCGGTGCAACGAACGATGTCGGTTGAATCGGATGATGCGATCTCCGACGGTTGGCTCTGCGATCGCGGACGCTACAACGTCGGTTTTTACGGCAGCCGCGACCGCATTACGCAGCCACTCTACAAACATGGCGGCGCCTGGATGCAAGTCAGTTGGGATGACGCGCTCGATCTGTGGTCCGCTGCGATCCAAGAAGCTATAGCCGTGGTCCCGGCGTCCGCCGGCGCGATCGGCGGCGGCCGGCTGACCAACGAAGAAGTCTTTTTGCTGCAACACGTCTTCCGTGCAAAAGGAATCAAGAATCTCGACTGGCGCGCCGGGCGGCAACGCCAAGCATCGCCGGGAAAAAAGAGCGCCGCGCTCGCCGACATCGAGAAAGCGCAAGCGATTCTCATTGTGGGTGAATCGCCGGCTGAGCGTGCGCCGATCTTTGACCTGCGCGTCCGCAAAGCGGCCTTTCAAAAGGGCGCAAAACTCATTCGCATCGCATCCACCGAGCGGCCGTATCCGGCGCCGATTCGCGCCGAAGATGTCACTACGGCGGGTCAAGCCGTGCGCGCGTTGGCGAAGGATATCGAACGCATCGCCGTCATTTGGGATGGGATCGAACCCAAAGCCATTAGGGAATTACTCGAGAAGCTGCCGCAGCATGCGCAGCTGTCAACGTACATCACGGCCGAGCAGCCGAACGCGCGCGGCGCCGAAGCGCTTGGAATGTTACCGTTCTTCGGTCCGGGCTACACCAGGGTGAGTGCGGGCTTCGATACCGCCGCAATGTTTGCAGCGGCGCGTGATGGCCGGCTTGCATCGCTGTCGATCTTTGGCGCCAATCCGGCGCTCCACTATCCCGATGCGCCGTTGGTAAGAGAAGCGCTGGAACGGACCGCATTCTTAGCCGTCAGCGATCTGTTCATGACCGAAACGGCGCAGCTGGCAAATCTCGTGTTGCCGGCGAAAGCAGCGTTTGAGAAAACCGGCACGACCACAAACATGGCCGGCGATGTTTTGCCCGTGAACGCGGCGCAGTCGCTGGAATCGCCGTCCGACGCACTCAGCGATCTCGAGATGGTGATTGCATTGGCCGAACGGCTTGGCGTCGATCTGCCGCTGGCCGAAGAACTGGATGCAGTCGTTCTCCGCCATCTCGCGCAAGCGTCGGAAGAGTTCACGCTCGGCGACGATCGCTTCGTTTTTTGTCATCCTGAGGTATCGAAGGACCCCGAGCGACGGCGAGGGGATGGCTCCGCCATCCGAGTCGAGACGCGCATCTTTGCCGGCGGTGGAACGAGTGCACATGACGCTCGCATCGCAGAGTTGCGCTGTCTTCCGGAGGCCGCGATCTCTAAAGAAGACGCGATCGAATTTGGCGTGGAGACCGGTGATTATATCGACCTGAGCTCGGGCGAACGAACGATGCACGATCTGCTGGTTGAGGTCCGTCCAGGAGTACCGCAGGGAACGATCGTGCTCATCGGCGGGTTGCCCGACGGTCCCGCAAATCTTTTTGGTGCCGGCGCAGTCGAGGTAAGCAACATTCGCAAAGACCTCTCGCGCGAACCAGCCGGAGCTCCGGCGTGACCTCGTGGTGGACGCCCCAGGCATCGATCTGGTGGGTCGTGCTCATCAAGTGCGCGGTGCTGCTTTTCGTTGTCATCACGACGTTTGCGTACGCCATGCTCTTCGAACGCAAAATCATGGGCTGGATGCAGATCCGTCCGGGCCCCAATCGCGTCGGTCCCTGGGGGCTCCTGCAGCCGGCCGTCGACGCGCTGAAGCTTATATTAAAGGAAGATCTGAAACCCAAGACCGCCGATCCGTTGATTTACTGGCTGGCGCCGTTCATCTCGCTGGTGACGGCCTTTGCCGTGTACGCAGTCATCCCGTTTGCCCAGCCGGGACCCGGGAACGTGTGGGCAGTCGGCGATGTGAACGCCGGGATCTTGGTGATCCTAGCGCTCACGTCAATTGGCGTGTACGGAATTTCGCTCGGCGGCTGGGCGTCGGGATCCAAATATCCGCTTCTCGGAAGCGTGCGATCTACCGCGCAATTGATCAGCTACGAACTTGCAATGGCCATGTCGCTGATTGGCGTGCTGATTCTCGCGGGAACGACCTCTCTGGTCGGAATCGTTAACGGTCAAGTCAAGTTGTGGTACTTCATTCCACAGTTTGTTGGATTTGTGATCTATGTGATCACGGCGGTCGCCGAAACGAACCGTGCGCCGTTCGATCTGGTCGAAGCCGACGCCGAACTGGTGGGCGGCTTTAATACGGAGTACTCAGGATTGCGTTTTGGTTTATTCTTTATCGCTGAATACATCAACATGCTCACCGTTGCGTGCATCGCGACGCTGCTGTTCCTCGGTGGCTGGAATGCGATTGGCGGTCTGACGATGATTCCGGGCATCGTGTGGTTCTTAGTTAAAGTTGCGTTCTTTATGTTCGTGTACATTTGGCTGCGCGCAACGTTCCCGCGCATCCGGTACGATCGGCTGATGGCATTTGGATGGAAAGTGCTTTTGCCGGTAGCAACGCTCAATCTCGTGGTGACCGCGCTGGTGGTGGCAGTTCGTGGTTAACGGGCGCAAAAAGCTCTATAACGTCGGCGCACTGTTGCGCGGGATGGCCGTGACTTTCCGTTTCATGTTCCGGCGCAAACCGACGATCCAGTATCCTTCGGTCAAGAAGAAACATGCGCCGCGCTTTCACGGGTTGCACGAGCTGCGGCGGTACGGCGACGGCAAAGAGCGGTGCATCGGTTGCGAACTCTGCTCGAGCGTTTGTCCTGCAAATGCGATTACCGTTATCGGCGCGGAGAACTCGCCGGAAGATCGCCGCTCTCCGGGTGAACGCTACGCCGCGCGCTACGAAATCGACGAGCTGCGCTGCATCTTTTGCGGCATGTGCGAAGAGGCGTGCCCGACGGATGCCATCGTGCTGACGCCGCGGTTTGAGATGTCGGATTATCGACGCGGCTCCCTGATTTACGCCAAAGATCGGCTGCTCGTTCCGCCGGATGCCGGCGTTGGAATGGCGCCCGACGATCGACCCGGCGGCATTCCGGCAGATCTCGGACGTGTGGCCGAGGTGAAGTCCAACGTCGATACCGATGTCGGGTACGACGCAACCTGGCGCGGAACAGTGCTGAAAACCCAAACCAAAGGTTTGGCCGAGTGACCGCCGCTTTTTGGATATTAGCGGTGCTGCTGGTGGCCTCGGCGATCGCGGTCATCACCGCATCGAAACCGGTCTATAGCGTTGCCGGTTTGCTCGCGCATTTTTTCTTTCTCGCGATTACATTCTTTATGCTCTCCGCAGAGTTTCTCGCAGTCATCCAGCTCATCGTGTACAGCGGCGCGATCCTGATGCTGTTCGTTTTCGTCATCGCACTGCTTTCGAGCGGGGTGGCGCCGTTCGCGCTCGGCCCAAATCGTCTGCCAAAGATTGCGGCACCGGCGGCGGCAGCCGTCGCGGTGTTGCTGGGATTCGCCGGATATGCGATCGCGCGCGAACCCGCGATAACCCCGCGCATTGTCGCGAGCTACGCCGGACCAGTCGGTGCGGCCAACGTCTTCGGATCGGTAGCCGACTTCGGCCGCGCCCTTTTCACGACATATCTCCTGCCATTTGAAGTGACCGCATTCATTTTGATGGTCGCCGTCATCGGCGTGATTTTGCTTGCGGGCGAATCCACGCCGTATGTCCCGACGCGCAAACGCGCCCGAATCGTCGAACGGCAAGTGCGCGAAGCTATTGTGCGAGCCGGCGAAGAATGATGACGGCAAATTACGTCGCGCTTGCGACGGTAATCTTCTTCATCGGCGCCGCGGGCGTCGTCGTGCGCCGCAATCCGCTCATCATGCTGATGAGCATCGAATTGATGTGGAATGCCGCGAACCTATTATTTCTCGCGTTCGCGCGCGCGTGGTATAACAACGCGGGCCATATCTTCGCATTCCTCGTGATCACCGTCGCGGCCGCCGAAGCGGCTATTGGGTTAGCAATCGTTGTCGTTGTCTTCCGCTCGCGCACGAATGTTGACGTTGACGAGGTAGCCATACTCAAGGGATGATGCTGCTCGTTATTTGGCTGCTGCCGCTTCTCGGCGCGATCGTGAATTTTGCTTTTGGGCCGCAGCTCAAACGTAGTGCCGGAATTATCGGAAGCGCGCTTGTCGGTGTATCGCTGATTGCAACGCTTGCGGAATGGGCTCCGGCCACCACGGGTGCCGGAGCAACGCTCGGCGTCCGGCAGCATTTGTTTGCGTGGATGCCGGGCTTTGATTTTGGGTTGTTGCTCGATCCGCTCTCGCTCATTTGGACGCTGATCATTACCGGTGTCGGGTTTCTGATTTTATTGTACTCGATTGGCTACATGTGGTCCGACGAAGCGATTGCGCGATTCTTTGCCTACATGGACCTCTTCGTCTTTGCGATGCTGACGCTCGTGCTTTCCGATAATTTTGTCGGATTGCTCGTGGGTTGGGGATTGGTTGGCCTCGCCTCGTATTTCTTGATCGGTTTTTGGTTCTTCAAGCCGACAGCCGTGGCGGCCGCGCGCAAGGCGTTCGTCATCAATGTTGTGGGCGACGTCGCCATCATGTTTGCAATCTTTATCATGTTTGCAAAGATCGGATCGCTTTCATTTAGCGCTGTTTTCGCTCACGTGCCGATGCTGGACGGCTGGCTCTTTTGGACGTGTACGTTCTTGTTTATCGGCGCCGCCGCCAAGTCGGCGCAGATCCCGCTGCATACCTGGCTTCCCGACGCTATGGAAGGCCCCACGCCGGTTTCCGCATTGATTCACGCCGCAACGATGGTGACGGCGGGCGTCTATTTGGTCGCGCGCTGCTGGCCGCTCTGGAATGCATCGCACGAGGCGCAGCTGTTGGTTGGGACAACCGGCGCTGTCACCGCGCTCGCTGCCGCAGTTCTCGGAATCGCGCAATGGGATATCAAGCGCATTTTGGCCTACTCGACGATGTCGCAGATCGGCTACATGATTATGGGCGTCGGAGTAACCGCATATCAGGCGGGCGTGGCGCATTTTTTCGCTCACGCGTTTTTTAAAGCGTGCCTGTTCTTGGGAGCCGGTATCGTGATCCACGAGTTAGCCGACGAGCAAGATATTCGCCGCATGGGCGGGATGCGCGCGCGAACTCCGGTCGCATTTTGGGCGATGTTTGCGGCCGTGCTTGCCATCAGCGGCGTGCCGCTATTCTCCGGATTTTTTAGCAAGGACCAAATCATCTATGGCGCATTGGCGCATGGCCATCCGTGGATGTATGCCGCAGGCATCGTCACCGCCGGCATCACGACATTCTATATGTTCCGGCTGTTCTTTGTGACATTCTTCGGCACGTATCGCGGGGATTTGAATCCGGCCGACGTCGGCGTCGAGCATCCGGAAGAACCAACATCGCACGAACCGCAGCATGGAGCGACTCATCCGCCGGCGTGGATCATGGCGCTGCCGGTCGCAATACTGGGAGTCTTTTCGGTGATCGCCGGTTATGTGATGATTGGATCGAACTCACCGTGGTCGCGGTTCTTCCGGCCCGTTTTCGGGTTTGAGAAACTTCCGCCGGTCGCGATCAGCGAAATCTGGACCAGCGTCATCGTGCTGGTCTGCGTCGCGATTGGATTCGCCGTGGCGTATTGGCGCTACGCGACGCCTGAAGCGCTGGCGGATGCGCCCGCGCGTCTGCGCGCGGAAACGCACCGCATGCCGCGTGTACTGGTCCGCCTCTATTACTTTGACGATTTGATCGATCTCATCGTCGTCAAACCGGCGCAAGCCCTTGGAACATTCTTCGGGCGGCTCTTCGATCCGATGGTCATCGATGGCGCAGTGCGCGGCGTGGTCTCGCTCAGCGATGCGGCGGCGGAACGGATTCGCGATTGGCAAGACGGGTTGCTGCGCGTTTATGCGTTGGTTGTGGTCGCCGGCGCGATGTGTTTTGCGATCTATTACGCATTGCAAGGAGCCGCACGCTGATGGTCCTTGTGTTGATCGCGCTTCCGTTACTTGCCGGCAGTCTGCTGTTGTTGTTGCCGCAGAACGACCGGCGCTGGAGCCGGTCAACCGGATGCATCGTCGCCGCCATAACGTTTGTACTGCCGCTGGCCGCCGGCGGCAGCGGCAGCTTCAGCGCGCACTGGCTCTCTCGTCCATTTGCCGCATCGTTTGATTTCGCGTGGAACGGCGTTTCGCTGTGGCTCGTGCTCCTGCTGGCGCTCTGCACATTCTGCGCCATCTTGGCAACGAACATGGTGCAGGCGCGCACGATGATCGCACTGCTCCTGCTCTTGGAAGCCTCCATGATGGGGCTCTTTACTGCGCGCGATGTCTTGCTCTTCGCGTTGTTCTGGGACGTTATGTTGCTGCCGCCTTTCTTTGCACTCTTGTGGTGGGGTCCCGAACGGAAAACGGCTTGGCGTTTTATCATCTACAACTTCTCCGGCGGATTACTCTTGCTATTAGCGACTGCGGCATTCGGAGTACTAAGCGGCTCAACGGACGTCATCGGTTCCACGCATCAATTTGCCGGAGCTTGGGCGCCGTGGATTTTCGCCGGTTTTGCGATCGCGTTCGCGGTAAAGACGCCGCTCTGGCCGCTGCACACGTGGATGCCCGCCACCTATGCGGACTTGCCGCCGCCGATGGTCTCGGTGATCAGCGCGGTGCAATCCAAAGCCGGGCTCTATGGTTTCATTGTCATCGCGTTACCCTTCTTGCGCATTGCAATGATTCAGTGGAGCGCGCTCTTTGTGGCGCTGGCCTTGGTATCGCTGCTCTACGGTGCCCTTATCGCGTTAACGCAAAGCGACATAAAGCGCATCGTCGCGTACTCGTCGCTCTCACATCTCGGGCTGATCGTGCTGGCGATCTTTTGTTTCAATGCGATTGCGGTGCAAGGCGCGATCGCCTACATCGTCGCGCACGGATTGTTTAGCGCGTCGCTCTTTCTGATCTTAGGTTACGTCGAAGAACGCGAAGAGACGCGCTCGATTGCGCACCTCGGGGGTCTCGGCAAGAGCAATCCAAAACTTGCCGGCGCGTTCACCATTGCGGCGTTGGCGGCACTAGGACTCCCTGGACTGGCGGGATTCGTTGGCGAGATCGTTATCCTCACCGGCGTTTTTCGTGCGGGGTATTTCTGGCCTGCGCTGATCGCGCTGGTTCCGATCGTGCTGGCATCCGCCTATATGTTGCGATTACTGCAAGATACGATCAACGGCCCCGAAGTCGCGGCGTTGCCCAAACGGCGTGACCTGACTGTTCTGGAAGGCCTGGCCGTTGCACCGTTGCTTGTGGCACTTTTCGTGCTTGGAGTCTATCCGGCGATGATCTGGCGATGAGCATTACGATCTCACACGCCGACTGGCTTGCGGTGCTCCCGCTCTTTATTGTGGGCTGCGGCGCACTGATCGTTTTGTTGGTGGACCTCGCCTGGCCCAAGCATGCGCCGCGCAATGTTTCCCTGGCGATCGGTATCGCGGTGCTCATTGCGGCCGGCGCGTTCGCCGCGCGCACCTATGGAATAAACCACAACGCGTTTGGCGGCGGATTCATCTTAGGCGGCTTTGCAGTGATTTTCGAAGAGATCATTTTGCTCTCGTCGATCGTGTCGCTGGCATTATTCGGCGCACTGGGACGCAGCGATCGCATCGCGGGAATAACCGCGCTTATCCTTTGGAGCACAAGCGGTGCAATGCTCATGGCCGGCGCCGCCAATTTAATGACGATCTTCTTAGGCTTGGAACTCCTCTCGCTGGCACTGTACTGCTTGTGCGGCATGGCCGAGCGGAAGACATCGCAAGAATCGGCGTTAAAATACTTGATTCTCTCCTCGACCGCATCGGGTTTCTTGCTCTTCGGCATGGCGCTACTTTTTGGCGCAAGCGGTGGCGTGACGCTCGAAGGTTTGGCGGTGCCGGCCCTCGCGGCGAACCCGCTCTATTGGCTGGGCGGCGGATTCTTTTTGATCGGTATCGCCTTTAAGCTCAGTTTGATGCCGTTCCACATGTGGTCGCCGGACGTCTACGAGGGTGCGCCATTACCCGTGACCGCGTTTATGAGCGTCGTGACCAAAGCGGGGACGCTCGCCGTATTTGCACGGTTCGCATATTCCCTGCCTTCCAGTCACAATCTGCTGCTGCCGTTCTTTGTAATTGCGGGGATCTCAATGATTGGTGGAAACTTGGCGATGCTGCCGCAAACCGATCTCAAACGGCTGCTCGCATACTCGGGAATTGCCCAGGCCGGCTATATCGTGGCCGCGCTTGCCGGTGCGACCGCGCTCGGAATACGCTACGCGCTTTTCTATTTAGCCGTGTACATGTTCATGAACTTGGGCGCCTTTGGCGTTATTGCGTTGCTGTCAACCGATCGCGAAGAGGGTGCGCAGCTGGCGGTGTTTTCGGGTCTGGGACGACGCCGTCCCGCGTTGGCTGCGGCAATGAGTTTTTTCCTGTTGGCACTCGCCGGCTTTCCGCCGACGGCGGGGTTTTTGGGCAAGGTTCTTATTCTGTCCGTGAACGTTAATGCGGGTTACGCTTGGCTTGCTGCTTTACTCGTCGCCGGCACCGCCATCTCGCTTTACGCGTATTTTAAAATCGTCCGCACGATGTACGAACGCGACATGGAAGCGCCGCCGCTGCCCCAGTCGAATGCACCGCTGGCGTATGCGGGTGTCTTGCTCTGCGCGGTCTTCGTGCTGGCCCTCACGTTTTATCCGTTAACGCCCAGCAACGTATTGCCGCTGGCCAGGTAGACCGATACAATAGGGAGACGCGGCGCAAGAAGAGGCAAGATCATGCAGCGATTCCTGTATGCAGTTTTGGCAATTTCGTGTTTGGTTTGGGCATCCGCCGGGACGGTAAAAGCCGACCCGCCAAACGTGCAGCTCAACCCGCAAGATCGAGCAGTTCTTGCATCCGATCCGCAGGGGGCGATGCAATCCGCGCGCGAGCGCGTAGCTGCGGGCGACTTGGACGGCGCGATTGGTGAACTCGCGCGCTATGTAAGCGGGCATCCCGGCGAAATCGGTCCCGAGCGCTTGCTTGGTGACCTCTACTACCGGCACGGGGACATGGCCCGCGCGGAATCAACGTACAATCACATCCTCGGCTACGCGCCGCGCGACAAAGAAACGCATAACCGGCTTGGATCGGTATATGCAACCGAAAACCGCATCGATGCGGCGATCGACGAATTCAATCGAAGCTTGCCCGGAACCGACTCGGTGCAGGACCTTGTCCTTTTACATATGCGCAAAGGGGATTTTCCACGGTATCGCGAGGAGCGCGAAAAAGCGGCGCGCGATTTTCCGACAGATCCCGAGGACCAGCTCGAACTCGGTGAAGTATACATCGGGATCCATCAGCCGGACTTAGCCATGCGGTATACGCGGCGCGCCATGGATGAAGATATGAACTCGAACCAAGCGTACATTGATCTCGGTCGCGAGTTCATGGACCTGCAAGACTATGCCAATGCCACAGATACGTTTGGCGCGTGCTTGCGCAAATGGCCGAACGACTACGCGTGTTCGAATAACTTGGGCGCGACGTATTTGGAAAGCAAACAGTATGGTTTGGCGGCGAACATCTTATCGATTGCGCATCGCCTGAGACCGGAAGCCGGTGAAGCGCTGGTGAATCTCGGCTATCTGGACGATGTGAACGGTGACTGGAAGGGCGCAGTTTCCTATTACGTGCAGGCGATGACGGTCTATCCGTATGCGCCCGAAGCGTATATCAATCTCGGATTAGACTACGTGGGTCATGGTTTTTATGAGCTCGCGCAATCCGCGCTGCTCAAAGGCTTGGCTGTGGCTCCCGAAGACGGCAGGCTGCATTTTGTCCTCGGCGATGCATACTTACGCCAAGGCAATCAGACTTTGGCCGCCGCGCAATTTCGAATCGCGGCCAATTCGTTCGATCCTACGGTAAAGGATTTGGCGAAAGAACGGGTCGCTTCGCTCGAGCGCTCGGTCCTGCGGATTACGCCTTAGCGATCGCGTCGATCTCGACGCGTGCGCCTTTAGGTAACGCGACCGCCGCAACCGTCGTCCGCGCCGGTTTATTATTGCCGAAAAATTTCGCATAGACGCCGTTTACGGCGCTAAAATCGTTCATATCGGTGAGGTAGATCGTGGTCTTGAGCACATGATCGAAACTCATGTTGGTTTCGCGCAGCACTGCGCTTAGGTTTTTCAACGTCTGCTCGGCCTGCGCCGCGGCATCGCTTCCAACCAGCTCGCCGCTTTGCGGATCGATCGCGATGAAGCCGCTGCAATAGAGCGTGTCGCCGGCGAGTGTGGCGTGGCTATAGGGGCCGATGGGTTCGGGCGCTCCGGAAGCGCGAATCTCCTTATGCGTCACAGGCCTGTTACGCCGGCCTCTTCGCGCGACATGGTGCCTTTGAATGCCGACGGCGCCTCTTCGATGCCAAAGTTGTTCGCATAGAGTAGCGCGATTCGGCCGAGCTCATCGTTTGTGATAGGTGGCGCCTCAGGGGCAGCTGCAAATTCGACGAGTTGCTCGCGGTCGTAAATGTTCGGCAGCACGGTCATTACGCGCGGCTCGGCAAGCAGCCATTGAATTGCAGCTTGCCCCAACGTGCGCTGCGGCAACTCCAGAAAACGCAGCTGCTCGACTTTCTTGACGCCGTTGCGAAGCCACGACTGCGGGCGGTGGCGGCGATGATCGCCTTCTGGGAACACCGTCTCCTCGGTATATTTTCCCTCGAGCATGCCGCTCGAATGCGGCACGCGGATCATGAAGCCGGTATCGGCGCCGGCGTCGTGTGCCGTGCGGATCTGTTCGTTTCCGGGAAACTGTTCGAGCATGTTCCAAATGACCTGCAGCGAGGGAACATCGCGCTTGCAGATCGCGTCGACGGCTTCATAAAGCCATCCGATTGCCGGGCCCAATGCAACGCCGTACATGCGAATCTTGCCTTCGGCTTTGAGCGTTTCGAGAAGATCGAAGAGTGTGTCATCGTCAATCTGCGCAAGCCGTGCGTTGTGCAATTGATAAATGTCGATGCAGTCGGTCTGCAGCCGCCGTAACGATTGTTCGAGCGCGAAACGCACGAACTGCGGCGAAGTATCTTGCGGCAGTTCACGTTCGCCGCGCTTCGCACTGGGGTTATTGTAAAAATCGTAACCAAACTTGGTGGCGTAAACGACTTTATCGCGGCGGCCCGCAAATGCAGCGGCGAGCTGCTCTTCGCTGCGCCCGTTTCCGTAGACGTCGGCGGCGTCGTAGAGCGTAATGCCGAGATC
>DASYYA010000182.1:0-3622 GCA_035934355.1 Candidatus Rubrimentiphilum sp. | reverse complement strand
TCGCATTCCGGCAGCCTCGGTTCGGTAGCGGCAAGAACGCTCCATTGGCTCTTTGGATCCGCCGCCGGCCTTTTCCCCGTCCTGATCGCAATCTTCGGTGCAATCGTATTTCTTGAAATCAATCTGCCGCGGCTTGTCGTGGCATTCACTATTGCCTCGATCGGATATTTCGTGCTTATCGACGCGGCATTCGGGCGGCGTGGCGGTATCGTTGGATTTGCAATATGGCGCGCTCTGGTTTCACTTGTCGGCTTGGCCGGTGCGCGCATCATCATCGTCCTGCTCACCGTGATTCTGGCAGTTTGGGTGAGCGACGTTTCAATCAAAAAGATCATCGGTTTTATCGTGCTCGGGTTTTCAAGATTACGTCTGCCGAAGCTCCGCTTGGCGCTGCCCGAGGGGCACGGAAGCTTGCGCGATGCGTTTGCATTGCCGGCTGCCGAGCCGCGCGTCGAAAGTGCCGCGACAATCGTGGCTGTTGAGCCGCTAATCTCGCCGCCGCCTCCCGTGACGATAGAATATGACCCCAAACAACCAGTCATGGACGTTGAGGAAGAGCCGGACGAAGAGGAAGAGCCAGGCGACGACGGAGAGTTTGAAGACGACGAAGAGCTCGATGACGATGAAGACGACGAAGAGCTCGATGGCGATGAAGAAGATGACGAGCTCGCGCGCGCCTACGTTTTGCCGGACCTCGCGCTGTTCGATCCGCCCCAAGTGCAAGCCGTGGACGATTCGACGCGTTCGCACGTTCTCGAAGACACGTTGGCGTCATTCGGCGTCGGCGCGAAAGTGGTGCACATCGAGCGCGGCCCCTCGGTTACGCGCTACGAGCTCAAACCCGATCGCGGCGTAAAGATATCGAAGATCGCGGCGCTCGCCGACGATCTTGCCCTTGCGCTGGCTGCGACCAGCGTGCGAATCGAGGCGCCGATACCCGGGAAGTCGGCCGTCGGCATCGAGGTTCCGAACAAAACAATTTCGATCGTTTCGATTCGCGAGATCTTGGAGGCGTTGCCTCAACGGGGGCAGGTTCCGCCGCTCTGGATGGCGCTCGGAAAAGATGTTCCGGGCCGTCCGGTTTTGGGCGATCTCTCCAAAATGCCGCACATGCTCATCGCAGGTGCAACCGGGTCCGGTAAATCGGTTTGCTTGAATGCCGTGATTGCATCGCTGCTCGTCAGCGCGACTCCGGATCAAGTTCAGATTCTGATGATCGATCCCAAGCGGGTGGAGTTGGTGATGTACAACGGCATCCCGCATTTAATAAAAGAAGTGATTACGGATGCGCGCATGGCCGCAGGCGCCCTCTTCGAGATGACCAAAGAAATGGAAGCGCGCTACGAGCGTTTCGCCAAAGCCGGCGTGCGCAAGATCGAAGAGTACAACGCCAAATATCCCGACGAAACCCTGCCCTATGTCGTGATCATCATCGACGAGCTCGCGGATCTCATGTTGATCGCGCCGGCACGGGTCGAGACCACGATTATGCGCTTGGCGCAGCTGGCGCGCGCCACCGGAATTCACTTGATCGTGGCAACGCAGCGCCCGTCGGTGGACGTCATTACCGGTCTTATCAAGGCCAATATTCCGTCGCGGATCGCATTCGCGGTTACATCGCAAGTCGATTCGCGCACAATTCTCGACTTGGTCGGTGCCGAACGATTGCTGGGGCGCGGCGACATGCTCTACCTGCCCATCGATTCGCCCAAACCGATCCGCGCGCAAGGCGCATTCATTTCCGGCGGCGAGTTGCAGCGACTGATTCATTTCTGGACCAAACAAGCGCGTCCCGCAAATCTCCTGGATGTCGACATTCAGCCGATCTCCGATGAGGAGCGCAAAGAAGTCGATCCACTCGCGTTCGAGGCGGCGCGTTTCATTATTGAGAGCAATTACGCATCAACGGCCGCCCTTCAATCGCAATTCTCGATCGGCCATCCGCGCGCCGTGCGCATCATGCGGCAGCTCGAAGATTTGAAAGTGGTCGGCCCACACGAAGGAACCAAACCGCGGCGCATCCTTTTTGGGCTCGACGATCTCGAGCGCGCCGGCGAACGCTTCGGATCAACCGAACGAGGACAACAGGATCTCTTCGCCACCGGATCCTAAACGATAATCACGACGCGCCAACAAGCGATCGGGCATTTTGTCGCGGCGTTGTTTACCTTCACTGTTTTTCTATTGTTCGGGTATTGGGTTTCAGCGCACCATGAGGCGCTCGCGCTTTGGAGATTTGAGCGGCAGGTGCGCGGGCACGAAGTGCCGCTGGCATTGGCATTTACAGCAATGGGGCGCGCATATGTCCTCGGCCCTTTGTACGCACTTGCCATTCTTTTGGCCATCATCAGTCCGCGTTGGCGCGTGCCGGCGCTCTTTGCAGTTACGACCGGTCTGCTCTGCTGGGGCGCGGCCGATCTCTTCCAACACGTATTTGCGCGTCCGCGACGTGCCGATTGGCTGGTGGTCCATGAAACTGCGTTTTCGTATCCGAGTTCGCACGCAACGATCGCGTTCGGATTTTATTATGTCTGCGGCTTGCTCGCGCTGCGATCGCAACTGCCCACGGTGTGGCGGTATGCGTTTTACATTGGACTCGTGCTGTTGACGGTTGGAATTATGTGGTCGCGGTTGGCTTTGGCGGCGCACTACGTGACCGACATTATCGGCGGCCTGTTACTTGGCGAGGCAATCGTGTGGGCGGCGGCCGCAGCGGTCGAATTGGCTGGAGTCGATATCTTTGGCCAGGCTCTGGCGTCGCGCCAGGGGCGATAGCCGAAACTACGAACCACCCGCTGATGGCGGCGCCACTAACTGACCCTGCGCTCAAACCGATCCAATGTAAAGTCGAAGAAGGCATTCCGCTTTCGTTAGAAGACGGCCTGACGCTGTTTGCGACGCGCGACTTGCATGGGCTCGGGCGCATGGCGCGCGAACAAAAAGAACGCAAGAGCGGCAAAAACGTCTATTACATCCTGAACCGTTACGTCAATTCGACAAACGTCTGCTACGCGGGGTGCAAGTTTTGCTCGTTTGCGGTCGACGAGTTCAAAGAAACGGACCGCGTTGTTCGCATGGCTGCCGATCAAGTGCTCGCTAAAGCCCTTGAGACCGGAACGAACTTCAATCAGATCCATATCGTCGGGGGACACGATCCGCGCCAACTCTCGCTCGATTACTGGCTGCCGCTGATGCGCCGCTTCAAGGAACGCTTGCCGCACGTGCAGCTGTCGCTGTTTACCGCTGCCGAGTTGGATTACATGGCCAAGCGTCATCGGATGAAGTATCCCGAGCTCGTCGCGACATTGAAATCTGCGGGTTTGGATAACGTCAATGGCGGCGGCGCGGAGATCTTCGCCGACCCGACGCGCCAAAAGATCTGTCCCAACAAAGTGACCGCCGGCAATTGGCTCGCGATTCACGAGGAACTGCACCGCCAAGGCATTGTGTCGAATGCGACGATGCTCTACGGGCATATTGAGTCGGTTGAAGATCGCGTGGATCATTTGATTCGGCTACGCGAGTCGCAGCGGCGTTCGCCGGGCTACAACGCCTTTATTCCACTCGCGTTTCATCCTGACGGCAACGAGCTGAATGATTGCGGCTGGACCAGCGGCTTGGA
>DASYYA010000147.1:0-26896 GCA_035934355.1 Candidatus Rubrimentiphilum sp. | reverse complement strand
GCTACCGGTGCGAATAACTCTGCGAGCACAAACAGCGCCGAGCGTTCCTCTCTGAGTGTCTCGTGCCACGATAAGCGCTGCGCCAGTTCGTGGGCTTCGTGCAAGAGGTCTTCGGCAAAAGAACGTTCGCCGGCGCTCCGTGCCAGATAGGCGCGATCGGTCAGCGATAATACGCGCCAGTGATCGGATGGCGCTAATGCCGTCGCGGCGCGAAACGAGCGAAAGGCCGACAGCTCATCGCCCTGAAGCGCATCGACCCAGCCGAGACACCGCATGACTTGAAACTGACCGAGTTGCAAGGCCGGCGTCCAATGAATTACAGCGACGGTTTCGCGAATCCGTTGGACGTACTGGGTTAACGGCAACTCCTTGGCCAGGAGCGCGAGCGTGCGAAGCGCACGGGCGCGATAATATTCATCGGGCTGTGCAGCTTCGGCCAACAAATCCAAAGCGGCGATGAGCTCCGCCGCCTGCCGTTCCAAATCGCGACGACGCAGCGCGATCCACGAGATCAAAATGCGGGCGCGCGCGGCATCGTTCGGCGAAGCACCGACCAGCGCTTCGTTCGCGAGCGTCTCGCTCTCGCGGTGTTCGTGTTCCATCCACGCGACCAACGCCTTCACGTAGAGCGCGTCGCCACGCAGCGCGCTTCCAATTGGGGCGCGATCGATCGCGCGGTCCAGGCGCACTCGCGCCATCGTAAAATCTCGTGTACAGCCGTATGCGCCGCCGAGCAACGTGTCGCGCTCGATCGCAACCTCGTCGTTCTTTGGACGCATGGCCGATAACGGCTCGATCATCTCGACAAAGCGTTGCTCGCGCCAATCGATCTTCGCAATGAGCAATGTGCGACGCTCGGAAGGCGGCAGCATTTCCGCCATGGCGCGGCATTTTGGATATTCTGCCGCGAGAAATGCCTGCTCAAAGGCCGCCGGATCGAACGGCGTCGAACGCTGCGCATTTTTTAGTTTGGTCATGATGCGGCGGAGTTTACCCGCCGCATCATATGTTTCTTAGTACTTAGGTACTACCCTGCGGTTAAGGCGTTAGCGTCGGATCGGGGCAACCGGAGTCGGTGCATCCGCTCTGGGGCCCGCCACCGTTGTCCATCGGTTGGCGCTGGCTGACCAATGGAATGACCGAAGAGCCCTTGGCCGTGCAGGCTGGAAGGGCGGCTCCGAGCGCGACCAGTAAAAGAGCAACGAGAAGTTTCCGCATTGAGAAATGGCCTTTCTGACACCAGTAGTGTCTGAACTGGGAAGGCCATACCAGTACGAAATCACTAGTACTGAATCCCGGCTTTTAAGGGGACGCTTCTTTTTTCTTCGGTTCGAAGTTCAGCGACAGCGAATTAATGCAGTAGCGCGTGCCCTCGGGGCCAGGACCGTCATCAAACACATGTCCTAGGTGCGAATCGCAACGCTTGCACCGCACCTCAACGCGATGCATGCCGAGGCTGTTGTCATCCAAGAGTCGCACGTTCTTCTGTTGTTCGGGATGCGTGAAACTCGGCCAGCCGCAATGCGATTCAAATTTTGAATCCGACGCAAAGAGCTCCGCGTCACAAGCGCCACAGCGATACAACCCCGCTTCATCCACGTTCAGGAGCGAACCGGTGAACGGCCGTTCGGTCCCGGCTTCACGCAAGATATGGTACCGATCGGGACCTAAGGCTCGGCGCCATTCTTCTTCTGTTTTTTGCACGTCAGGCACAACATCGTGTTTCATTTCAGATTCTCCCGGCCATGTGGCGTAGTGAGATCGAGTTCGGGACCGATCGGAACGATCCGTGTGGGATTAATTTCATCGTGCGTCATGTAATAATGGCGCTTAATGTGATCGAAATTCACCGTCTCCGCGATGCCGTCAATCTGATAGAGATCGCGTAAGTATCCCCAGAGGTTCGGATAATCGATAATCCGGCGTATGTTACATTTGAAATGGCTATAATAGACCGCATCAAAGCGAATCAGCGTCACAAAGAAACGCCAGTCGGTTTCAACCGGATGTGGCGCGATCAGATAGCGCCGCGTGGCTAATCGCTCCTCCATTTGATCCAGGGTTTCAAAGACGCGCCACGCTGCCGGTTCATAGGCGTGCTGATGGGTGGCGAAGCCGGCGCGATAGACGCCGTTATTCACCGTCTCATAGATCAGCTCGTTGAGGGCATCGATCTCGGCGCGATGTTCCCGCGGATACAAATCGATATGGTTGCCGGCAAAGGGCTCAAAGGCGGTTTCCAACGCGCGCATGATGTCGTCATCGGAGTTGTTGGCTATTCTGCGTTCTCGCTGATCCCACAGTACCGGAACGGTCACGCGGCCGTTGTACTTGGGATCCGTGGCTTTGTATGCTTCGGACAGAAAATGGAACCCATTGATGGGATCGAGCGACGTCCCGGGACCGTCCACAAACGCCCACCCGCGCTCGTCGCGAATCGGATCGACCGCCGTCATGCCGATCGCATCTTCTAACCCTTTCAGCTTGCGTACAACGATCGTGCGGGATGCCCATGGGCACGCCCACGACACATACAAATGATAGCGCCCAGCTTCGCCCACAATAGGCGAACGAAACGCATCTTCTTGGCGCTTGAAGTCGCCGGTCTGAGTTTGCTCGTCGGGAAACTGCGCTTTAGCCGGAGTGCTCACACTCCGTACAACACAGTTAGCCGCCGTTCAGATCCAAAACCAGTTCGGTCGCGAGCGCGATCACAAACCCGCACGTCAGCATCGAAGTTACAAGCGGTGTAATCCCGGTACTGCGACGCAAAACCGCCCAAAGTTCGCCGATTACAAACACGAGCGCACCGATGGCGGTCGCCAGGAACAACACCGACAACACCGGCGATTGGATGGTATAGCCGACGACTGTCCCCAGAAACGTCGGGCCGCCGGCTACGATACCGGCGAGTCCGATCTGCCCCCACGATGGGACAACTCGCCCCGAAAGCGGCGCTGCGATTCCGAACCCTTCGGTTGCATTGTGCAGCGCGAAGCCGATGATGAGCCCGACCGCGATCGCCGTTGCGCCACTGGCTGCCGATGCACCGATGGCTAAACCTTCTGCAAAATTATGCGCGCCAATGCCAACCGCAATGATCGCGGCCAGCAACAGTGGGTCGTGTACGCCGGACGCGGCCCGCGCGCTCAACCGGCTGGCGAGAATCCCCAGACCCACCAGTCCAAGCACCAAGCCACCGACGAACGCGACCGCAAGCTGGATCACGCCCCATGGCGCACCGCCACCATGCCAAAATCGCGCGGCTTGGATGAGCGGCGCCGTTGCGCTCCCGGCAATTTCGACAACCAGGTAGACGAGAATTCCGACAGCAACGGCATTGAGCGCGGCAATCGTTGCCGGCGAAACGTTGCGCATACGCGCTACCGGCAATCC
Source organism: Candidatus Rubrimentiphilum sp. (assembly GCA_035934355.1). Classification (GTDB taxonomy): domain Bacteria; phylum Vulcanimicrobiota; class Vulcanimicrobiia; order Vulcanimicrobiales; family Vulcanimicrobiaceae; genus Rubrimentiphilum. Next base: position 23,500 of record DASYYA010000147.1, on the reverse strand, counting down.
CAAAAAAATCGTGAGCCCGGCAATTGCACCCAGCAGCACAGTCCATCCGAACGGTAACGCCCCGAGCGGTGCGGTTCCAAAACGCGGCAGCATTCCGCGCATCGCCGAATTCATCGCGACTAAGCGATTGGGTGTTCCTTCGTAATGAATCGTAGTCACCAATCCGTCGGGCAGCCCCGCCGCATCTTCGGTGTGGTCGATCACGTGGCAATGCACCAGCCAGTTTCCGGGCTTTTGATCGGCGGTGATGATGACGTCGGCACGCTGCCCGGGCCCGAGCATCACCGTGTCCTCGATGTCCCTATACGTGAGGGGTTGGGCATCGCGTGCAACGATGCGCTGATAATGACCGTGCGTGTGCATCGTGTGAAAACTTTCGCCGGATATATTGATCCAGCGAATGCGTACGCGCTGCCCTTTGCGCACGTTAATCGGCGTGGTATACGGGTACTCTTTCCCGTTGATCGTGAAATGATTTTCGCTGAGGCTTTGAATGGCCCACGATGACAGCACCTCGACGTCGTCGCGATCGGCGCGTTGATGCGGCGACGGATGCGCCGGCAAGACAACAAGCGCACCATACAATCCGCTGTTGACCATCTCTTCGTTGTCGTGCGAATGGTAGATGAACGTGCCGGGCGTATCCGCGGTAAAGATGTAGCGATAGCTTTCCCCTTGCATGACCAGCGGCTGCGAGATACCGGCGACGCCGTCCATACTTACTGGGATCTCGTGAATGCCGTGCAGATGCAATGTATCCGGAACGCTCTGTTCATTGCGGTAATCGATCTCGACGCGATCGCCCTGATGCACGACGAGCGTCGGCCCCGGAACAACGCCGTTGTACGTTTTGGCCATCACCGTAAGGCCGGGTTGGAGTGTCCACGGCGCATCGCGCTCGACGAGGGTGAAGATCTGTGTAGGCCGTGTTCCTGTAGGATGGGCCCCAAGTGGAATAGTCGGGATCGCCTGAAATGTACCGTCTTCGCGTTTGAAAAGCCGCGATTCGCCCGGCGCCGGCGTCGCTTTCGGAATGGCTCCGCGAAGCGGCTGCATGCCGACGGCCGAGGGACTGACGCCGGTGGTCGTTTCATCGGTATCTGCTCGCGCCGCTCCGGCGCAGACCGCTGCCAGCAGTAAGCCGAGGGCAAATAAGCCTCTCCTGATTCTAAAGTTTGGCACTCCTAAATTCTTCCTGACCCTCCGCGGCAATTCCGCCCGCGCGGGAAATATCGAGGTATGAGCACCAATGGCAAGGCAAAAGCGGAAGTCGTCGTTATTACGGGGGCCTCGGGCGGGATCGGCCGCGCCGCGGCGCTGGAATTCGGCAAACACGGAGCATCGGTCGCGCTCCTGGCGCGCGGCGATCAGGGTTTAGCCGGTGCGACGCATGATGTGGAGGCGGCCGGTGGCCGCGCGCTCGCGATTCCAACCGACGTGGCCGATTACGCGCAAGTCGAAGCGGCTGCGCAGCGCGTGGAAGACGAACTCGGACCCATCGGCATCTGGGTCAACGTCGCATTTACAAATGTTTTCTCCGAGTTTTGGGATGTCACGCCCGAAGAGTGGAAGCGCTTAACCGACGTTACGTATCTGGGTTATGTGTGGGGGACGATGGCGGCCATGAAACGCATGCGCCCGCGCAACCCGACATCTATCTCGCGCTGACAGGTTATCAGAATCAGCAGACCGATGAGCCGATCGAGCCCAATCGCCGCGACAATCTGTACGAGCCCGTCGACCAGGCTCGCGATTATGGTTCACACGGTGAGTTCGATGCCCAAGCGCACGAGCACAGAGTCGAAAACGAATTAGTGATGCGCCGCCAGTGGCTGCTGGCGGGTGCCGGATTGGCGGGAATCGCGGCTGTCGGCCTGTTGGCCTTCGGCCGCCGCAATTAGCTGAAACCGCTCGCCGTTTGGGGCGATTAAACTCTCTGAAGCGATGAGCAACCCATTCCGCGCGCGGGCCGACGCATCGGTCGCCATCATCACCATCACGGTGATGTTGGGGCTCATCATGGCGATCATCGATGCGACAATCGTCAATGTTGCGCTCAACAATATCGCCGGTAATCTGGGCGCTTCCATCGACGAAGTCGCCTGGGTCGCCACCGGCTACATTCTCGCCAGCGTCGTCATCATGCCGCTCAACGGTTGGCTCACCGCATATCTCGGCCGCAAAAACTTTTACGCCGGTTGCTTGGCGATTTTCACCATTTCATCGTTTCTCTGTGGCACGGCGCACAGTATTTGGCAGCTCGTCTTTTATCGCGTGATCCAAGGAATCGGCGGCGGCGCCTTGCAGCCGACGGCACAAGCGATTCTTTTCGAGAGCTATCCGCCCGCAAAACGCGGCGCGGCGATGGCAATCTTCGGCATGGGAGCGATGGTCGGTCCGGCGATCGGCCCAACGCTCGGCGGATACATCGTCGACAATTATACGTGGCCGTTGATCTTCTACATCAACATCCCGATTGGCATCGTCGCATTCTTGATGACGATGATGTTCATTCCAAATCCGCATTTTTTGCAACGCCCAAAGGGCGGAATTGACTGGGTCGGGCTGGGATTGCTCGCCGCCGGACTCGCTTCGTTGCAGTATGTTTTGGAACGCGGACAACATGACGATTGGTATTCATCGAATACAATCTGGACATTGTCGATCGTCGCGGCGGTCACGCTCGCGTGGTTTATCTTTAAGACCATACGCGATAAGCATCCGCTCGTCGATCTCAACGTCTTTCGTTTTCGAACGTTTACGATCGGCAATATCATCGGCGTCGTTTTGGGATTCGGTCTCTTTGGAACCAGTTTGATCCTGCCGCTCTTCTTTCAAACCATTCTTGGGATGACGGCGTTTCAAACCGGAATGGCACTGCTGCCGGGAGCGATCGCGACGGCGATTAGCATGCTGATTGTCGGCAGGCTGATGAGCAGCGTCGACTCGCGCGGTTTGGTGATGTTCGGAATGATTATCTTCGGCATCTCGACGTGGTGGCTCGGAGGCTTGGACCAAAATGGCGGCTACTGGGATGTGTTCTGGCCGCGCGCGGTTCAAGGACTGGCGCTCGGCTTTATGTTTGTGCCGTTGACCACCGTTACACTCGCCGCTGTGCCGCAAAATGAACTTGCCGGCGCCACCGGCGTATCCGCATTGATCCGGCAGCTCGGCGGCAGCTTCGGTATCGCGATTTTAACGACGCTGCTGGCACGCCAAACGGCGATCGCCTGGACGCAGCTCGCATCCGGTGTGACCAACACGCACGGATACTCGATCCCGCTGCTCACGAATCTCGTGGCGCAAGGTGCGGCGGTGAATGCCTACGACTATCTCTTCCGGCTTTCGGCGATCATCTTCTTCGTCTGCACCCCGCTGGTGATCTTTATGCGGCCCTCGCGCCGCAGCGGCGCCCAAGTTGCCGCGGCCGCGGACTAGCATCATTCGTACGTTCGCAAGCGATAACAACGCGCCCATCGCGCGCGAGATTCTCGACGCGATCGTCGCGGCCAATGATGGCGATGCCGTCGGTTACGGTCACGACGAGCACACGGAACGCGCGCTCAAGCGCTTCCGCGACATCTTCGGCGGTTCCACCGAGACATATTTTACCTTCAACGGAACCGGCGCCAACGTCGTGGCATTAAGCTGCCTCGTGCAACCGTACGAAGCGGTCATCTGCCCCGCGACTGCGCATCTGCAAACTGATGAGTGCGGCGCTTTTGAGCGCTTTACCGGCTGCAAGATCTTGCCGGCCACCACGCCGGACGGCAAGCTTACCGTCGAGATTCTAAAACCGTTTGCCGCCGCATCGCGCGAAGAGCATCACGTACAGCCGCGGGTCATCTCCATTTCACAAACCACCGAATTCGGAACGACCTACTCGGCCACCGAGCTTCGCGAACTGTGCGACTACGCCCACGCACAGAAGTGGTACGTCCACGTGGACGGGGCGCGGATCTCGAATGCTGCGGTAGCGCAAGGACTGGGTCTACGCGAGGCGACCCGCGATCTGGGCGTCGACGTGTTAACCTTTGGCGGCACCAAGAACGGCCTGCTTGGCGGCGAGGCCGTCGTCTTTTTTAACCCCGAGTTGCACCATGGCGCGGCGCTCTTTGCGCGCAAGCAAGGAATGCAACTGGCTTCGAAGATGCGCTTTATTGCAGCCCAATTTTCAGCGCTGCTGGAAAACGATCGCTGGCAAAGCTATGCGTCTCACGCGAACACGATGGCAAAAAAGCTCGAAGAGCGCGTCAGAAAGATCTCCGGCGTGCGCATCACGCGCCCCGTGCAGTGTAATGCGATCTTTGCGACCTTGGATCGTGCTGCGATTCAGCGCATTCAAGAACGCTACTTTTTCTATGTCTTTGATGAAGAGCTGCCCGAAGTGCGCTGGATGACGCACCACGCGACACGACCCGAGGATGTGGACGACTTTGCAAACGCAATCGCGCAGGCCTTGGCGCACTGATTCATTCAACGATCTTCCAATACGAGTCTTTTCGCGATATCTTTCCTGCTTTGAATTCGAAGAGATCGCAGCCGCGCACTTCAATGCGCTTCCCATCGCGAGATGTTCCGGTAAGTAACCATTCGGACGCGCCGCGGTTGCCGCTCACAAAATGCCGGTCATCGGAATAGTGGACATCCGGTAAGCCCTCAAAACGCGTCGCCAAGAGCGCGCGCACGCGCTCCCGGCCTTCGGCGCATATGTCCCTCCGTCATTGACATCAAGCTGACATGATTCTGCGAGCAAACGGGTTCAGCGCGCGTGAACGCCAGCGCTGCTCGTAATTCGCCTTCATTAGGAGATTGCGCGCACGTTGCAACGGCGGTTGCGCGGCGCGTGCGAGTGCCATCGCCCTGCGTTGCGCATCGGCATAATCCGCGCGAAGACGCTGGATAGTGGGCCGTGCGGCCGCCGGGTGGTGGCCGGTAAAACGCATCACGATCGGCCAAAACTCTTTGAAATATTCCGCCACGTCGATTGAATCCAAGGATCCTTCGCCCACGATAGGACCCGATTGACCCAAGCTTGAGTATTGACGCCCTTTTTCCGCATGCCAGCGTGCGGGAAGCACGTGTCCGTAGTGGCCATAAACATATGGCAGCGCCAGACGCTTTCCGCTTAAACCCGTGAGCTGCTCGTGAACCTTGCCGGTCCAGCGCACCGCGGGCGTATAGCGAAAGAATGCCATACGGCGTTCGATCGACGCGTACAAATCGAATGACTGAAAAAAATGCCACGTGTAGCCGTCGACAAAGTCGTACGTAGCCGGAACATTCGCGAGGTTGGCGGCAATCGCCGCCACGTGCGTGCCATGGACTTCATCGGCATCGACAAATGCAACCCAATCGCCGCCATCTTCCTTCGCATGAACCTCTAAACACCGATTGCGCGCGGTCGAGAAATCAACGAACGGAGAGGTATCCACGATCAGCCTTCCATTGCGGCCGTGCCAGCTCTCGTTGAGGATGGCGCCGTGCGCTGACGGCTCCGGTCCGTTGTCGTTGACGATCACGAAATCGACGACACCGGCTAACGATTCTAGGAGCGCGCCCAAGAACGGTTCTTCTCTCCGTCCGACTATCAAATGCGCAGATACTCGTGCTTTGGTCATGCGGCAGCCGCGATCAACGCTCGCAACGTTTCCTCAGCCGTCTGATTCCATGAAAACGTGGCCGCGCGCGCGAGCCCTTTCACGCGCAGTTGTTCGCGCAGCTGAGCGTCCTCGAGAACGCGGACCAGCGCTGCGTTCCACGCGTTGAGATCGCGTGCGTCTTCAACATAGAGCGCGGCGTCGCCACAGACTTCGGGCAACGATGCGCAACGCGTCGTAATGACCGGCGTGCCGCACGCCATTGCCTCAAGTGGCGGCAAGCCAAAGCCTTCATAGAATGATGGAAATGCCAAGCAGCGAGCTGCGCGGTACATATCGCGCAGTTCTATCGAGGAAACATTACGCAACAACATCGCACCTTCGGGCGCTGCATTGCCCACTACCGCGAGCTGAACGCCGCGAGGTGCAAGCGTCGTTCTCCATGCGCGCGCCAGCGTATCCACATTTTTTTGCGCGTCGAGCGTTCCGACATACAGAATATAGAGCCGCCCGACGAGTGCGGCGGGAACCTTTGCCGGTTCGCCCGGCGAGAATTCCTCGCCCGGCGCCAACGGAATCACCTCAATCCGCGACGGCTCGACGCTCAACCGGCTAACGATCTCGTTCTTGCTAAATGCGGAATCGGTTAAGATCCGATTCGCCACGCCCACCGACTCACGAAACGGCTCCTGCTGACTCCGGCGTTTGTCCGGATCGGGATCCGGAAAGGCAAAGGGTGCGACATCGTGCATCGTGACGACGTTGCGACCGCCGCCCAGGAAAAATGTGCCATTCCAGGGATGCCACACAACGTCGGCCGCGCGCGGGATGCGGGCCGCGACCTTGAAATTGTCACCCCCAAGCTGCACGGCCAACGCTCGCTTTTTTATGATAGGAAGCGGATGTCGCACGAGCAAAGTCAGTTCGTACGCGTCACGTTTGAGTGCGCGTGACAAGATCGCGCGCAGATAAACACTGATTCCGCGGCGATCGACCAAAAGATTATGCGCATCGACGGCGATATGCACGCGTCCTCAAGGTATCCTGCGGGAACACGAAAGCCCTTCGGTTGGTGATTTCGGTAGGCGTTGACGCGTGGAATTTACCGGGCGATCGTCGCGGGATCGGCCGGTACGTCCGCGCATTGCTCACCCAGTGGCGACATTTTTCCAATCGGATCAGGCCGGTGCTGATCGTGCCCGAATGGCATACGTGGACTGTTGCCGGACGTTATCGCACAGAAGTCTCCGGACAACGTCTCAAAGTTGTCTCGCGGCGTTACCACCGGCGAGCTGACCTCGATTTGCTTTGGTTTCCTTTTAATGGGCCGAGCTGGACCAAGTTTTCGTTGCCGTCGGTTGCCACGCTCCACGATGCGTCCACTTTCGTGCTCGCCGGTTTCGACGAAGCTGCGCGCGCCACGTTTCGCCTTGCAGCGTCGCGCTGTACGCACATCATTACCGACTCCGATTTCTCCAAACGCGAACTCACGCGGGAGCTGCAGTTGCCCGATGGATGCATCACGGCGATTCCTTTGGGCATTGGGGCGCCGTTACCGGTAACGCCTACGCGGCTCGATGTCACCGCGCTCGGCCGCTTCGTCCTGTTTGTCGGCGAGAACGAACTGCGGAAAGGCTACGACACCTTGGTCGCAGCGCTCGCGCAGCTCGCGCAAAACGGTGTTCGAATTCCGTTGGTTGTGGCCGGCGTTCCGAAAGACGCGGCGGCAACGGGATATACTTTTCCGATCCACATCCTCGGCCACGTGGACGATGCAACACTCGGCGCGCTCTACCGCAGCTGCGCGATGTTTGTATATCCATCGCGGTACGAGGGTTTCGGCTTACCGGTTTTAGAGGCGATGAGTTATGGCGTTCCGGTCATTGCGTCGTCCGCTGCGTCTATCCCCGAAGCGGGCGGCGATGCGGCGCTGTACATTGATCCGGGCGATGCGAATGCGTTGGCCGAAAGAATCTCAAACGTTTGGTCCGATCCTGCGCTTGCAAAGGCGCTCGAGCAACGCGGTTTGGCGCGCGCTGCGGCGATGCCATGGCGCCGCACCGCCGAGAAAACCCTTGAGGTTTTTGAAATGGTCGCTCGCAAATGAGCGAGCGTATCCATTTGGGCACCGCGCTCGTACGCCAAGATGGACGCGTGCTATTGGTAGCGTCCACATATCCAAATCATGCAGAACCGTTGTGGAATCTTCCCGGCGGCCGGCAACAACCACCGGAGTTACTGGCAGAGACCGCATTGCGCGAGTTGCGCGAAGAGACCGGAATCGAAGCCCAGATTCGGCGTTTAGCGTATGTCAGCGAATCGTACGATCGGAACGTTAACTTTGTGAACTTTACCTTCGTGGTCGAACTGCTGCAAGCGCGTACCGCGATTGCGCGGGAAGCCGAAAAAGATCACATTGTCGCGGTGGAGTGGGTGCCGGAAACCGAGCTTGCGGCCCGGATAGCCGTTGCGGTTGTACGCGAGCCGTTGCTCGCGTATCTGAGCGGCGATTCAATCGGATATGCCGGCTATACGGACGCGGGCGTTTCGATCGTTTTTCCGGACTGACGCCACCGCTGCGCATCCAAACGGTGCACCAAAACGTCGACCGGTGTTCCGCTGACAATTGCACCGCGCGGCAAGACGCCGTCGGGACGAAACCTCAAGCGTGCCAGCAGCTTTCGCGACGCCACATTATCCGGAACGCAGAAGGCTTGTACGCTCGCGAGCTGTGCTGTCTCAAACGCTTCCGTCAGCAGCAGACGCACCGCTTCGGTTGCCAATCCACGACCCCGATACTCGCGCAACACACTGTAACCAATCTCGCCCGTATCGTTGTCGCTCTCCGCAATGCGCAGCGATACCCAGCCGACGGGCGGACGGCGGCTCGTTACATAGAGAAGCCATTCAAAGCGTCCGACGACACCGCGACGCAAGCCGCTCGGCCGTTGCGCCACGAGCTGGGTGAATGCCTCGAGTCGCAGGTTCGGAAGCTCCTGGTACGTGCGCAGATCGGGCTGCTGCATCGTATGCCACAAGAGCTGCGCATTGCGCGAGCTTACCGGAACCATTTTCAAGCGAGCGGTCCGTATTGTTTGCATCTAAGGAGTTCCTTAAGCGTCATTGTACCGCAGATTTTGGTCGTGAAGGAGGCCGTATGGATCTCTCCGCGGCTTATTCCGCGCACGGGCGGGCTGAAGTCACCTTCGCAGCACAGGTCACGACGCCGCCGGACTACTTCTGCAGTCTGCGAACGCACCGGCAGCACGAAAGTTTTGGCGCGCAGACGTGCGCCGGGCCAGTAAAAATCGTCGATAACGTCGGCATCGCGCCACCCGTTCCGGTCGTGCCGGGCGATCGCGTGGAAGTACGCGGCGAAATCGTGCACGATCCCGGCCAAATGCCCATCGTTCACTGGACGCATCACGATCCCAGCGGCCGGCACGCGCCCGGATTTATTCGACTAGACGACCGCCTGTACGCGTAGCGTTTCTGCCGGCGGCCATCAGCTGCGGCACGGTCACGAAACGATAACCGTGCTGCTTTAGCGTTTCCACGATCAGCTTCGTCGCCGCAATGTCACCGGTGCGATCGCACAGATGCGGTTTCAAACGATCTGCGGAGCACAGCAACCCGCGATTTCCATCGTGCAGCACCAAAATCGACCCATCGCGCGTTCTTCGCAGCTCGCGATCGGCAATCGTTTGCGCCGGCGGATATTCCCAGTCGCGCGCCAGCGGTACGGACCACATCACCACCGTATAGCCGAGGCGCTGCGCCGCCTGCATCACCAGCCAATCTCGTGCTCCGAAAGGCGGGCGAAAGAGCCGCGTGTGGATCCCGGCAGCGCGATATATTGCGGCATCGGTTTTACGAAGAGATTGCATCACGCTGCCGCGTGTAAACACGATCAAATGCTTGTGATCCCAACTGTGGTTGCCGATCGCATCCCCATCGCGAACTTCACGACGGACGACGTCGGGATACGCCTGCGCCGCACGGCCGACCAGGAAAAACGTGGCGTGCACGTGTTCGCGTTCTAAAACGTCGAGGATGCGATTAGTGTACGGTGGATTGGGCCCATCGTCATAGGTCAGCGCGACGAGACGCTCGTTGAGCGGGCCCTGCGTTACCGTGCGGCCAAAAATCTGGTTGGTGGGCTGTTCGAAAAGCTCGTAAAGTTTGTACGCGACAAAGCCCAGAATCGCGAGGCCCAGTACGATAGCACCGACTCGGAGTGCGATGCGCTTCAACGCAGAACCAGTGTTTTTGCCTGCGCGATCTTCGTGCGAAATGCCGCCGGTCCGAAATTGCGGAACGCTTGCACAATCTGCTGGTAGCGCGGATCCGCAATTGCGGTTCCCTTCAGCGTCAGCAAATTCGGCGTTGGGCTGTTGGGGCTGAGATGGAGTTGGTACTGACGCCCCGCCGTCTTGGCCCAGTATTGCGGATCGGTGAATAGGATGGTGCGCGAACCCTGCATGCCGTTAATAAGCTCGTGCGCATACAAGGTGTAATGCACGTCGGTATTGCCGCGCGGCGGTTTGCTCATGAGCTGCCATAAGCCGTCTTGCTCGATTTGTTCGATGAAGAAGGTGACTTCATATGCCGGCCGCGGCGGCTCTAAAATCGTCACCTGCTTGCCCGAATAGGCGCGAATGCGATAGAACGCGCTCGAGAGGCCGTTGTTATTCTGCATGACGTACTGTTCTTGGTAGATCGGCGGCTTGTCGTACTTGATCGTCAGGCTTAAATAGAGAACCGTCGGCCGTTGCCGCACTTTGGAAACTTCAGCTTTGTTCGCGAAGTCGCCCCACCAATGGTTGCGGATTCCCACCCATGTCCCGGCAACGAGAAATACCACGCAAAATATAAAAAGGCCGGTGTAAAACCAATCGCGCCTCACGGGTTGGCAGCCTCTTGATCCAAGACCCGGTTTACCACCGCGTCGGCAAGCGCATTATCTTTTCGCCGCACGTGCTGAATGTCAACGTGCTGAAATTTTCGCAATAAGCTCTTTACGCGCAGGTGCAAGGGCTGCAGGTCGGGATGCTTCACGCGATATTGTCCTGAAAGTTGCCGCACCACGAGTTCGCTATCGAGGCGCACCGCCAGCGCGTTCACGCCGTGTTCCAGCGCAGCTTCGAGTCCGAGCTGCAGTGCCGTCCACTCCGCAACATTGTTGGTGGCAACGCCGAGAAAGTGTCCGACTTCGTGCAGCACGCGTCCGCTGCCATCAACGAGCACCGCGCCGGACGCAGCGGGCCCCGGATTCCCGCGCGAGCCGCCGTCGGCAAAAAGCGTTGCTTCAACTTGCATAAAAAAATTTCGGGCTGACTGGATTCGAACCAGCGATCTCCTGACCCCCAGTCAGGCGCGATAACCAAGCTTCGCTACAGCCCGATGCCCCTTCATTATAATCCGGAAAAGCAAACGGACGGGCACCTTCACGATATCGCAAAGCGTGCTCGTCCGCGAATGCAGGGTCGAGCGGGCGGGCGACGCTAGCGCTTACGCCTCTTCGCTCCGCCTTTTTTCGAACCGCCGCCGCGTCCGCCCGCAACGGCTTCTTTCAATGCTTTTCCGGGTACAAACGCCGGCACTTTGCGAGCCGGGATCTTTATCGTCGCGCCGGTTTTGGGGTTTCGGCCTTCGCGCGCTTTTCGATGGCGCACTTTAAATCTCCCAAAAGGCGTCAGAGCGACTTCGTTTCCTTTTTGCAGCGCCGACGTGATCTCGTCGAGGATCAGGTCGACTATTTCTGTTGCTTGCCGCCGCGTCATCTCAGACTCGGTAGCAACCGAATCAACTATTTCGGCTTTCGTCAAATGAAATCTCCTCCAGCGGCACAGAAAAGGAGTTGTGGGCTGGCCGCCTGGGTCTTATACGCAAGTATGCTGCGCCCTCCTCCCCCGTTTAATGCGAAAAAGAGCCCATTTTATGGGCCACGGCGCGCAACGCCAATAAATATGAATCGACGCCGAAGCCGCAAATCGAGCCGGCGCATACCGGCGCGATGACGCTGGTCCGCCGAAATTGCTCGCGTGCAAAAATGTTTGAGAGGTGCACTTCGATCGTCGGAATCGCAATTGCGGCGATCGCGTCGGCAATAGCGTGAGCATAGTGCGTGAAGGCACCCGCGTTAATAATCACCGCATCCTGCGAATTTCGCGCGGCGTGCAGCTCTTCGACGATTGCTCCTTCCGAGTTGTGCTGGACCGCACGAACATCGATCTTGAGATCGCGCGCAAGCTCTCCGATGCGTTCGTCGATCTGCGCAAGCGTTTGCGTTCCGTAGATCGCGGGCTCGCGTTCACCGAGCAAATTCAGATTCGGTCCGTGGATCACCAGGACTCGCATGCGAGCGCCTTTCGGGAAGGAAAGCATGGCGCCTTCGGGGCATTGCGGGCCGCACCGTGCGTGATCTGATTATCAGCGCTTCGGCTCCGGACGATGGATTCGCAATCGTCGCCGGCGTCACAACCAGCCTCGTCCGCGAAGCGCAATGGCGCCATGGCCTCAGCCCGACCGCGACAGCCGCGGCCGGACGGTTGATCACCGGTGCCGTGCTGCTGGGAGCCGGCCTCAAAGGCGCACTTCGGGTTTCGCTGCAAATCGAAGGGAATGGGCCGTTGCGCGGTCTCGTCGCCGAGGCGTGGCTCATCGGCGAAGATCGCATCGGCGCACGCGGTTATGCGAGAAACCCGCTTGCCGAAGTGCCCTTGAATGCGGCCGGCAAATTCGATGTGGCGCGCGCCGTCGGGCATGGCACGCTCCACGTCACGCGCTCCTATGAGGAAGGGCAGCCTTATGTCGGCGTTGTGCCGTTACAGAGCGGTGAAATCGCCGAAGATCTGGCGTCGTATCTTTTAAAATCCGAGCAGATTCCAAGCGTCGTCGCGCTCGGCGTGCTGGCCGATCCGCAAGGCGTCGCAGCTGCCGGCGGCGTTATCGCGCAGCTGCTTCCCGGAGCCGGCGACCAAGCGGCCGCGACGCTGGAAGAGCGCGCGTTGTCGATGCCGCCCATTACCCAACTCATTGCCGACGGCGCCGACGCGCACTCGCTGTTGCACGGGTTTTCCGGCGGCGCTGCCCTGCGATCGCATCGCACGCTCGACGTCGCTTTCGCCTGCCGGTGCACGCGAGAAAAAGTCGAGACCGCGCTTGCGGGGCTTGGCGCCGATGAATTACGCAAAATGGCGCGCGAACGTTCGGAAACCGAAGCGACGTGCGAGTTCTGCAAAAAGGTCTACGTCTTCACCGGGGATGAGATCGACGAATTAGTCCACCTCGTGAGAAAGATCTAACGCTCGGGGATTACTTTCACGAACTTGCGCGCACCGACGGAAAGAATCGCGGGCGCACTCGCCGGCCATGGCGCTTTTGCGTCGGTAACTGCAATACCGTCGATGCGCACCCCATTTCCGTCAACCAATCGTTCGGCCGCGCGTTTACTCTCGGCCAATCCGGACTCGACGAGCACGTCAACGATTCGCCGCGCACTTGGAATGCGCACCTCGCGCACGTTGTCGGACGGCAGCTCGCGCTGTTGCACCGTTCGCTCGAAATATTCACGGGCGGCTTTGGCTGCAGCGCCGCCATGATAACGGGCGACAATCTCTTCTGCCAGACGCTTCTTCTCGACCATCGGATGAGCGCTTCCGGCGGCTAGCCCCTTTTTGAGCGTCTCGCATTCAGCTTTGCTGCGAAAGGCGGCCAGTCGCGCATAGCGCGGAATCATCTCATCCGAGATGCGCATCAGCTTGCCGAACTGTTCTTCCGGCGCCTCGGTCAGCCCGACGTAATTGCCGGATGTTTTTGACATTTTTACCGCGCCATCGAGGCCTTCGAGCAGCGGAACCGTCATGCACACTTGTTCGGCTTGCCCCATTTCGCGCTGCAAATGCCGCCCCATCAGGAGGTTGAAGAGCTGGTCGTTCCCGCCCAGCTCGACGTCGGCTTTCAGCACAACCGAGTCATACGCGACCGCAACCGGATAACAGAATTCGTAGAGTGAAATCGGCGCGCCCGAGGCATAGCGGCCGCTAAAATCATTGCGATCGAGCATCTGCGCAACCGTCACCTTGCCGAGCAGCCGCCCGAGTTCGGCAAAATTAAGGGCCGCGAGCCACTGCGAATTATAGATCAAACGGATGCGATCGATATCGAGTATTTTGGATGCTTGTTCCGTGTACGTTTTCATGTTGGCCGCAATCTCTTCACGCGAAAGCGGCGGCCGCATCTGCGTACGTCCGGACGGATCGCCGATGCTGGCGGTAAAATCACCAATGACCAGCGTCACATGATGGCCCGCATCCACAAACTGCTGGAGTTTTCTCAGCACCACGGCGTGGCCCAAATGCAGGTCCGGCGTCGTGGGATCGAGCCCGAGCTTCACCGTCATCGGTTTGCTGGAAGCAACGCGTTCTTCCAGCTCCCGTTTTGTTTCTACATGGTCACACCCGTCGAGCAGTGCTTGCAGATCGATTTTCATCAGCGTCAGCGCAATTCAAAGATAGTTACGCCGCCGCCTCCCTCCTCTTCGGTGCCATAGCGAACGTTCGAAACTTGCGGATGGGCGCGTAAGAATTCTTGCAAACCGCGACCGAGCATCCCGGTTCCCTTTCCATGGATCAGACGGAGCGGCGAATTTCCGGTTAGCAAAGCTTCATCGATCCAGCGATCCACCAGAGGCTCCGCTTCAGCGAACCGTTTCCCACGGACATCGAGCTCCGGCATCGTTTGCGATCCCGCGGCGAGGATCGCCTCGGAGGCTCCCGCGGATGCGCGTCGCGGTGCGGATACGATTTTCCTGACATCTTTTTTGGAAACCAGCATCTTCATCGGCCCGATGGCAGCCAACACATTGTCGCCGCTATCCGTGATGACTGTCGCATCTTGCGCTAAGGAGATAATGCGAATCGCGTCACCGGTTGCAAGTTCTTGCGATCGTCGTTCTTCACTCCCAGGCGCTTCTGCGTCCGCCGTCAATCCTAAATCGCGATGCAACTCTTCCAGCGTGCGCTGCAGCTGTTCGGCTTGCCCGCGTTTGGGAGTGCGAGATCGCGCCAGGCCTTGTGACGCGTCGAGTCGCGCCGCAAAATCCAGCAACGTTTGGCGCAATTTAGCCTCCGCATTCTCGGCAAACGATCGCCGTTCGCGTTCCAAGGCATCGGCACGCGCACGCGCGTTGGACTCCAACGTCTCCAAATGCCGGCGCTCGCGTTCAACCGACTCGCGATCATTTTGCAACCTGGCGGTCGCATCGCCCAGTTCGGTCAGCGCGCGCTCGTATTCACGATCCTGGGTGCTGAGTAGTGCTTCCGCCCGCTCTAACAGCTGGTTTGGAACGCCTAACGATCGCGCCAGTGGAAAAGCCAGCGACTGACCCGGCGTTCCCACGTCGAGGTGATATGTGGGCGCAAAGCTTTGCGGATCGAAACGGACGCTTGCGTTTTGTACGCCATCGGTTTCGTGGGCGAAGAGTTTCAGCTCGGTGCTGTGCGTCGTCACGATGCCGCTGGCTTGCACCTTGAGCAATCGTTCGAGCAAGGCGATGGCTAACGCGGCGCCACTTGCCGGTTCGGTACCGGCGCCAATCTCGTCCACGAGAACCAGTGTGTGCGCGTCGGCCTTCTCGACAATGGTTCGCAGTCGTGCCAGATGCGCCGAGAATGTTGACGCGTTCAATGCAATCGACTGCTCGTCGCCGATGTCGGCAAAGAGTTGGGTGAAATGTCCGATGCGACTTCCCGTTTGTGCCGGAATCTGTAATCCGGCATAACACATCAACACGAAGAGTCCGGCCATCTTCAGCGTCACGGTTTTGCCTCCCATATTCGGCCCGCTGATCACGAGAAAGCGTGTTGTCGCATCCAACGCGAGTGATTGCGGGACCGCTCTTTGCGCCAGCAGCGGATGACGTCCGCGCTCGATAACCAGCTCGGACCGGGCGACGATCTCAGGCTTGTGCGCGTCCATTCTTTCGCCCACGCGCGCTTTGGCAACGAGCACATCGATCTGTGCGAGCATTTCGGCGTTGGCTTCGATTTGTGAGGCATTTTTGCCGATGAGCTGCGACAGCTCGCCGAGAATCCTGGCAACTTCATGCTCTTCGTCGATCTGCAACCGGCGGACGCGGTTGTTGTCCTCGAGTGTTGAGAGCGGCTCGACGAACAGCGTTTGGCCACTGGAGCTGGTGTCGTGCACGATGCCGGGCACCTCGCCCGCAAATTCCGCTTTTATGGGAACCACGAAGCGGCCGTTACGAATCGTAACGACAGCATCCTGAATCGCATGGCTGAGCTTCGATGATCGCAGCAATGCCGTTGCGCGATCGCGGGCATGCGCGTGCGCGTCGCGCAGATTGCGGCGGATGCGATGAAGCGCCGGCGAGGCGCGATCGAGGACGATCCCCTGCTCGTCCAAAGCTTCGGCGATCGCTTTTTGCACTTCGCGTAGCGGCTTGTACGCCGCGACGATCTGCTCGATCGGATCGGCAGGTCGCTGGGTTACCTTATTATATGCCGCTGCTGCCGTCGCGATTGCGTCACCGATCGCGCGCAGCTCCGGCCCTAAGAGTGTTGTGCCAATCCCGGCACGTTGGAGCATTTCGCCGGGATCGATGGCACGGGCAATATGGAGATCCACGGCGCTGAGCAACTCGCGCACGTGCGCGGTCGCGCCTTGCTCGCGCACAATGCGCGCAAAATCCGTAAACGGTTCGAGCTCAGTAGCGTAGGCGTGTCCGCGCTCCGTAGCCGTCTGCGCCACAACCAGGTCGCGTACCGCCGCGAAATCGAGCGCGTCGAGAGTACGCTCGTCGCTTAAGAGAGACGTTTTTTCAGCAGCTCGTTGACAACGCTCGGGTTCGCTCTGCCGCGCGACGCTTTCATCACTTGGCCCGTCAAAAACCCGAGAATGTTGGTCTTGCCCGCACGATAATCGGCCACGGCTTTTTCATTCTGCGCCAGGACCTCGTCCACGAAACGCTCGATCGCCGCCGCATCGCTGGTTTGCGCGAGGCCTTCCCGCTCCACGATTGCTTTGGGAGAACCATGGCCTTGCCACATCCGCTCGACGAGCTCTTTGGCAATCTTCGAATTTATCGTCTGGCTCTCGACGAGCCCGATAAGCTCGGCTAAATGGGCAGGCGTAACCGCCGAAGATGCAACGGCTGTTCCGGTTTCGTTCGCCAGGCGTGACAAATCGCCGAGCACGAAATTGGAGACGAGTTGCGGCGCGCATCCGGCCTCCGCCACCGCGTCAAAGTATTGCGCCAGCGGAAGATTATCGATGAGCTGCGTCGCCTGTTTGGCTTCGAGACCATAGCGGCGATGGTACCGCTCAAAACGTTCGGGCGGTAACTCCGTGATTGAGGCTTTCAAACGATCCAGCAGTCGGCGATCGATCTCGAGCGGCACCAAATCCGGATCGGGGAAATAGCGATAATCGTGCGCTTCTTCTTTGCTGCGCATCGAATGGGTCACGCCCTGCGTCTCATCCCATCCGCGCGTCTCCTGAACGATGCGCCCGCCGGATTCGAGGATCTCGACTTGCCTTTCTATCTCGCTTTCGATGGCGCGCAAAACCGATCGAAACGAGTTCATATTCTTGATCTCGGTTTTGGTGCCGAGCTCGTGGCTGCCGGCTGGACGAATCGACACGTTGGCATCGCAACGCAGCGAGCCTTCTTCCATCTTGACGTCGCTGATCCCGAGTTGCACGAAGGTTCGCTTGAGCGCTTCCAAATACCCGACGGCTTCCTGCGCGCTTCGCAGCTCGGGTTCGGAGACGCACTCCATCAGTGGAACGCCGGCCCGATTGAAATCGATCAGCGAGTATGCACTACCGGCGATACGCCCATCTCCGCCGCCGGCATGAATCGATTTGCCCGTGTCTTCTTCCAAATGAATGCGCGTGAGGCGACATTCTTTGAGCGTCCCGTCCTCGGTCCAATAGCGCACTTTGCCGCCGAGGGTTAAGGGCATATCGTATTGCGATATCTGGTAGTTCTTGGGCATGTCGGGATAAAAGTAGTTCTTGCGATCAAACTTCGAGAATTCCGGAATGGTCGCGCCAAATGCGAGTCCGGCGAGAACCATATGTTCGATCGCTTCTTTGTTGGCGACAGGCAACGCGCCCGGCAGCGCTAAGCAGACCGGGCAGACCTTGGTATTCGGTTCTCCGCCGAACTCATTAGCACAACCGCAGAACATTTTGCTGCGGGTTTTGAGTTCAACGTGGCATTCGATCCCGATTACCGCCTCGTAGGTTGTTTGCGCGGTCATACGGCCACCGGCACTTTGGTTGCATATTGGGTTGCTTGTTCGTACGCATGTGCAGCACCCAAGAGTTTGGCTTCTTCAAAGAGCGGCGCGGCCAGCTGCAATCCCATCGGCAGCGCCGGCGATCCGGCGTACCCGCAGGGAATCGAGAGCGCCGGCAAACCTGCAAGCGACATCGGAATGGTGTAGTAATCCATCATGTACATGCTGTACGGATCGCTTTTGGCATTGAACTCAAAGGCCGGACTACTCGCAGACGGCGCCGCAATCAGGTCGCAACGCTCAAATGCGCGGGCAAAATCCTGCGCAAACTTCGTGCGCGCTTTCTGTGCCTTGACGTAGTACGCATCGTAGTAGCCACTCGAAAGCGCGTAGGTTCCAATCAGGATTCGCCGTTTCACTTCCGGCCCAAAACCCGCGGCGCGCGTCTTCTCGTACATTTCGCCCACATCGGCGCCGTCAACGCGCAACCCGTACCGGACGCCATCGAAGCGCGCGAGATTGCTGCTGCACTCCGCCGGCGCGATCAAGTAATAGGTCGCAACGCCAAAGTCAGCGCTCGGTAACGAAACCGGGACGAGTTCCGCACCCAAACCTTCGAGCTCCGAGTACGCTCGCTTATACAAAGCGTCGATTTCCGCGCCAAGTTTTTCGGTCACAAATTCCTGGACGATTCCGATGCGCACCCCCTTAAGGTCTGCGCGCAATGCCTTTGCGGTCTTTTCGACCGGCCGATCGATACTCGTGGAATCGTACGGATCGTGACCGGCCATGACATCGTACACCAGCGCGGTATCGGCGACGGTTCGCGCGAGCGGACCGATTTGGTCGAGGCTCGATGCAAAAGCAATGAGTCCGTACCGTGAGACACGCCCGTACGTCGGTTTGAAACCCACGACGTTGCAAAACGCTGCCGGCTCGCGAATCGAACCGCCGGTATCACTCCCGAGTCCGATGGCGGCGAGATTCGCGCCCACGGCGGCCGCCGAGCCGCCGGAGCTGCCGCCCGGCACGCGTTTGGGATCGTACGGATTACGCGTCACGCCCAACGCGCTATTCTCGCACGAACTGCCCATCGCGAACTCGTCGAGGTTGGCTTTCCCGACCGGGATCGCACCCGCGTCGATCACCCGTTGCACCGCAGTCGCGGTGTACGGCGCAATCCAATGTTCGAGAATCTTCGAACCCGCAGTCGTTCGCGTGCCCGTCAAACACATGTTATCTTTGATGGCTAGCGGCACGCCGGCCAACGGTAGACTTTCGCCGGCGGCAATGCGTTGGTCGACGCGTTGCGCAACAGCGCGCGCCGATTCGTGCAATCGCGTTAAATAACAGCCTAAGCGATCGTCGACCGCATCGATGCGACCCAGTGTCGCCTCGACGATCTCACATGCCGAGACGCGCTTCGAACCGACCTCTCGCGCGATCTCACTGCCGGAAAGACGTGTCAGGTCGTTCATGGTTCGGCGATGATGCGCGGCACGCGGAAAAATGCGCCTTCTCTTTGCGGCGCCTGAGAAAGCGCCGTTTCGCGATCGAGACATGGCGTGATTTCGTCGGGTCGCTCGACGTTGCGCGATTCAACAACTTGTGCAGTTGCCGGCACATCTTGCGTGTCGAGTTTTGCGAGCTCGTTGACATGCGCCAGCAGATCGCCCAGCTGTTTACCGTAGAGCTCGATCTCCTCATCGCTCAAAGCGAGGCGCGCGAGTTTGGCGACGTATTTTATGTCGATCATGCGGTGGGTAAGCTCAAAGTCACCAATGACTCCACGTGGCCGGTCTGCGGAAACATATCAAATGGGACAACTTCATCGATGTGATATCTTTTAGCGCCCAGAAACTTCAAATCCCGGGCCAAAGTTGCCGGATCGCACGAAAGGTACCAAATGGCCGGCACCGCGAGCCGCACCAGGGCGCCCAGCGTCTTCTCGTCGCTCCCCTTGCGCGGCGGATCCAGAAACGCGACATCGGCCGCCGGTAACTTCGCGACGATCTGTTCGACGGGTCCGCGCCGAAACGCGACGCGCGCTTCCAAGCCGTTACGCTGCGCATTCTCCTGCGCCTCGGCGACCGCTCGCGCGTTCTCCTCGACGCCAATCACCGTGCTGCCACATGATGCAAAGAAGAGGCTGAACGTGCCGGCGCCGCTGTACAAATCGTGAACCTTTAACGGCCGGTTCAATCGCGGCTTTAAATGGGCGAAGATTTTTTCGACGATCTCGACATTTACTTGGAAGAACGATTGCGTGGAAACGCGATACTTTATGCCATCAATCGTTTCTTCGATCTGCGCTGACCCGGCGAGCTGCGCAGCGCGACGGCCGAGGACAGCGTTTGCGCCCGATAATTCGTAGGAGTTGACCAGTCCAGTTACATTGTCGAGTCGCTCGCAGAGTGTTGGGGCGAGTTGCTCGAGCGGTGCTGAAGGGCGTTCGGTCGTAAATGCCATGACGGTTTTCCCGTTGCGGTCGCTCCGTGAAACGATATGCCGCACGGAAGCAAATGCCGCCGCGGTTGCCGGATCATTTTTTGCGGTGTTGAGCGGGACGATCTGCGCGTCCAGCGCCGGCATGACGATCGGACAATGGTCGATTTCAACGACGTCATGCGAGCGTTGCTTATAGAAGCCGACTCGCTTGCGCGCGCGCTCGACGACAAGTGACATCTTATTGCGGTAGGCGCGCGGGTTGCGCATGCCAATCGTTGGAGCAACTTCGACGTTCGAAAAGCCACCGATCCGTTCGAGCGCATTGCGCACGACGTCGCGCTTCCATCGCAACTGCGCGTCGTAGGATAAGTGCTGCGTCTGGCAGCCACCGCATGTCCCAAAGACTGGGCAGAACGGCTCGACGCGATCGGGTGAACGCTCGATGAGCTCGAGGCATTCGGCCACCGCATACTTCGGTTTTACGTCCGTGATCGCAACGCGCGCGCGCTCCCCGGGCAGCGGTCCGAAGCAGAAGATAGCCAAGCCGTCGCTGCGGCCGACAGCTTGTCCGTTGGTCAGTAAGTCGTTAAAAGTGAGTTCTAGCTGTGCGCCGAGTTTAGCGCTGCTCGTCAAGCGTTTTGAGGAGCTGATTGGCCTCGTCGATGAGTTCTTGAATACGCCTACTTGTCGGATCGATTGGGCGACGCGTGATCGCGGCGCGGATAAGCGTAAAGGCCAGCGCAGCCGACAGCCCCGCAACGCCGATCCAGACTAGCGTGCGTGTGAGGGTGCCGTTGTGCTCTTTCCGAGCACCGTCTTGGATGTTTTTATCGAGCTCATCCATTGTATGCGCTTGCATGTTTCCTTATTCGGCAGTGGTATGAGGAATGTCTTTTTCGGCTACTGAAGGTCCGCCACGTGAAAATGTTGGCCGCTTTGCTGGCTGCCGTCGTTGGTTACATACCCACCTCCGACAAAAGTGTTTCGGTCGCGTATGCAGCCTCGCTAGTCGCCCCGATGCAAGGACCGATCGCCGCGGCACTGCGCGCGCGTACAGGTTTGAACTTTTTGGGCGAGCCCAAGGGAAGCCGCGCTCTCGCACATCTCATTCAAGCCGGGCTGCGCACGCCGGATGTTTTTATCAGCGCCGAACCGGACTTGATTAACGCCCAGATCGCTCCAAGCGAAACGATCTTTGCGTCGGCACGCATGGTGATCGCGTACTCGCCCAAATCTCCACACGCAAAGCTTTTCGAGCAAGCCGCAGCGGGGCAACGCTCGGTCCTGAGCGCCTTAAACGCGCCGGGCGTGCTCGTTGGGCGCACCGATCCGGCCCTCGACCCAAAAGGCGCGCGCACGTTGCGCGCGGTGCAACTTCTCGGCAAAAAATATCGCTCGCCGGTGGTCGCACAACAGATATTAAAGCGTTCGCAGATATTTCCCGAGGAAGATCTGGCCGTGCGCGTGGAGAGTGGAGAACTTGATGCCGGCTTCTTTTACTCCACAGAGACCAATCGCGCAGGCATGCGCACCGTCGAACTCCCCGGCGGCACGAATCTTGCCGATCAGACGCTGTTCGCCATCGCAGTTCTCACACACGCTCCGGATCCTCAGGCAGGCCACAGGTTCGTCACCTTTCTTTTGGGTACCGATGGCAAACGGATCCTCGAGCGCTACGGGCTGCGGTTCTTCTCGCCCCCGCGCTACAAGCGATGGGTAACTAAAAAATGATCTCACGGGTGCGCGAACGCGCACCTCGTTTGTTACTATGGTCGTTTTTGATCTCGCTGGTCGTTCATTTTACCGCGGGGCCGCTGCTTGCGTGGCTTTTTGGAGCGCGGTTTATCGCCGCGCGGCAACGCGAACAACCGATCGAAACCATCACGATGACGTCGAGTGCGGTCCACTTTGAACGCAGGCCGCGCCCGCGTTCGCCCGTTGCGATCCAGCCGCCGCAGCAACAGCCGCAACCAAAGCCTCAGCCCGTGCGCCGGTCCGTGCAGCCGCGCCCCCGATCCGCGCCGCCGCGGCGCGAGCTCGCGCGCATCAATCCCCGGGCGGAACTGAGTCTACCGCGTGTGAGTCAGCGACACTCGACTCAGCAAAGCTTCAACGACCGGCTCGCGCAGCAACAAGCGATGTACACGCAAACGATCGAGAAATTGCGCCGCCAGAGCAATCCAATTATTAGCGCGGCGCATCCGATGCCGACGCCCGCGGCGCCCAAGCGTTATGTCTATGATTTCTCCGGAAATATTGGATCGCCGATCATCGGCCAAGGGATTCTCGTCCCGCTCAAAGACTGGCAGGACGGACCCTACGATTATTACTACGTGCGATACTGGGTAATCTATCCGGACGGAACTAATGAAACAGGTATCGTGCCATGGCCGATTCATTTTCCGAAGACGAACGACCCCATCAGGTTAGGCTACACGCGCATGCCGCTTCCGGGGCCGCCTCCGGATTATGTGCTACCAGCCGGTTACGAATTGCATCCGCTGGCAGCATTTTGTTACAAGCACCGCTTTTATTCGTGTCCGATCTTTCATGATTGATTGCAGTTGGTCATTCCGAGGGACGAGGAACCGCGAGGAGCATTGCGACGAGCGGCCCCGAGGCAGCGCAGCAATGAGGGGACAGCAATAAAATGCACATGTGGGAGCCATTCAGTGAACAAGCGCGTACCTCAATAATACGCGCCCAAGAAGCTGCGCAGCGGCTTGGTCAGAATTATATTGGAACCGAACATCTTCTGCTGGGAGTCATTGCTTTGCCCAACACCGCAGGCACAAAGCTCCTTCAGTCCTCCGGCATCGATTGCGATGTTCTCAAAGATAAAATCGAAGGAACATTGCGCCGAAAGGAGCCGGCTCTCCAGGAAATGGTTTTCACGCCACGCGCTAAGCGTGCGATCGAACTGGCGTTTCAGGAAGCGCATGAGTTGCATGACACCTATATCGGGACGGAACATCTACTGCTGGGCATCGTCGCCGAATCGGAGAGTCACGCTGCCCAAGCGTTGCTCGAGCTTGGGGCAAGCAGAGATGCACTCAAAGCGAAACTTACCGATGAGATTCGCGAGGAAACGCCGACCGCAAAACATGGCGACGCCTTCATTGCGTACGATCACGTGCAGCTCGCAATGCCGGCCGGCCGCGAAGCCGAGGCGCGAGATTTTTA
>DASYYA010000088.1:0-7616 GCA_035934355.1 Candidatus Rubrimentiphilum sp. | reverse complement strand
CTCGCCCACGCTGAAGCCCGCGAGGTCGCGGGTCATCAACATGACTTGTTCCTGAAAAATCGCGATCCCATGGGTTTGTTCGAGAATCGCTTCCAGTTTCGGATGCAGATGTTGCGGGTGCGAGCGCCCATGTTTGTTGTTGATGTACTGCGGAATCCATTCCATTGGACCCGGACGAAACAACGCGACGAGCGCAATGATATCGTTGAATTCATTGGGACGCAGCTCGGTGCAAACGCGCACCATTCCCTCGGATTCTAATTGAAAGACGCCGACAGTTTCACCGCGGCTGAGCATTTCGTACGTTCTACGATCGTCATCGGGGATTTTTGCCAGATCGAATGACGGATCGGCCGTGCGACGGATCTCCTCGACCGCGTTCGCCATGACGGTAAGGTTGCGCAGTCCGAGGAAGTCCATCTTGAGCAGCCCGATCCGTTCGACCCACGTCATGTCATATTGCGTCGTTACTCCGGCGTCGGTTTTCGCAAGCGGCGTATATTCAATAAGAGGACCCGCTGAAATCACGACACCGGCAGCGTGGGTCCCGGCGTTGCGCGCAAGGCCTTCGATCGATTTTGCGGTGTCGAGCCATTTGCGCGTTGCCGGCGAGCTGCCGTACAAGCGTTTGAGTTCGGGTATTTGCTCCAGCGCTTGTGAAATCGAAAGCCCCGTCGGGCCCGACGGAATCATTTTCGCAACGCGATCGACATCCGGCAAGGGGATCCCGAGCGCGCGCCCAGCATCGCGAATCGCAGCGCGCGCCGCCATCGTGCCAAACGTTACGATCTGCGCGACCCGGTCGCTGCCGTATTTTTCGGTTACGTACGCGATGACCTCATCCCGGCGTTCGACACAAAAATCGGTATCGATATCGGGCATTGATATGCGATCCGGGTTCAGGAAGCGCTCGAACAACAGATTGTACTTGAGCGGATCGAGATCGGTGATTTTCAGGCAATACGAGACCAGCGATCCGACCGCGGAACCTCGCCCTGGACCGACCGGGATGCCGTTATCTTTGGCATATTTGATGAAATCCCAGACGATCAAAAAATACGACGCGTAGCCCATCTTCGTAATGACTGATAGCTCGTAATCGAGCCGTTCGCGCAGCGTTCGATCGGACTGGGCGCGTTCGGCACCGTAACGCTCCCTCAACCCTTGCTCGCAGAGCTCTCGCAGGAATGATTCTGCGGTGCGTTCCTCGAGCAAATTCGTTTGCGGCACGGGGAACGCCGGCACGTTGAATATGCGCTCCGGAATACGGATGTCCACGCGCTTGGCAATCTCTACGGTGCGGTCGCAAACCTCGGGCAGATCCCCGAAGGCATCGCGCATTTCGCTCGCGGTCTTGAGATAGAATTCGTCCGAATAAAAGCGCATGCGATTTTCATCAGAAACAGTCTTGCCTGTTCCGATACAGAGCAGCACGTCGTGTGCGGGAGCATCTTCGCGATGCACATAATGCGAATCGTTGGTGGCGACAATCGGAATGTCGAGCTCGCGTCCCAGCGGTACCAAAGCGGCATTGATCTTCTCCTCTTCCGGCATGCCGTGACGCATCATCTCCAGGTAAAAACGATCGCCAAAGATCTGGCGGTAGGTAATCGCGGCCTCTCGGGCTTTCTCCACCTTGCCGGCCAAGAGCGGCGCTGCAACCAAACCCGACAAACATCCCGAAAGCGCGATGAGCCCTTCGTTGTGTTTGGCTAACAGCTCCAAGTCGATGCGCGGTTTGTAATAATAGCCTTCGAGGAAACCTTTGGAAACGAGCGCGCTCAGGTTGCGGTAGCCGATAAAGTCGGCCGCCAGCAACGTTACATGCGCTTCTTCACGCGCCGAACGATCGAAACGGCCGCGTGGGGCAAGATAGGCTTCGCACCCGAGAATCGGCGTGAGGCCGTGTTCGCGCGCGGCATAGTAAAATTCCATAGCGCCGTACATCACGCCGTGGTCGGTGAGCGCGATTGCGGAACTCCCTTGCTCCGCTGCCTGGCGGCAGAGATCTTGGATGCGGCAAGCGCCGTCCAACAAAGAATACTGGCTGTGGACGTGCAGATGGACGAACTCGGGCACTCTGGAGCTCGCACGTTCGGCACTCCCGGCCCAAAACCCAAGCGCCCGGCGAAATTGCCGGGCGCTTCGTATCGGTCGCAGGGTTAAATTTTATGCCGGAATCAAATCGTGGACGACCACACTCACATCGGCGACACGTTCCGACGGGATCTCGATGCGCTCCCCGTCGTAATGGACGAGCGGCAACCCATCGTGCAACCGTTTCAGCATCCGTTGCCGCGTGAACTGCGCCATCTCCGCCTGATTGAATCCCTCGCAGACCGTTTTCCCGTCGTCAAGCGTAATAATAAGTTCAGCACAAAAGCGGTTCACAATGCACCTCTGGTAGCGTTTTTACCCCGGCCGCGCGCTCGCTATTCCTGCTCGGCGGCCTCATCGGCGAGTTCGGCTTTGCTGCGTTTGCGGTCATACTTTTTCTTGTTGCGGTGCGCGCCGGCGGGGCGCAGGTTGGTCGGCGGCCCCAGCGGCGCCACTACCGCCCTTTTCCGGCGCTTGCGCTTGTGTTTCATAGAGTTCATTGTAGCGCGGGCTGCCGCCCCAGTGCGCTCGAAGGTCCGGCTATGCGCGCGACGTGGGCTGCGATGCCTATACAAAGCAAGCTCGAGCTGCTCCGAGCCACCCGAGGCTGCGTCCACGCCGCCGCGGCGCACTGGGTCGCCCGCGCCGGCGAGATCAAACGGTTGCGCCGGTCCTCCTCCTACATCGGCGAGGAGTGGCTCTCGGGACCTTGGGCGGTGCTTTACGCGATCAATCGCTACATTCGGACGATGCGTGCAATCGCGACCTGCGGTCAACCGGCTTTGCCCGGCGCCCCGGTTCGTCACGATCGCGCGGGCAATGCAATTGTTCGGGTCTTTCCAGTCGATCTTGCCGATCGCGTGCTCCTTGCGGGCATCACCGCCGAGGTGTTCTTACGCTCGTCTCAGCCACAGTTTGTCGCTCCTCCGGCGCAGACACAACGCGTTGCGATTCTCGGCGCTGGAAACATTACGAGCATACCGTTACTCGATGCGCTCTATTTTCTGATTGCATACAATGCCGTTTGCACGATAAAACTCAATCCGATAATGGATCCGTTACGCTCCATATTCGAAGATGCGTTTCGACCGTTGATCGAAACGGGAGCGCTCGCATTTATCTCAGGCGGGGCAGATGTTGGCGCCGCGTTATGCGCCGATCCCGCGATCGACCGGATCCACTTAACGGGTAGCCGCGCCACGTACGATGCGCTCAAACATTCTGCCGGCGACAAGCCGGTAACGGCGGAGCTCGGGAACGTAACGCCGACGATTGTCCTGCCCGGCGAGTGGACGTCGCGCGATCTGCGCTTTCAGGCCGAGCACATCGTAACGCAGAAGCGCCATAACGCCGGCTTTAATTGCATCGCAGCGCAAGTGTTAATACTTCCGGAGAAATGGCCGTTTACCGACCTCTTGATCCACGAAACGGAAAATGTCATGCAAACACTCGAGCCGCGGCCGGACTATTATCCAGGCACGGCCGACCGGCGGGCGCAATTCACGCAGAGCCCGAGCTCGATCGTGTGGCTCAGCGCGCAATCGCCCAGTCCGGCGTTCGATCGTGAGGCATTCTGCAACACGCTCTTTGGCGTACGCTTACCGGGCGACGCCTGCGAATTTCTGCATCGTGCGGTCGATTTTGCCAACGATACGCTGTCGGGCACATTGGGCGCCAATGTGCTCGTCGATCCTCGGACGGAAGCCGAAATGCAGGACGCTATGCAGCACGCGCTCGAGCAACTGCGTTACGGGTGTGTCGGGGTCAACGCTTGGGCGGGCGTCGGCTATTTTCTGGCGGAAACACCGTGGGGTGACTACGGTGGGTCAACGGGCGTTGTGCACAACGCCTATCTGCTCGCGAACGCAGAGAAATCCGTCGTGCGAGCGCCGTTCCGGCCGCTTATCAAACCACCATGGTTTGTTACGAACAAAAACCAGCCACTGTTAGGCCGCTTACTCTGTGCCTTCGAAGCTCGCAAACCTTCCTAAGAAGACTGCGTTACCATCGACGTGATGCAGATGGGCCGAAGGCCGGAGGCCCCGGCGGCTTTGCCGACGGGGGGCGCGCAGCGCGGATGCGCCTGTTATTGTACTGAGAGCTCGAAGCGATAACCGTCGGGATCATGAAACCACAAGCCCATGTGCGGCGAGCCCGGCGCTTCCGGACCGATCTCATCGCCCGGATCTTCGAGCTCGACGCCATTGCGCCGCAGTGTTTCCAGAGCGGCGCGCAACGCCACCATGTCCGTCAGATGAAACGACATATGTTCGAGTGTTTCCGGATTCGGCTTTCCTTTAAAGAGCGCGATTGTAATGGCGTCGTTACCGACGGCAACGCCTTCTTCAAATCGGAATATTTCCTTCAGATCGAAATTCTGCGTCCAGAACCTTGCGCTGCGTTCGGGATCGTTCACTGCCACCGAAAAATGACCGACAACGCCCAGCGGAATCCGACTCACTGTACCCCTGCTTGATGGAGCATCTGGAGGACGCGAGCGACCGGTAAACCGTACACGGTTATTCCATCGCGTCCCGTCATGGTCGTTGCGCTGAACAGCGCGTTATAGATCGCCGCTTCGGTCGCATCTGCAGTCGCGCGATAGAGGGCGTTGAGGGTTCCGCTATCTTCAACAATTTGCGTCGTCGGCGCTTGAATCACAAAATTCGCCGCGCGCTCAAAACGGTAGCCCGTACTAAATGCGATAAACAAGTCGCCGCTACCGACATCACTGGTCAAGCCGACTCGGCCCATTCCGAGTGCGGCGCGCAACGCAATTGCATGCAGTTGGCGCGAATCGAGCGGCGCGTCGGTCGCAATTACAATAATGATGCTGCCGGAAGCCATTCGACCGTGCAGCGAAACGCGTTTTGGAAATATGGTTCGATACTCGTTGCGCAATGCTTCGCCGACGCGCACGCCGGCAATCGTTAATTGCGTGCGAGTGGAGCCCGTGTTGTCGTTCACGAGAACGCCGACAGTATATCCGCCGAGTTCTTGCGGCAACACGCGCGATGCCGATCCGATGCCTGCCTTAAAACCAAACGCGCGCATTCCGGTGCCGGCGCCTACGCTTCCACGAGCGAATTGCCCCGGGCGCGCGCTATTTAGCAAGTGCACAACATCCTGGGCACCAATCGCGCGTGCTTGAATATCGTTGAGCAACTGATCGTCGCATTCGGCGACCACGGGAAGCGGAACGTCATCGGTAATTCCGATCTGCGGATGGTGCGCAATCATCCAGCTGACTGCGCCGTCATTCGCGCGGCCGATGTCGAGCGTATCGGTTAAGACGATCGGCGTCTCGAGGTATCCCGCTTCGTTAACCCAATGCGTTCCGGTCATCTCACCGTTTCCGTTGAACGCGATCGTTGCCGCTGAGACTTTGTGATTCCACGGATCGGCGTCCGGCAGAATAGCGGTCGCACCGGTGCGAATCGAGGCGCCTTCGACTTTTGTCATATTGCCGACCGCGACGCCCGCAACGTCCGTAATACCGTCCAGCGGCCCGGGTGCATAGGAACCGACGTGAAAAGGAAGCGTCGCCCCCGCAGCGGCAGCCGTTAACAACAGGCAGGATAGGGTAAACGCGGCGAATCTCATCCGTTCGCACCTTAGCCTGTATCACGCTTTCGGCCCTGCCGGGGAGTACTGCCACGCTTACTGTTCCGCAACCACTTAAAGCCGCACGGATCTATGAGAACCTGTCGACGGCTGAACTCGTCGAACACGCCCTGCGCCGCGGTGAAGGCGTTCTTGGACAGAGCGGTCAGCTAATCGTCGACACGCGCCCGCACACGGGACGCTCGCCGAAAGACAAGTTCTTCGTGCGCGAATCCTCGAGCGAGAAACATATTGACTGGGGAGACACAAATCGCCCGATCGATCCCGACGTGTTCGATGCACTCTGGGATCGCGTCGCCGCGTATTTATCCGAGCGCGAAGTCTACTCTCTCGATTGTTACGTCGGCGCCGACGAGCGTTACCGCCTTCCAGTGCGGATTATCACCGAACTCGCGTGGCATAATCTCTTTGCACGCGATCTCTTTATTGTGCCCGAGCGCGCGCCCGGCGACTTTTCGCCCGAATTTACAGTACTTGACGCCGCGCTGTTTACCGGAGACGCGCAACGCGACGGCATCAACTCTTCAACCTTTATCCTCGTCAACTTCGCCAAACGAATCGTGCTGATTGGCGGCACGAAATACGCCGGCGAGATCAAGAAATCGGTCTTTACGGTTATGAATTACTTGCTGCCCTTGCGCGATGTGTTGCCGATGCATTCATCGGCCAACGCAGGCAAACACGATGTCGCAGTATTCTTTGGGCTCTCCGGCACCGGCAAAACCACACTCTCCGCGGATTCGCGACGCCCCTTGATTGGTGACGACGAACATGGCTGGTCGGATAGCGGCGTCTTTAACTTTGAAGGCGGATGCTATGCCAAGGTGATTCGCCTCTCGCAATCAGCGGAACCCGAAATCTGGGCGGCATCGCATCGCTTTGCCAGCGTGTTGGAAAACGTTGTTTACGACGAGCAGACTCGCAAGCTCGACCTGGATTCCGATGCCAAAACGGAAAATACGCGAGCTGCATATCCGATCGAATACATTCCGAATATCGTGCCGGGCAGCCGTGCGGGCCACGCGCGTACGATCGTGATGCTCACCGCCGATGCGTTCGGTGTATTCCCGCCAATCAGCAGGCTCTCCAAAGAGCAAGCGATGTATCACTTTCTTTCGGGCTACACCGCGAAAGTCGCCGGAACCGAGCGCGGGATCACCGAGCCGCAAGCCACGTTTTCGACGTGCTTCGGCGCGCCGTTCATGGTGCATCATCCGACCGTCTACGCGAAATTGCTGGGCCAAAAGATCGACGAACATAAGGTCACGTGCTGGCTCGTCAACACCGGATGGGTGGGCGGCGCATATGGCGTCGGCAAACGCGTTGCAATCGCATATACGCGAGCTATGGTCAACGCCGCGATCGAAGGGCGTCTTGTGGATGTTGCTTTCGAAGAGGAACCGTTTTTTGGATTGACGATCCCGCTCAGTGTCCCGGACGTGCCGTCGGAGATCCTCAATCCCAAGAATATGTGGACGGATAAACCTGCCTATGACGTTGCTGCCAAGAAATTGGCCGAGCTTTTCGCGAAGAACTTCCTTCGTTTCGAGAGCCAGGCATCGCAAGGCGTAAAGGCCGTGGCAATCAAGCCGCGTCCCTAGCTCTTAGCTATTTTTTAGCGGCTCCTAATCCCGTTCTCAGAACCTTTGCGTGGGCACCGCGTTATTCTGACGTTACCCCTCAACCAAAGGAGTGCATGTGTTCAGCTTTCGTTCCACGCTTGTTCCGGTAGCCTTGGCAGCCGTGTTGGCCGTCCCGATCGTCGCAAGCGCTCAATCAACCCCCACCCAAAACGAACCAACAACGACGCAGGGTCGGCGCCATCACGGCGGATGGATGCGCGAACTGCGCAGACTGAACCTCACCGCCCAGCAGCAATCGCAGATCAAGCAACT
>DASYYA010000076.1:0-6314 GCA_035934355.1 Candidatus Rubrimentiphilum sp. | reverse complement strand
AGACCCCCGAGCGGTCCGCGATGTGGAACCCGATCAGCGACAATCGGGCAATCGATCCGGCGCCGTAGCGAATCGGGAATTTCACCACCCGAAAGATACACGGGCCCTACGTCGCGCACGTTATGATAGACGCGCACCAGCAACGGAATGCCGCCGGCATCGCTCTCGAGCTTTTTGGGAAAACGCGTCGCCCTGCCGCCTGCGAGAATAACGATCGCAAGCTTATTGGGCTCTGGCTGCATACGCCTTGGCAAAATACGTAATGACGATGTCGGCTCCGGCGCGTGCAAAGCTCACCAGCATTTCATCCACGGCTCGATCTTCGTCGATCCAGCCCTTGAGCGCAGCGGCTTTTAGCATTGAATACTCGCCGCTGACGTTATAAACGGCGATCGGCACGTCGAATCGCTCCCGTGCGGCGCGCACGACATCCAGGTACGCAAGCGCCGGCTTGACCATGACGATGTCGGCCCCTTCTTGGACGTCGAGCGCCAATTCGCGCATTGCCTCGCGTACATTTGCCGGGTCCATTTGATACGTGCGGCGGTCGCCAAACTGCGGCGTCGATTCGGCAGCTTCGCGAAACGGACCATAAAATGCCGACGCGTACTTGGCGCTGTAGGCCATGATTGCGATCTCTTCAAAATCTTCGGAATCGAGCGCTTCGCGGATCGCGTGCACGCGCCCGTCCATCATGTCAGATGGT
Source organism: Candidatus Rubrimentiphilum sp. (assembly GCA_035934355.1). Classification (GTDB taxonomy): domain Bacteria; phylum Vulcanimicrobiota; class Vulcanimicrobiia; order Vulcanimicrobiales; family Vulcanimicrobiaceae; genus Rubrimentiphilum. Next base: position 5,608 of record DASYYA010000076.1, on the reverse strand, counting down.
GCGACGACGTCCACTCCGGCGTGCGCATAGCTGAGCGCCGTGCGCACGAGGATTTCGACCGTTGCGTCATTGGCAACGTCGCCGCGTTCATTCAGGATGCCGCAGTGACCGTGGTCGGTATATTCGCAATTGCAGAGATCCGCAATGACGACCATATGGGGAAGAGCTGCTTTGATTTCTCGCGCGGCGCGCTGTACAACACCGTGGGGATCGGCGTTGCGCGTTGCGACGGCATCTTTCATCTCCGGAATGCCAAAGAGCAGAACGCTGCCTAAACCAAGCGCATCCAACGTGCGCGCTTCGTGCACGGCGCCCTCGACGGTATAACGTTCGATACCCGGCATGGAACCAATCGGGCCGGCAGCTGCCGGATTTTCGACGACAAACAATGGCTGCACCAGCCGCGCGGGCGCGATACGGTGCTCGCGAACGAGCGCGCGAATCGTCGCGTTGCGCCGCAGCCTGCGCGGACGAATCGCTTGACGAAGTTTGGTGATCATCATTTCTTATACAACGCCCCAACGGCGGTCACGAGTGCCTCGACCGCTGCTTCTGGTGCCACCAAATCCGGGGTAAAGCCTGCGGCGTGGGCTGCCGCCGAACTTGCCGGACCCATCGCCACGATGGCCGGCCGGCGGTCGAACCGGTGGACTCGCGAGAGATAGGCCGAGGCGGCTCCGACCGATCCGCTCGACGCGAAGACGATCACATCCGGAATGCGTTCTCGCAAATCCGCCGGTTCGGCTTCGCCGGAACGCATTTCGACGACTTCGGCGCCTTGCTCGCGCAGCGCTGCGGCAATACGGCTCGGGCGCTCTTGAGTTCTCGGAAGCACCACAAGTTTTCCGGAGAGAGGCTGGGTTGCGTCAAGCGCGGCCCCCAACTCGATTCCAAGCCGTTCGGCATCTTCGATTGCCGCCGCGGCGCGGCGAAGCTCGGCGCGCGTTACGTGCGTTCCGTCCATCGCGGCAACCGCTCCGACCGCGTGCAACGTATCGTTCTCGAACCATGCGTGCACGCCAATCGGTGCCTGGCACCCGCCGCGCAGCTCGCGCAGCGCCGCCCGCTCGCAGGCGACGGCGAGTTCGGCGGCGTGGTCATTAACACCATCGCGCAGCTCGGCGGCAAGTTCGGCATCGGCCGCGCGCACTTCGAGCGCCAGCGCGCCTTGACCGGCCGCCGGCACGATTTCATTCAACGAGAACGGCTGCATGTGGGTCGCGCGCGCATCCAAACGCTGCAAGCCGGCGACCGCCAGAACAATCGCCTCGTATTGACCTTCGCGCAGCTTCCGCAAACGTGTGTCCACATTGCCGCGAAGATCCACATATTCCAAGTCGTTGCGCAGTGCAGCCAATTGAGCCCGCCGGCGATTGCTCGACGTGCCGACACGCGATCCTGGCGGCAACGCAGCCAAGTTTGCGTAACGCTCACTGCAAAAAACATCGCGCGGATCCACTCGTGTTGAAATCGCGGCAATGTGCATATCTGCCGGTAGCTCACTGGGAAGATCTTTGCATGAATGAACGGCGTAGTGCGCATCGCCCGCGCGCAACGCCATCTCTAATTCTTTGACAAAAAGACTCTCGGATCCAATCGCCGCAATGGGGCGATCGATTACGCGGTCGCCGGTGGTCGTCACGGTTAAAAACGTCGTCGCGATGCCGCGCAGCGCGAGCTTGGCTGCGACGGTGCGAGCTTGAATCATTGCGAGCGCGCTTCCGCGGGTCGCGCAGATCACCGATTCGACCCGAGGAGCCGCCAGCTGTTCTACCGGAAGGCCGGCGAGTGCGCGCAAAACACCGGCACGTTCGTTCTTGGGAAGCTCCGCCTTGACATAGGAACGCATGCGGCGCAACGTGCGCACCGCCGCCCCATAGGATTCGCCAAAGTGCTCGCGCAGCTCGCCGGTCAAGCGTTTAGCAAAGGCCGGCGCAGCGCCGCCCGTATCAACCGCAAACGTGAGATCGCCAATCTGCACGGTCGCCGAAAACGCGAAGTCGCCGCGCTCGGGCGTGGATGCATCACATACAAGAACTCGCGCATTTTTCGCATCGGTCACCACCCGGGCATTGACCGCGTCATCGCCGGTGGCAGCAACCGCAATAAAAACCTCCGCCATGTCGCCCGATTCGTAGGCGCGTTGGCGCATTTCCATGGCAGCTTGACGCGCGAGCTCCTGTAATGGTTCGCATACCGATGGGGCAACGACACGCACGCGGGCTCCCGCAGCCAGCAACGCACTTGCCTTTCTGTGCGCGGCTTCGCCGCCTCCAACGACGAGCGCCAAGCGGTCGCGAAGATCGAGCGTTATTGGCAAAGACACTGCGCGCATGACTTCGATGGATGACTGCCCAAAACTGCAGCACATGCGTACTCCACTCCGCGCCGGCTTGATCGGTGCGGCGATCGCCGCGCTCATCACCCTGCCGGGTCTCGGCAGCGGCACGTTGTGGGACAACAGTGAAACCGCCTATGGCGAAGTCGCGCGTGAAATATTGTTGACCCGCGACTGGATCGTCTTGCATTTTAACGGCGCGCCTTGGTTTGTACAGCCGCCGCTCTATTTCTGGTTTGCGGCAATCAGCGCGAAGCTGTTTGGAGTGACGTCATTCGCGTTGCGTCTGCCGTCAGCGCTCGGCACGATCGCAATGAGCGGCATGACGGCTTATGCGGTCGCGCGCCAGGCGGGCACGCGCGCCGGCGTGTACGCCGGCGCGATTCTGGGGACTGCGCTGATGCAAGCGGTTGTCGGCCGCCTTGCCATTATGGACGCGCTCTTGGATTTAGCGGTTGCCGCCACGATCTTTTGGTGGTTTCGCGCGATTCAAACGGGGCGGAGTAGTTATTTTATCTACGGGTGGATCGCCGCGGCGCTCGGTTTTTTGGCAAAAGGACCGGTCGCGCCGGTCGCAGCGTTGCTGGTTATGGTTCCGTATTACTTGTGGGAACGGCGCGCGTCACACGCCCGGCCACCGAGCTGGCGCGGGTGGATTGCCGGAGTACTGCTATTCGCTCTCATCGCAGGGCCGTGGTTTGCGGCGCTGTGGTCACGCGCAGGAGTGACAGCTATCGGCGAACTGCTTGGCCACTACACGTTTGGCCGCTACACCGGAACGATCGAAAATCAAAGCGGTCCGTTCTGGTATTATCTGCCGGTCTTGATCCTCGGATTCTTTCCCTGGATCGCATTTTTTCCGTCCGCATTGGCATCCGGAGTGCGCCGGCTGAAAGCCCCGGCGACCACCACGCCGGAGCGTCAAATGCAACAGATGATCCGGTTGGCGCTCATGTGGATCGTGGTGCCATTGCTGTTTTTCAGCTTTGCCCGCACGAAGCTGCCAAATTACATCGCGCTCGAACTGCCGGCATTTGCACTGTTGGTAGCGTTGTATTTCGATCGCGCGGTTGAACGCGTACCCAGCAGTTCTGCATTGATCTCGACTGCCGCCGTGCCGGTTACGATCTTGATGGTTGCGGTCGCGATTGTCTGGTTCTCGCGTGACAACCGCCTAACAACCGAACTCTATGACGCGGAGATGAGCCTTATTTGGATCGGTGCGGCAATATTTGCCGGCTCGTTGATTGCATTTGCGGCGCTCTTAACACGCCGATACGCGCCGGCGGCGCCCTACGCGCTGTCGCTCTCGATGGTGCTGGCACTGAGTTTCCTCGCGTTGCTGGCGTTACCTCAAGCGGAGAGGTTTAAGCCGGTTCCCCATCTCGCTACCATCATTGACGAACGCCGGCGGCCCGGGGATGCCGTGGCCATTCAGGATTTCTCCGGCGGGAATGCGCTGGTTTTCTATACGCGCCCACCGGTGCAGGTATTCGCGGCTCCCGGCGACATGCGAGCTGCCGACGGTGTGGATCCGAAAAGCATCATTTGCGGATCCGCGCGCACTTGGGTGGTCGCCCCGAAAAAACTCGCGTTCACGCAAACGACATTCGGCCGGCAACGCCGGCTAATCGCGCAGTTCGGGCAGGCTAATCTCTTTCTTTACGGCGGCGCGAAGTGCCGCAGTTGATCGTTATTTCTTAGCGCTCGCAACGTCGGCTGCGCTTACCGCACCGGCGTTATTGGTCCCGAGCCCCGAACGAATATAGGTGATCACGTTCGCGATATCTTTGGTCGAGAGTTGGCTCTTCCACGCGGGCATCTGACCGTTATACGTCTTACCGTTCACGGTCGTCGGACCGCTCTTTCCATTCAGCACCGTCGCGATCACTTGCTTCGGATCGCCGGTCACAAACGGATTGCTCACAAGCGGCGGGAAGGTGGGCGGCATTCCGGCGCCGGCAGGTCCATGGCAGCTGGAACAATTTTGCGAGTATACGGCTTGTCCGGCCTTGGCCGCGCCACTGACCGCGGCGGTCGTACTTGGAGGTGCGATGTTGCTGCCGCCACCTTTAATGAGATTTGCTTGTTCGACCGCAGCTGTGGCCGCCGTTCCGCCGGTTGCCACTGCAGCCTGTTTGCCCATGATCGAGAGCTGACTCCAGATCGTCAATCCCCAGATGATCGCAAGCGAACATGCTAGGAGCCAAAGCGTAAACTTGCGCGAGCCCGTGGCGCGCGTCGTGCTGCGATCGATCCATGGCAGCAGGAGTAATATTGCAGTAGCCACGCCCGGAATGATAATGGCGCCGAAGATTTCATAATCGCCGGGAACTAAGTTGAGCAGTCCGAAGAGATCGAGAAAATACCACGCCGGATAAGGCGTGAATTGTACGGTCGGATCGGCTTTGACGTCGAGAAACGGCGGCCAGAATGCAGCCAAGGCCACGATAAAGATCAACACGAGAAACGATGCAACCGTATCCATGAAAAGTTGATCGGGCCAGAAACGGCCTTTGCGCAGCGGACGCGGATCTTCCACCGGCGGTCCCGCGGGGCCATTGTGACGGAAGATCGTCAAGTGCGCGCCGGCAAGCAACACCAAGATCGCCGGCATTAACCACACGTGCAACCCGAAGAAACGGTTGATCGTAAGCGTTCCCATCGTCGTGCCGTCCTGCACGAATTGTTGAATCCAGCCGCCGATCAGCGGAACGTTGAGCGTCAGATTGATCGCGACTTGGGAAGCAAAATAGGCATCCATATCCCACGGCAGCAGATAACCGGTAAGTCCGAGCACGAGCGTAACCAGCAGAAGCAGCACGCCGACGATCCATTGAATCTCGCGCGGCGATTTATATGCGCCCCAAATCACGACTTGCAGCAGATGCAAGAACAACAGCGCGATCATCGCCGATGCGCCCCAGTAATGCAGGCTGAGTACGAAGTGCTGGAACGGGTGGTCGTACATCGCCTTGGTGGATTCCCACGCGGTCAGCGCGGACGGAGCGTAGAAGAACGTCAGGAAGATCCCCGTTGCGATCTGCAAGATCATTGTAAAGAGCGTCGCGCTGCCAAAAACATACCAATAGCTGGCGCCGCCGGGGATGTCCTCGGTCAGGAAGTTCTTCGTCATAGTGACGAAGCCGGTTCGCCTATCGATCCAGTCGAGCATTATGCGGTGTACGAGACGACGAGGCGGCTTGGAATCGTGGGCGCGTAGCGGATCCATTCCACTTGCGCAACTCCGGTTTGCTCTTTTATCGGCAA
>DASYYA010000064.1:0-19031 GCA_035934355.1 Candidatus Rubrimentiphilum sp. | reverse complement strand
CGCTTCGGTGTTGCGCGTGCCCGCAAAAAACTCTATTTCGCGAAACTGTACCGATTGAAAGCCGCTGGCCGGGTTGAGGTGATCGCGAAACGCGTTGAATTCGTGCGGCGTCATTGTCTCCAGAATATCGACTTGCGCTTCGAGCAATCGCTGAATCGTGTCGATGCGGCGAAAATGTTTGGCTACCGGTAAGAGTTGGTCGCGATCGAGATCGCGTTTGACCGCCTCGAGTTCGTGGAGCATTTGCTTGAACCACAACTCGTAGACCTGGTGAATGATAATGAAGAGCATCTCATCGTGGTGCGCAGGCGACGAGAGCGGCCGTTGCAGCCCCAGCAACTCGTCCAAGTGCAAATAGGATCCGTATGAAAGTTGCTCAACCGTTTTGGGCGCCATGGCCTAGATTTTGCCGAATCCGGGCACGAGGCCCGCTCGTTCACAGGCATTCACTGTCTGTGCACGGATTGTGCACAACTTTCTGCGGCAGAAGGGTCGAATTCGAGCGTTTATACCCGCTCTCGACAGGGATTCACAGGTTCGCATTGCTTAAACGAGCGCGGCTATGAGCGGAGTTGTCGTTTTTCTTTCCCTGCGCGAGGCGCTGAATGCGGGCTATCACATTTATGGCAGGAGCGAACGCGGCTATCTAGCGCGTTTGCGGACCGAGCACGGCTGGGCGCTGGCACTCGTTGAGTGTGCCGCGCCCTCATGTGTGGGTACGACGCAAGCTATGGACCGTGAAGACAAACAGACTCCGGCACCGCCGGACGACTCCGATCAAAACAAGGAAAAGAAACCGCAGGGCGAGCGCAATCTCGACGATTACGATAAGACAGTTGCGGACTCGTTCCCGGCGAGCGATCCGCCGACGCAGCCCTAGCGGTGCGTTAGCGGCTCCCGCTATCAAAAGCATCTAGCGTAAACGGCTCACCGGTGCTGGGCCTGGTGCGCGGATTTTCCGCGAAGAATTTGCGCGCGAAGCGACTCGCATCATCGGCAAGCCACTCGGTATCTTTCCAAAGATATGGATTGTCGCGCACCTTGCGCTGCAGCTCGACAAGTGGCTTCAGATTCTTCCAGGTGACGACAATCATGTTGCCCCAGTTGTAGTAAAACGGTTCTCCCTCAAGGAGTCCAAGCCGAACGAAAACGCCGATGCGTTCTAATGTGCTGAGTGTCTTTGACCACGGAAAATGGGCCGGCGTCGTAACGCGAAGATAATTTTCGAAGTCGGGTTCGTCCATTCTCGCCGCCAGATCGCGCATAATATACTCACGACCACGGACGAAACGCTCGTCATCGAATTGCTCGAAAACGCGCATCATGCCGTCAAGCTGCGTGGCACGATGTGCTTCGCTAATTTGATCCAGGGCCGCCCGCGCTTGGCGCACGCCAAGAATGACGGTGAACATGATGACCAAACCGGTAAAAGCCGTCGCGATCGCGCTGAGCGCTTCCCAGTTCATGCTCCCGATTTAATCCTGCGAACAGGGACGCCCTCTGGCGCGTTCAAAGATTGGCTTTGGAGAGGTGGCAGAGCGGTTGATTGCGGCGGTCTTGAAAACCGCTGAACCTTTGCGGGTTCCGTGAGTTCGAATCTCACCCTCTCCGAATCACTTAGGGTCTTCTTCCAAAAGCGGTTGCTCGAATGTGAAGCGTGAGCCGAACACCGTCGCGATCTTTTTTGCCGATCGGCCATACACTGTTTGCAATCGCTCTGGAGACTATTCTACTTGGCACGATTGTGATCAAAGAGGGCGGCTGAAAGAAACTCGCGGTGCGCGCCGCACCAGGCGGTCCCGGCCGGCCCGACTTTCCGTAATGCGCTTGGTCCTAGCTTTCGCCCTTTCGCGGAGCGAAAGAACCTACCGTCGCAAGATTGGACCGCTCTAAGGATTAATTTAACAAGTGAGATGATCGTCATTCATGCAATCGCAGCCGGTTTGCTGCAAGCGCTCCAGTTTTTCTGGGATAGTCTGTTCGGCCTTATCTTCGGTTTTCTGATTTCGGCGATCGTGCAAGTCGTGCTGACGCCGTCCGCGATGCAGCGCTACCTTGGGCCGAACCTGCGCGGCATTCTCAATGGTGCCGGCTTTGGCATTATATCGTCGGCATGTTCATACGGATCGGCAGCAGCCGCTCGCGGATTCTATCAGCGCGGTGCAGATATACGATCGGTTTTTTCGTTCCTTATTTCGTCCACGAACATGAACATCGCGATCCTCATCTTGTTTTGGTCGCTGCTCGGCTGGAAGTTTGCTTTTGCGGAGTTTTTCGGCGGAGCTATTATCATTGTGATTGTCGTCCTAGGTTTTACGCTCTTCTTCGGAACGGATAAGTTGGAGAAACTTCGCGCGGAAGCGCCCGCGCCGCCAACCGAAGCTATCCTTACCGAATGCCCGATCTGCGGCATGGAAGGCGAACCCGAATTTGCCGTCGAGGCTGAAGGGCGAATCTACTATGCATGCGGCCGCAAACATCAACAGGACATCGCGCAAGGACGTAAAGCGATGGGTTGGCTGGCGTTGCAAAAAGCACAAACGTGGCGCGAGATTGGCGAAACCGCCATGAACGACGTGCGCATGTTGCGCACGGAACTCATCACCGGATACTTGCTTGCAGGTTTTGCGGCCGCGCTCATACCATCGGCATGGGTCGCGCAAGCGCTCACTACCGTCGAGGCCGTACCGTATGTTGGTTACGTCCTGTTGCTTGCGCTGGGGTTGGCGATTGCCGTCGTGACATTCGTCTGCTCGATGGGAAACGTGCCGGTAGCGCGATTTTTGGCGAATGCCGGCATTCCGTTGGGCGCAAACACGTCGTTTATTTACGGCGACCTTTTGATTCTGCCGCTCATCGGAATTTATCGCAAATCGTTTCCGCGCCGGATTGTGTGGGTGTTTGTGGGTCTCTTCATCGTCGGGGCGATGGTCGCAGGCGGCGTGATGGATCTTGCGATCGGACAGGGATTCGGCGGCATAACGATGGGTTCGATGGCGCTGAACGACCGGCTAACGTTGATCTCAAACCTTATCGGAATCGTCGCCGCCGCCTTGGTTGCAGCCGCCGCGGCGCGCGGCAAAGCATTGGCTCACAGCGAAGTCTGAAGATACGTGAAGTGCGCTTCCTGGAGCGCATGTATCGCCCAAACGCCGGTCGGGACCAGCATTGCGCCGTTGATCAGATTGCGCGATAGTTCGGCGTAAACATCGGCCGGCGGCCGTCCAATGGCGCTACCCGCCGCGCCCGCTACTCCCAGTAACGCATTGCGGCACACAAAGAAGACGGCACCGCGCGAGACCAACCCGGAAATCGCCGCGTTCGATCCGCCCCGCAACATCGGATTTCCCGAGGTCGGGCGCAACGATTGCAGATCCGAGCGAAACGCCGAGGGAAAGGACGACGCTGCCGGGCTGATGACGTCATTCCAAGCGTGGTCGTTCAATGCCAGCGCAACGGCCAAACCATGATAGAGCACGCCGGCCATGAAAACATCGGAGGCGGGTGTGCGCAACACACGTTCGTAGACGTAGTATGTGTTAAACATGGCGGTGACGATCGCTCCGCCGCTAATGCTCCCGGCAGCGAACATGTGCTTATGCCTCGCGGAGCGTGCAATGACTCGACGGAAATGCGCATCATCAAACTGCGTGTTTGCCGAGCTGCCGGCTTGAGCAATGGCGTCGCCGGTCACCGAAGCGGCAAGTAGGGAGGTCGCCAAAAAATCTTTGCGTGTCGTCATAGGCGGCCTTTTCCCCGCCAGACTGCTGTTTGCTTGCATGGCCTAATCACCGGACATGCGAAGACGGCGCGCATGCGCGGTACTATCGCGATCGCTTTAGCCGTTACTCTTTGTGCCTGCGCGGGCAGCGGATCGAAACAACACGCTGCTCACGTTTTACGCATCGCCGATCTCTCCGATCCTTCATCGCTCAATCCATTGCTGGCACACGATCAAGATACGATCGGTTATGATCTGTTGATTTGCCAAACGCTCATTGGTCTTGACGAACGCAACCGGCTCGTGCCGGTGCTGGTGACGCGTATCCCCAGCCGTGCGAATGGCGATGTCTCCGCCGATGGCAGGCGCATTGTATACCACCTTCGCCGCGGCATCCGGTTTGCCGACGGCGTTCCGCTTTCGTCCGCCGATGTTGCATTCACATATCGCGCGATTATGGATTCGCGCAATCCGGTTTTGTCTCAAGATGCCTATCGCCGTATTGCGTCGCTCGAGACGCCTGACGCGCACACCGTCATCATCCGTTTGAAACGTCGCTGGAATGCAGCCGTCAGCGATCTTTTTGCGCAATCCGATTTTGCGTTCGGCATTCTCCCCGCGCATGCGTTTTCTTCAACGCAGCTCCAGCGCGCCCGTTGGGAAGACCGCGCATTTGGCACCGGGCCATTTCGCGTCGGGCAATGGCGGCGCGGCGATGAAATCGTGCTCGAGCGGAATCCATACTTCCAGCCGACGCCCAAATTGGATTCCGTTATTCTGCGCATGATCCCCGACATGAACTCCGCGCTGCTCGCGCTGAAAACCCACGAGGTTGACGTCGCCCGCGTATTGCCGGAGCACCTGGCCGATATCGAGGGCGATCGCTCGGTGCGTTTGCTGGGGACTCCGGAGAACGCGACCGAGTGGCTGAGTTTGCAACTTTCACGCGGGCCAACGCGTGAGCTGCGCATTCGCCGCGCCATCGCTCATGCCGTCGATCTCGTGCAGTTGCGCAAAGCCTTCGAGGACGCGTTTCCAATTGCGGCGTCGTTTCTGCCGCCCGGATTGGCCGCGCACGATCCTTCGATTCAGCCTTATCCTCACGATGTACGGCGTGCGCGCACATTTGCAGGACCGAAACCGATTGCAGCCGTTCTGGTGACGACGTCCGGAAATCCGTTGCTCGCGCGTCTTGCGACGATCGTGCAACAGCAGCTGGCTGCCGCCGGTATTCAAGTAACGATTAAGACATTTCCGGTGTCGGTCTTCAATGCGCCTAGCGGACCGGTACGCAACGCGAGATTCACTATTTCAATCGACGGATGGCTCGGCGGCGCCGATCCCGAGCAATCGATCGTCTTTAGTTGCGCGCAAGCAACCGTGAACGGCAGCAACATCTCACGGTATTGTGACCCGCGTTTTGAACGGCTCTTTGCCGATCAACAAACGACTGCGGATCCAATACGGCGGAAGCGTGACTTTATTGCAATGCAAGCATTGATTCATCAAGCGCTGCCGGTCGTTCCCATTTACTATGAGACGTACTTTGACGGCATCAACAACCGTTTAACCGGATTTAAGCGCAATATGCTGCGTTACCCCGTTTCACCGGAATCGTGGCAGTTGTAGGTTCCCTTAGCGAGCTGCTGCGCCACAAACTCAACTGTGGCCCGTCGGCCGTCGAAAAGGTTCCCTGAACAATACCGTCATTGTAAATCCGCAATGTCCGCAAACCGGTGAAGGGTCCGGCAGGGCCGTAAAGACCGGTCATCGTCGTCGCATAGCGCTGTGTGATCGGCGGAGATGTCGGCGTAGTGGTTACGGCATTGACAAAAAACGATGAGCGGAGCCCGACGAGTTCCGAGCGAACGATTTACTGTTGTGGAGAGCTTTACGTTTTCCCCCTTGCTTGGGATTGTGGGCGCAGCGGTTTTAGGTGGCGCGATCGGACTCCAACGTCAGGCGGCGCACAAAGCTGCCGGATTTCGTACGCATCTCATTGTGGCCGCAGCGTCCGCTTCCTTTACGGCCATGGGCGCGCATTTAAATGACACGCGAATTCCGTCGTATGTCGTTGTCGGCATCGGTTTTTTGGGAGCGGGTGCGATTATCCGTCAGGGGATTACGGCACACGGGCTTACGACCGCAGCCAGTATCTGGATGGCGGCAGCAGTCGGGTTGTTATTGGGATATTCGAATGCGTTTGGCCTGTACGCCGGCTTGGTTGCAACAGGCATCACGATCGCCGCACTTCTTGTGTCTGACTCCGATTTGATGCGGATCTTTCATATGCCCCACAAACTTACGCTGCTCGTCAAAGGCGATCCGAGCCAACTCTCGCGCAAGCCAATCGAAAATCTCTTTCGTGAATTCGGCTGCGGTTTCGAGAGCGGCGCGTTGCAGTCGTTTGAAGCCGAGCACGGGCACCAATCGGTAGAATTTCGTTACAGTTTGGAGCTTCAGGGCGAGCCGGATATCGGGGACCTCGTTGCTCGCCTCAACGCGCTGCCGGGGGCGCAACGCGTGCTTGCGTCGGAACCGTTTGTCAAAGGTTGAGCTTCCTATTTAAATGGCTCCGAACCCGGCCGCGAGAGCGTTTAATTCTGCACCCAACGCGCCGCGTGGAGGTCGCCGCACCCGTGGAAGCAGTCTTTGCAAAATGTGTCACCGGCATCGAAAATGTTTTAGGCGGTATCGTCCGCGAAGCCGATGTTCCGCACGGGTCCATCGAAGCCGCATTCGGCCTCATCGATTCCGAGCGATTGACCTGCACACTTCAAAGCATCGATCCCGATCGCACCAGCGTGATTATCGAAAGCCGGCGTGGACCACGGTTGAGTGCAGAGGGTGGCTCGCCGTACGTGAATGCGCTCGCGGCGTACCTCAAGTCCCTATCTAACTAACGATCGTCTCGGCCTGCATGTATGGCTGCAGCGCCGCCGGAATCGCGATCGATCCATCGCTTTGCTGAAAGTTTTCGAGAATTGCCAGCAAAGTGCGACCAATGGGAAGGCCCGAGCCATTTAACGTGTGCACGAGTTCCGGCTTGGCTTGCGGGGCACGCCGTAAGCGAATGGATGCGCGGCGCGCCTGAAAGTCGGTGCAGTTGGAGCAGGAGCTGATCTCGCGATACGCTTGCGCGCTCGGTACCCATACCTCGATGTCATATGTTTTTGATGCATTGAATCCGACGTCGCCCGCGCACAACGCAACGACCCGGTAAGGGAGTTGTAACTCTTGCAGCAATGCTTCGGCGTCGGCAGTTAAGAGTTCCAACGCTTGCGCCGATTGCTTCGGATCGGCAATCCAGACCAGTTCTACTTTTTCGAATTGGTGTTGCCGCACGATCCCGCGCGTATCTTTTCCCGCAGCTCCCGCTTCTTTGCGAAAACACTCAGTGTACGCCGCATACTTTCGGGGGAGTGTTTGGGCTTCGAGAATCTCTTGCGCATGCAGTGCGGTGAGCGGCACTTCGGCCGTCGGGATCAAAAACAGCTCGGCTTCAGAATCGCGGAACATCGCGTCGGAGAATTTGGTCAGTTGACCTGTCGACCACATAGTGGTACGCGAGACCAGGACCGGTGGAACGACTTCGATGTAACCCTTGGCAAATGCGCGATCGAGAAAGAATTGCATCAGAGCGCGCGCCAAACGCGCACCGGCGCCCACCAAGATCGAAAACCGCGCACCCGATAGTTTTACTGCTCGCTGAAAATCGATGATGCCCAAACGCTCGCCGAGCTCCCAGTGCGGTAAGGGTTCGAATCCAAAAGACGGCGGCGAACCATGGAGGCGCAAGACGGCATTTTGCGTTTCGTCCTTACCGTCGGGAACAGAATCATCCAGAAGATTATGCGTCTGTGACAGCATTTCGCGAAGCGGCGAAGCTTCTTGATCGGGCGCCAACTCGCGGACACGATTCTCCGCGTCATCAATCCGGTTATTCAGTGCGTCGAGCGTTTCACGCAGTTCGCGCGCGGCGGCGGCCTTGTCGGGCGCCTTACCGATTGCCGCGGACAAGCGGTTCTTCTCGGCTTTGGCTTGCTCGACGACCGTCAACGCGGAGCGGTACTCCTCGTCCATGCGCAGAATCTCGTCCACAAAAGACGGATCGAGTCCGCGCCGCGCGGCCGAACGGCGAACGCGTTCGGGATCGCGGCGAATCAAAGCAAGATCCAACATGGTGAAGGAACGCCGCATTATGCGAGGTCTGCAAGGCAACCTGCAAACCGCCGGTTTTCACACGGAAGCGTTGCTCGCGCCCGAGCAGGCGCTTACGTTATTTTTTTCGCGCGCCGAGTTTCGGCCGCGCCGTACCGAAATTATTCCGATCGAAGACACGCCCGGACGCGTGCTTGCGCAGACAATTGTAGCGGATCGCGATTACCCCGCGACGGCGCGATCGGCGATGGACGGGTTTGCGCTCCGATCCGAAGAGACTCCGGGTACGCTCGAGCTCGCCGGCGAGATCGCAATGGGCGAAATGTGGACGGAAGCGCTCATGCCGCAACACGCATTGCGTATTCCCACCGGTGGCGCGCTGCCGCGGGGAGCCGATACTGTGGTGCCGGTCGAAGATGCCGAATGCGACGGCAATCGCGTGCGCATCGCGCAACGAGCAACCGCGGGTGACTGCGTGGTGCCCGCCGGCTCTGACATGCACGCAAACGAAACGATCCTACAACCCGGGAGGCTGCTCGGTGCACCGGAGTGCGGCGTGCTTGCGACACTCGGGATCACGCGCGTTCCCGTCTATTGCAAGCCGGTTATTGCGATTCTATCGAGCGGAAACGAGCTCGTCGATGTTGCTGCCAATCTCCAGCCGGCGCAAGTTCGCGATTCCAATCGCTGGGCAATCGCGGCCGCGCTTGCAGTGATGGGCGCGAGTGCAAGACACTATCCGATCGTGCGCGACGAGCCGGAGCAGTTGCAACACAGCTTGCGCACCGCGATCGCGCAATGCGATGCGGTGATCACCAGCGGCGGTTCATCGGTTGGGCAACTCGATCTGTTGCCGCATAGCGTCGATCTCCTGCGCCCGCAAGTGAAAGTGCACGGGTTGCGTGTAAAACCGGGCAAGCCGACGCTGCTGGCATCGGTCGATGGAAAACCGCTGCTTGGCCTTCCCGGAAATCCCGTATCGGCACTCATAATTTTGGAAACGCTCGGCGCCCCGATTGTCGCGCAGCTCACCGGAGCTGTGGTGCCTTCTTGCGGGGTCGAAGCGACATTAGCGGAACCGATTCGCAAAAGAATTGGGTGGACGCATTACGTTCCGGTTACTCTGGAAACAAGCGGCGGCATCTGTACTGCACGCCCGTTGCAAATGCGTTCCGCATGGGCGAGCCTGCTGGCGCGCGCAAGCGGTTTTGTGACGTTAAGCGAAACGACAGAATCGCTTGCAGCAGGAGAGACGGTGACCGTCACGCGTTTCTTGCAGGGAGGACATGATCCCGGACGTTGAGTTCCTAGCCGCGCCGCACATCGAAGCGATTCCGCCGATGACGCCGTTCATCGGACCCGAACAGCTGATGCGCGAAGGCGGTCACGCCTCACTACTGCGCTTGGGCGCCAATGAGAGCGCATTCGGGCCTTCACCCAAAGCGGTAGCCGCGATGATTGCGGAATTACCGCGCATCTCATGGTACGGCGATCCTGAATCATACGATCTGCGTTCCGCGCTCGCGGTGCGCCACGGCTGTGCGATCGAGAATATCAGTGTCGGTTCGGGGATCGACGATCTCATGGGTTTGGCCGTGCGCGCCTTTGCCGGACCCGGCGCGGTAACGCTGACGACTCGCGGCACGTACCCAACGTTCAGCTATCACGTCATGGGATTTGGCGCCAAACCGGCGACCGTTGACTACCGTCCGGATGGATCGATCGATGTCGATGCGTTGATAAACGCCGGGCAGGAGCTGCGCCCGGCCATTGTCTATGTTGCCAACCCGGACAATCCCAGCGGCACGCTCTTGCCGCGCGATGAGGTTGTGCGCCTCTTCGAATCGCTGCCCTCACAATCGCTCCTGTTCTTGGATGAAGCCTATGGCGATTTCGTTGAGGATGAAAGTCTTTTTCCGGAGTACATTCACGGGCGGCTGCTCCGGGTACGCACGTTTTCCAAAGCGTACGGTATGGCGGGAGCGCGCATCGGCTACGCGATTGCCACGGCGCGCAACGTCGCCACGTTCCAAAAGATTCGTCTGCACTACGGTGTCAACCGCAACGCGCAGATCGGCGCACTCGCGTCTCTGGAAGATCCGGATTTTGTGCAGCTGGTGGCCGAGGAAGTCGCGCAAGGTCGCGACGACTATTATAGGCTGGCGCGAGCGCTGGGCCGGCCGTTCTTGGAATCGCACACGAATTTTGTGTGCATCGACTTCAAAGACAACCAGAGTGCAACCAGCATCATGAACGCGCTCCTGGTGCGCGGCGTTTTTATTCGCAAGCCCAATGCGCCGCCGCTCGATCGCTTCGTTCGTGTGAGCGTGGGTACGCCGGGTGAGCGATCCGAATTTGCCGCGCGTTTACGCGCATTGTGGAATGAGATGATCGAATGAGATACGCGGTTGTCTCGGACATCCACGGAAACCTGGAGTCGTTACAGGCTGCCTTTGCATTATTGCGTCCCGACGATCGCATTCTGTGCCTCGGCGACATCGTCGGGTATGGTCCCGATCCCAACGCGTGCGTGCAAATGATTCGCGACCGCGCCACCGAGACGGTTCTCGGAAATCACGAGGTCGCCGCGGTTGACAACTTTGGAGTGGAATATTTCAACCCGGCAGCGCGCTCCGCCATCGAGTGGACGCAAGGCGTTCTGGATAAGCCAAATGCAGAATGGCTCAACAGCTTAAGCTACGAAGTACGCCATCCCGAATTCTTGATGGTGCACGGTGCGCCCGTACACTACTTTGAATATATCTTGGATAAAAGGCGCGCCAAGGCAGCGTTTGAGCGAACCGATGCTCCAATTATTTTCGTCGGACATACGCATGTTGCCGAATACTATGTGCTCGAGCCAGACGGATCGGTCGGACACGAGCATCGCCAGCACGGTGGCGAATTAATTCTGGACCCGCAAAAGAGATATATCATCGACGTCGGGAGTGTCGGCCAGCCGCGCGATCTCAATCCCCAACCGTCGTTTGTTTTTTACGAGCCGCACGAACGCCGCGTGCAATGGGTGCGGTACGACTACCCGATTGCAAAAGTTCAAGAAAAGATTCGCGTCGCGGGATTGCCCGAAGTTTTGGCAGTGCGCCTGGATCAGGGCCGATGAGGCCGATCGACGACGGGCGTTGCTTTGCTTGCGGAGCCGAGAATGAGATCGGTTTGCATTTGAAATTCGAACCCGAGGAAGATGGCGTGCGTGCGCGTACGACGATCGGCGAAAAATTTCAAGGATGGCGCGGCATCACGCATGGCGGCATTGCCGTCGCGCTGCTCGACGAGGCGATGGCGTATGCCGCAGGTTACGGCGGATATCGCGGAGTGACCGGCAGCATGAACGTGCGTTTTCGCAAACCCATTCCGCTTGCGGCGCCCGTCGAGATCCACGGCCGCATCAAATGGATGCGACGCAATGTGCTCGAGATCGAGGCTTGGGTCGCGGATGCCGGCGGAAACACGCTCGTTGAAGGCGAGGGACGCTTTGTGGCACAGGGCCGCGTGGAAGACGTTGACGATCGTCTGCTCAAGCGGTGACTTAGCATCGCTAAGCTAAAGCAGCAGCGCCTCGCGGAAAAAGCGGCAAAAAAGACCGCGCCTGCGGTTGACAACCGGCGCGCGCGCCACGAATTTCACATTCTGGAGTCGTTGGAAGCGGGGATTGCCTTGACCGGCACCGAGGTAAAGTCGATCCGTCAGGGCGGTATTAACTTGGGACAAGCCTATGCGCGGCTGCGCGACGGCGAACTGTGGCTTTTGGGCATGCACGTGCCTGTATATAAGGAAGGAAGTTTTTCTAACGTGGACCCGGATCGCCCGCGCAAGCTGCTGCTGCACAAGGCGCAGATCGAGCGTCTGGGCGGTCGCGTTTCAGAAAAAGGGCTGACGCTGGTCCCGCTGCGCCTTTACTTTACGCGGGGAAAGGCGAAGATCGAGATCGGGTTGGCACGCGGCAAGAAACTCTGGGATAAACGCGCCGATACGGCCAAGCGCGACGTGCAACGCGAGATCGCGCGACACAGCCGGTGAGAGGTACGAAGCCGGGCCGCGCGCTCGAAGAGCGTCTGACGCGGGACCGCGTTATCCACCCGGGAGAGCACGTGCTCGTTGCGTGCAGCGGCGGTTCCGACAGTGTCGCATTAGCCGGTCTCTTATCTGCGCTGGCAAAACCGTTGCAGCTGACGCTCACGCTGGGGCACGTGAATCACGGCATTCGTCCGTCGGCGTGGCAAGACGAAGCGGTGGTGATGGCGGTTTCGGCAACGCTGGATCTTCCATTAAAAGTAGCGGCTCCGCAGCTCCGGCAGCGCGATGAAGCGACGCTGCGCGACGCGCGTTATGCGGCACTGGCAGCGATGTCGCTGGAGGCCGGCGCCCGTGTCGTCGCGACCGCGCACACGGCAAGCGATCAAACCGAAACGATCCTGCTGGCACTCTTTCGCGGCACCGGCGTCGAGGGGCTCACGGGAATGCCGGCACGTCGCGCGATGACGAATGAAGCCGACCTGGCGCGTCCGCTGCTGCGCATGGAACGCGATGAGTTGCGGTCGTACGCGGCAGCCGCGGGGCTACCATTCGCAATCGATCCGACCAACGCGGATCGCACCCTTCGGCGCAACGCCGTCAGAGCCGCGCTCGAAGGGCTGCGTCCGTTGTTCCCGGGGCTCGATGCGGCGGTCTCGCGAGCGGCCGAGGTGGTCTCGGCGGAACTGGGCGGGACACCGTCGGCGGCCGCCCGGCGGCAAGTCCGCGAGGCTTTGCGCGAGCACCGCGTGCTCGCGGGCGTCGATTTCGAGCATATCGAGGCCGCGGTCCGAGCGCTCCAGCGTGGCTCGTCGGGACGTTTTTTTATGGGATCGGGCGTCGAAATCGAAGTTGAAAACGGAGCGTTTGTAGTACACGCGAAGCGATGAGCGGCCTGCAGTTGTCCTACGAAAACAAAATCGAGAAAATACTTTTCTCGAACCTTGAAATCCAGGCTGCCGTAGAGCGGCTCGCGGCTGAGATTGCGCGCGACTATAGCGGGAAACCGTTGCTGGTGCTCGGTGTGTTAAAAGGGGCGCTGTATCTCACAGCGGATCTGGTGCGGGCGCTCTCGCGTGTGCCTGATGGCCCCAGCAGAATCGAACTCGACTTCATTGTCGTTTCCAGCTATGGAAACTCCACGCGGTCGAGCGGCGAGGTACGGCTTTTGAAGGATACGAGTGAAAAAATCGCGGGCAAGAACGTGCTGATTATCGAGGACATCATCGATAACGGTCTCACATTGCAATATCTTCGATCGTTGCTCTCAGGGCGTGAACCCGCGAGCCTGCGATCGTGCGTGCTGTTCGACAAGCCCTATAACCGGCTGGTCGAAGTTCCGGTTGACTATGTAGGCTTGGTTGCGCCCGATGCCTTTGTCGTAGGGTACGGCTTAGATTACCAAGAAAGCTACCGCAACCTCCCTTATCTTGCGCAATTGCAATCCTGGGTATTTTCACAGTAAAAGTTTAGTGAGCAAAATTATTTTCAGACAGCAGATGGACCCGAAGGGTCGGGGGCCCCACGCGCTTTGCGTGTGGGGGGCGAGTAGCGCGCAGCGCGGATTTGCCTTTTAATGAGTAAGAACATCCGCGGAATCCTGATCGTCGTTGCGGCAGTTGTCGTCGTCTTTTTCATTGTCAATCGCATCCTGCTGCAGACCAGCGAAGTCACGAATCTGGATTACGGCGCGTTTTATCAAAAACTTGAAGCCAATCAAATTCAGAGTTTCGATGCGATCGGAACGGACGTTACCGGAACACTTACCAACGGCACGCGGTACACGACCTCAATTCCCAACCGGGACAGCATTTTCGTCGATCAGGTTCGCAAGCACGTCAAGGGCAGCGTTAAATTCGAATCCGCTGCCACGAGCCCATTCCTCAATACGCTCTTAAACTTCTTTCCATTCCTGATTTTCGGTTTTCTGCTGTTCTTGATCATGCGTCAAGCGCAAAGCGGAGGAAACCAAGCCTTGTCGTTCGGCCGGTCCCGCGCAAAAATGCTTTCTGAAAATCGTCCGAAGGTGACTTTCAACGATGTCGCGGGCGTTGATGAAGCCAAAGAAGAGCTGGGCGAGATCGTAGAGTTCCTGAAATATCCCAAGAAGTTTCAAGCGCTCGGCGCGCGCATTCCAAAGGGCGTTCTTTTGCTAGGACCGCCGGGTTCGGGCAAAACGCTGCTGGCTCGAGCGATCGCGGGTGAAGCGGGCGTGCCGTTCTTCTCGATCTCCGGTTCCGACTTTGTCGAGATGTTCGTCGGAGTCGGCGCGTCGCGCGTTCGCGATCTGTTCGATCAGGCCAAGAAGTCGGCGCCCTGCATCGTCTTCATCGACGAGATCGACGCGGTCGGGCGGCAACGCGGTGCCGGTTTGGGCGGCGGCCACGATGAGCGCGAACAAACACTCAATCAATTGCTCGTCGAGATGGACGGTTTCGATCAAAATACCGGCGTGATTCTTATCGCCGCGACGAATCGTCCCGACGTTTTGGATCCGGCACTCCTGCGTCCCGGACGTTTCGATCGCCAAATCGT
Organism: Candidatus Rubrimentiphilum sp.; assembly: GCA_035934355.1. Taxonomy (GTDB): domain Bacteria; phylum Vulcanimicrobiota; class Vulcanimicrobiia; order Vulcanimicrobiales; family Vulcanimicrobiaceae; genus Rubrimentiphilum. The sequence continues at coordinate 4,582 of DASYYA010000064.1, read as the reverse complement.
TGTGGACCGTGCCGACGTCAAAGGGCGCCAGAAAATCCTGGAGATCCACGCGCGCAACAAGCCGCTCTCGAAAGAAGTTGCGCTCGAAACGCTCGCAAAGCGGACGCCGGGTTTTTCCGGCGCCGATTTGGAGAATCTGTTGAACGAAGCGGCGTTGCTGGCGGCACGCCGCAACAAGACGACGATCGAGATGAACGACTGCGACGAAGCTATCGATCGGGTGATGGTTGGCCCCGAACGCCGTTCGATCGTGATGTCGCAGAAAGAAAAAGAGATCGCGGCATATCATGAGTCGGGTCACGCCATCGTCGGCAGCTTGACCGACAAAGGCGATCCGATTCATAAGGTCACGATTATTCCGCGCGGTATGGCGTTGGGCATCACGTGGGCGCTTCCCGAAGACGATCGCCACAGCCAGACAAAAGAAGAGCTGCTCGGCATGATCATGTTTTCGCTCGGCGGGCGCTTAGCCGAAGAGATCAAATTCAAAGATGTTACCACGGGCGCCAGCAATGACTTCGAAAAGGCGACCGAATTGGCGCGCCGTATGGTGACGCAATACGGAATGTCCGATGCGCTCGGACCGATTCAGTACGGACGCGGAAACCATCAAGTCTTCTTAGGCCGCGATTTAGGCGAAGAGCGTAATTACTCCGAGGAGATCGCTTCCAAGATCGACGCTGAAGTGCGCCGCATTATCGAAAGCTGTTACGAACGCGGCCGCGCATTGCTGCTCGAGAACTGGGATAAAGTCGAACGCATGGTGGGATCGCTCTTAGAATTTGAGACGGTCGAGGCCGAAGAGGTCAAAGCGATTCTCGAGGGACGGCCATTTAATCGCGGCACCGACGAACCGTCTTCGGAAAAAACGCCGCCGGTCGGTGCACCCGACGGGCCCAAACGCGCCGAAAAGCCGAAACGGCTGCCGCCCAACATATCGCCGGAACCGGCATGATCGCGCGCGCCGTCTTGCGCGCGGCCACAGTATTCGCAATCGTGCTCGCTGTGCGCGCGCCCGCGCGCGCTGAAGCGGTTACCGTACATGCCGATCCCACGGCCGCAACGACCGCGATCGAACTTTGGTATCGCGCGCCGGCTGCAGGCTACGATTTCCGGACACCGGGGATTGCTCGGCTGGCGCTCGCATCGGTCGCAGCCTCGAAGGTGGCCGGGGGCGCTTCGGTGAGCGAGATCGTGAACCAAGTCGGCGGCGTTCTTTCTCTGGCAGTTTATCCGGATATCGTGATGGTGGGGGCCAGTGTGCCCTCGTCGCAAGCGCAACAAGTCTTTCGCGCGATGACGAACGCATACTTCGGTGCGACCATCACATCATCGGGGTTAAAACTCGGCGCAGAAGATAGCGCACTGGTGGCAGCGCAGCTGCCGTATGATTCGGAACGCACGTTGCAGGACGCGCTCTTTGCGCAGCTTTTTGCGGAAGGTCCGGCGCACTACGCGCCGATTCCCGATGCTACCGCGTTCGCAAAGTTCACGCAGAGTGACGTGCAAAACTTTGCGGCGCGCGCATTTCGACGCGATAACGCAATTGTGTCGTTGGCCGGAAACGTCACAGGATTGGCGGCGCCGCTGCACTCAGAGGCGGCTACGACAGCGCCACTCGATTCGACGCCTGCATCGCAAGCAACACAAACAACAGTGACGTCGCACGAGGCCGGGGTCGGCGTTGCGTGGGCCGGTCCGCCAATCAGCGACACGCGCGCAGCGACGGCACTTGATTTTGTAGCGGATTATCTTTTCGATGCCGATCATGGGACCGTTGCAAAATCGTCGAACGTGCAACGCGACGTGCTGCTCTCAGGACAATTTATCACCTTGCATGATCCCGGCGCGCTGATCGTTACAATATCGGGTGACACGGCCAACTCGATTTTGCCAAACGTGCTGGATGCCGTTGATAAAATGCAGCAGCCGCTCGATCCGGCAACGTTTGCCGCGGCGCGCAAGGCGTTCTTCTACCATATTCTCAGTCAGATTCAAACGCCAATCGAAAGGGCGGACAACAATGGCTGGTACGCGGCGGAAGGAAATGCGCAATACGCACCCGGCGATCCATCCGGAATATACCTGGCCGCAGCCAATTCGCTCGATCCGAAGTTCGTAGCGGAAACCGTGCGCCGGTATCTGCGTAACCCCGTCGTCGTGCACTTAGTGCGCGCCTCGGGCGAGAGTACCGCAACATGAAGGCGATGCGTGTGGGTTTCGTGGTCGCGCTTTGCGCAGCGACGGCGGCGCCCGCAGGCGCTCTTGGAAACTTCAACAGCGCGATCGTGTCCGGCGTCACCATTGTGCGCCAATACGATTCGGCAGCGGACCTGATTGGAACGCAAATCCGGTTGCAAGCCGGGCTCGATCGTCAGCTTCCGGAGCAAAACGGTTTGGCGGCGTTGGTGGCAGAGTCAATTCTGCAAACGCCGGTAGCCGGCGCGCCCACGCTGCGCAATGCGATCGAGGCGAACGGTGGCTCGATACAATACGATGTCGATCCGCGAGCCGTTCGATTTTACGTCGAAGGGTTGCCCGATTCATATGCGGCGATTTTAGGCATGGTGCGGACCGCCATGAGCCGCCCGGATTTTAGCGCCGCAACGCTGACGCGTGCCCGCGCGGCGCTCGATCAGCGGATCGCCCAAAATCAAGAATTCGCGCTTGCGGTCGGGCTGGACATGCTCAATCGAACCTTTTATCCGGACTCCGACGCCGGGCTTCCGCCGCTGGGATTACCGCAAACATTGGCGACGTTTGAGACTGCGGATGCGCAGAAGTTCTATGCGAGCTACTATCTTCGCGGCGGTGCCATTGTCAGTACCGCGGGGAATCTGCAGCCTGCCGCAAGCGATTTGGTCGCGCACCTGCTCGATCTGCTTCCGCCGGGATCATCCGTTGCGCCAAAGGTGAATTTGCCGCAGCTGCCCTCGAGTTCGCGTCAGCTGATCGCGAGGCGCGATATTCCGGTGCCGTGGCTCATCGCGCAGTATCGCGCCCCCAATCTCAATAGTGCGGATTTTGGGGCGATGCTCGTGCTTACGGCATTCCTGCAGCGTACGCTGGCGGATGTCGCCGGTGTGCCTGCACTTTCGGCGACCTCGTTGGCACGGCGTGGCGTGGGCGCGATCTACAACTTCGATACGCAACCCGCGAATGTCGTAGTGTATGTGGACGGAGCCGGCGGCGATCCAACGCGCGCGTTTGCCACCGCGCTGACCGTCGTCAACGTCCTCGGTCACGCGCATCTGCAAGGCAGCATCGCCGATATGAAAACGTTTGCGATCGGACAGTTTCTCAACCAATCCGCGACGCTGCGCGATCGCGCGTGGCTTGCCGGAGTTTTTGCCGGAGAGTGCTCGGATCCGGATTATATTTCGCGAACGATCGCCGCAATCGAAAAGACGTCGGCAAAGGATCTGCAGCGCGTTGCAACGCGATACTTGGGCGTGCCCAACGTCGCGCTCGTGCTGCCGCGCGGCACCCCGGAAAACCCTTCACCCTAAGCTGACCGCTTGCGTGTAGCACTTGTTCATGATTATCTGAACCAGCGGGGGGGCGCCGAGCGTGTCTTCGCCCACATCGCGAACGCTTTTCCCGATGCGCCCGTGTATACTGCACTCTACGATGCGCGCGTCACCGGCGACCTCGTCGATCCTGCCCGGGTCCGGGCTTCATTCCTGAATAGGTTGCCGGAATCGAAACGTTACTTTCGCTATCTGGCGCCGCTCTATCCGCGAGCTTTTGAATCGTTCGATTTTAGCGACTATGATACAATCGTCAGTTCGACGACAGCCTGGGCGAAAGGCATTACCATTCCGCCCGGCGCGGTGCATATTTGTTATATCAACACGGTGAGCCGCTTCACGTTCGCCTACGATCGCTACGTCGCGCCTTCAGTTCCTGCTTTCGGATTTTTCGCGCACGCCATGACAGCGCGCCTAGCTGAGTGGGATATCAAGGCGGCACAGAAACCGACGGCATTGATTGCTAATTCGCGCAACGTTGCGGATCGGATTGCACGCTACTATCATCGCGACAGTACCGTGCTGCACTGCCCCGTGGATCTGGCGAGGTTTGAGCCCGGAACCGGGTCAGGAGATTATTTTATCGTCGCATCGCGCTTGCTTCCGTACAAACGGATCGATCTGGCAATTGAAGCGGCAAAAATAGCCGGAGTGCCGCTCGTGGTGACCGGCAGCGGTCCGGATGCAAAACGCTTGCGCGCTTTGGCCGCGGCAAGTCCGCTCATCCGGTTGACCGGCTACGTCAGCGACTCCGAGATGACCCATTTATTTAGGAATGCGCGGGCAGCATTGATTCCGGGAGAAGAAGACTTTGGTCTGGTACCGCTTGAGGCGGCGGCGGCAGGCCGGCCGGCAATTGCCTATCGCTCCGGCGGCGCGCTCGAAACGATTATCGAGGGGGAAACGGGCGAGTTCTTTGACGATCTCACCCCCGCATCATTAGCCGCGATGTTGCGCGCGTTCGATGCGCGGCGCTACGATCGGCAGAAGCTGCGTGCCCATGCCGAAACATTCGCGCCCGAACATTTCGTGGCGCGGTTACGTCAGATTGT
>DASYYA010000060.1:0-14397 GCA_035934355.1 Candidatus Rubrimentiphilum sp. | reverse complement strand
TGCCGGGCTCTCTTTTACTAGCGTCCTATCAAGCTTCTCACGACCATCGCGCTGAATATCTTGACAGTTACACTTTTGGTAGGTCTCAGAACGGAATCTCTTCGTCCAGCGGATCTCCTAATGCACTTCCGCCGGCGCCGGCGGCAACCGCAGCGCCATTGCCAAAGCCTTCGCCCGAATCTTGCGATTGCTGCCGATCGCGCGGCGAGCCAAGCATTTGCATCGCGTTGATCACAATCTCGGTGGCTTGGCGTTTGTTGCCTTCTTTGTCGTCGTATTGGCGAATCGAAAGCCGGCCTTCAACCAAGCACGACATGCCCTTCTTTAAATACGTGTTGCAGGTTTCGGCGAGCTTTTCCCACGCGACAATATCCACGAAGAGCGTGTCTTCGGGCTTCGGATCGCGTTTGTTGGGATTGACCGCGATGCGAAACTTGGTGACGCCCGCTCCGGAGCCGACGTAACGAATTTCGGGGTCGCGCACTAATGTGCCGACCAGAATCACTCGATTATATGATGCCGCCATGGGCCTCTCTCTTCTTTAAAGCTTGCAGTTGTTAAGCCGAAGATAGGCGGGATCTATGCCACCTGTCTGGCACTCTATTCTGGGGCGGGCGGCGAAGCTGCTCCCACATTTTCGGCCTCGAGCGCCTGCTTATCCACCCGGATCAGCAGTGCCCGCAGCACGTCTTCGTTCAGGCCGAGTTGGCGCTCGAGCTCCTTGGCGGCGTCAGCCTCACTGCGAAAGCGCATCACTACGTAAACGCCTTCGCGGACATCCCCCACCTCGTACGCCAAGCGTTTCTTGCCGAGCTTCTCTACATTAATAACCTCACCGCCGCCGGACTTCAGCGATTGGGCAATTGCGGCGCTGCGCTGGTCCACATCGGCGTCTTCGAGGCTCGGGCGGAGCAGATAGGTGACTTCGTATTCGTTTGCCATGGCGGCAGGGCTGTTCCGCGGGGGCGGGCACAGGGCCTCTCAGCGCCTTCTCACCGCTTTCTGGCAGATTCTATGGGACGATGGGAAGAACGCACTAATCAGATGCCGATAGCCCGCTTCGCAGTCAACCGCCGGGTCACGGTTGCGATGATTGCCTGCGCGATCATCGTGTTGGGCGTCTTCGCCTTCCCGCGCCTACCGGTCGACCTGCTGCCGAGCTTCTCGCCGCCGGTCATCAGCGTACAGGTGAACTACACCAACGTCGCGCCGCAGCAGATGGAGACGTTGATCACGCGGCCGGTCGAAAACGCCATCAGCCGCGTCGCGGGCGTACAGCAGATCAACTCGACCTCGTCCGAAGGCTTGAGCGATATCGATGCAACGTTCTACTACGGCACGAACATCGACACCGCGGCGGTTGACGTGCAGCAGCAAGTGTTGCGCATCTACCGCTCGCTCCCCAACGATCCGAATCTCTCGCAGCCCAGCATCAACAAATTCAATCCGAATTCGCTACCCGTCGTGCGCATGTACGTTACCGATCCGAACATGACGATGCGCGACCTGGGCGATCTCTGGACCAACACGCTCTCGGATGAGTTCTCCTCGATCGCGGGCGTCGCGTCGGTGGGCGTGGGCAGCGATCAAACGCGCGCCATTATGGTGCAGCCCGATCTGAACAAACTTGCGGGCTACAACCTGACGATGAGCCAAATCGTATCGCGGATCAACCAAGAAAATGTGTACCTGCCCGCGGGCATCACGCAGATCGCCAACAACGAATATCAGGTTCAGGCCAACGGCCTTTTTACCAACGCGCAGCAAATTGCCAGCGTCGTTGTTACCACCAAGAATGGCGCGCCGATCTTCTTGCGTGACGTTGCGAGTGTCAGCGACTCCATCCAGGAGCAACGCAGCTTCCAGCGCGTAAACGGCAAAGAAGCGCTTTCGGTCTTCATTACCGCGCAGCCGGATGCCAACGTCGTACAGACGGCAAAGGGCGTCTACGCGAAGATCGATCAGATCCAAAAGCGCTATCTCGGCATGCAGACTGCGGTTGTTTTCGACCAACGAGGATTTATCGTTCAGGCGGTGACCGCGCTCGAGCACACTGCGATCTACGGATCGGTGCTAGCGATCCTGATCATCTTGCTCTTCTTGCACGCGTGGCGTTCGACGGTAATCGTGGCGATATCGTTGCCGATCGCCGTACTGGGCACGCTTTTTGCCGCGTACATGTTCGGCTTTACGCTGAATATCATGACCCTTGGAGGGTTGGCGCTCGCCGTCGGGTTGATTGTCGACGACGCGATCGTGGTGATCGAGAACATTCATCGCCACATGGCGCGCGGCCAACCGGTGAAAGAAGCGGCCGAGTCCGCAGTTACGGAAATTTTCTCAGCCGTGTTGGCATCGTCGATCACGGTCATCACCGTATTTGTTCCATTGCTGCTCATTCCGGGATTGCAGGGATTGCTCTTCATGCCGTTTGCGCTGATGGTGATGACGGCGGTCGCGATCTCGCTCCTAGTCGCACTGACAACGGTGCCGATGCTCTCGACACTATTGCTCGCGAATCACAAGCCGCACACCAATGGACATCCCCTGGGCTGGTACGGCAGATTTACGCAACGCTTCGATCAAGGATACGAGCATTTTGCGAATCGGTATCGTCAGTGGTTGACATGGTCGGTCGATCATCCGGGCCGCGTGCTGGCGACCGCAAGCGTCATATTGATCGTCACGCTTATTGTTATTAAGTTGGGAGCCGTCGGGACGGAACTTTTCCCCGCATCGAATCCGCCCTACGTACGCTTCAATCTGCGCATGCCCAACGGCACCGCGCTCAACATCATGAACAATGTTTCCAAAGAAGTTGAAGCACGGGTGATGCGCGATCCCCGCGTGCAAGCGGTCGCGGTCACCGTTGGCGGCGGCGGCGGTTTCGGTTTTGGCGGTGGCAGCTCAAGCAACACAGCCAATCTGCAGGTTGCGCTCAAACCAAGTACATCGAGCGGGCAGGTGACTCAGTTCGTGCAGCAATGGCAAGGAGCGTTGAGCGGGCAATTCGCCGCTCGCGGTGGACGCGGAGGCGCGGGTGGCGGCGGCGGACGCCTCAACAATCCGCAATTTGCGAAGTACCGCGCGATCTTTGGGCGTCCGATTCCGGGCCTCAGCGTCTTTGGACGCACGCTAGATATCGTGCAAGGCATAATCTCGCGCGGACAAGACAGTCTCGACGTTCAAATCTACGGCCCCGATACGACTACACTCTATAACATCGCGCAAAACCAAGTGATCCCGCAACTGGCGCAGATTCCGGGCGTCACGCGGCCCGACACGGCAATTACGCCGTCGCAGCCGCTGCTCAACGTCACCGTCGATCGCATCCGCGCCGCACAACTCGGTCTCTCGACGCAAACGATTTCGCAAACGATCTCGACCGGTACGAGCGGCTCGATCGCATCCTATTTGCAAATTAATGGCACACAATATCCGATTATCGTGCAACTTCGGCCGGACCAACGGCGCACGCTGGCCGCAATTCAAAACCTGCAAGTTCCGGTTCCGGGAGCCGGCGGCGGCGGCGTCGCCGGTGGAACGATTGGCGGCAGCGGCAGTTTGCTTTCACAATCCTCGGCATTGAACCCGAGTCAGCAATACGCATTGCCGACGGTTCCTTTGGCAGACGTGGCCAGGATTTCGACCGGCCTTGGCCCGTCGCAGATCACGCGACAAAACAAACAGCGCGAGATCGATATTACGGCGTCAATCACTGCGCCGCTGGGTTCAGTGGTTGCGCAGACGCAGAGGATCATGAATTCGATTGCGTTGCCCGCCGGCTATTACTGGCAGTTTGGCCAGGCGGTGACGCAGCAGGGCCAAGCTTTCAGCAGTTTGGGACTGATCGTGTTGATGGCCATTCTGCTCATCTATATGCTCCTCGCGTCCCAGTTCGAGTCGCTGCTGCACCCGCTCGTGATCATGGTTTCGGTCCCGCTGGCGCTCGCCGGCGTCGTGCTAGCGCTGATCATCACGCAGCGCTCGTTCGGACTGACGGCATTTATCGGCGCCTTGATGCTGGTCGGCATTGTGGTAAAGAACGCGATTCTGGTCGTCGAGTTTACCAACCAGCTGCGCCACCGGGGGTTGCCGCCGCGTACTGCCGTGCTGCAAGCCGCGCCGCTTCGCTTGCGCCCGATTCTGATGACGACGCTCGCGACCGTCGGCGGCATGTTGCCAATTGCGTCGGGACTCGAAGCGGGGAGCCAAACCCAAGCGCCGCTCGGAACCGTGGTCATCGGTGGATTACTCTGCTCGACGATGCTCTCGCTGATCGTCATTCCCACGCTTTACCTGTGGGCGGTCAATAATATCGAGCCGCGCTTTAGCCGCCGCTTCCGGCTGGGCAACGGAAAGGCGCGCGTGGCCGAACAACCGGCGGTTGCGCCGTCACCGGCACCCGTACACTAAAAACTACCGCACGAAGAAATAAGCGCTCATCGCGGCGCCGATACACAAGACGATGACGCGCGTCACGCGCGAGGGAACGCGCCGAAAAAACCGCGCGCCAAAATAGCCGCCGAGCACCGTGAAGATCGCCATCAAGAGCGCGATCTGCCATACGATAATACCGACGATCACAAATGGGATTATGGCGACGCCGTTGATTGCCACCGAGAGCACCGTCTTCAGTCCGTTCATTGCATTGAGATTCGGCAATCCGGAGAACGCGAGAATCGCGAGCATCAAAATCCCCATGCCGGCGCCAAAGTATCCGCCATAGATTGCGACCAAGAACTGCGCGCTGAGTTGCAACGGGGAGTGCGGGCGCGGACGCGTCGAGCTATGACGCGCCGTTAACCACGGGCTGATCGCAAACACAACGGTTGCGAACAGCAATAGCCACGGAATCATGCGCCGGAAGATCACTTCGGGCGTGTGCAGCAGTAAGATCGCGCCGCCCAACGCGCCCACGACGCTCGCGATCAAACCGGGCAATAAAACGAAGCGATACGCGCGCACCTCTTCGCGATAACCGCGCGCCGATGCAACCACACCGAGCCACATGGCCGTATTATTCGTTGCATTGGCCGGTATCGCCGGAACGCCGGCAAACAAAAGCGCCGGAAACGTTAGGAAGCTGCCGCCGCCCGCAACGGCGTTAATTGCGCCGCCGGCGAGTGCGGCGAGAATTAAGAGAAGCCAGTGGTTCAGCAGATTAAGAAGACGCTTTGGCTTCGCGTTTGGTGGCGCGGTAAACGCGGCGGACGTCTTTGAGATGCTCGAGTTTGCGCAGAATTTTGTGCAGATGGTCGAGATCGTGAATCTGCACGGTGAGGCTCACGACGGCGTGACGATCGCGTTTGACGCGCGCAGTGACGGAACTCACGACCGTCTTTAACTCGGCGAAGACGGCCATGATGTCTTGTAGTAATTGCGGACGGTCGAGGGCCTCGATTTCAATGTCGACCGCGTGCGTAATCTCGGTCTTGCCGATCCAACTGGCCTCGAGCATGCGCTCGGGCGTCGCGTTCATGTATGCAACGTTCGGACAATCGGCGCGATGCACCGAAACGCCTTTGCCGATCGTGACGTAGCCGATGATCGGATCGCCCGGCACCGGGCTGCAACATTTGGATTGGCGCACGAGCACATCGTCAACACCGGCGATGCGAATGCCGCTGGTTTTCCGAGCGGCGCGCCGCGGCACGGCCGCAGTTCGCGAAATCGTGTCGAGTTCGACGACCTTCGAATCCTTGAGCTCACCCTTGATGCGATTGATCACCGAGAGTGCCGATGCATCGCCGAAGCCAACGCCCGCAAACAAATCGCTCGGCGTCGTGTAGTTCATGCGGCGCGCGATGCGCTCGATGAGCTCGCCGCGCAACACCTCGAAGCCCATGTGGCGGCGCGCGAGCTCGCGTTCAATCGCCTCTTGTCCCGCCAGCACATTCTCCTCGCGCCGTTCTTTCCGGAACCACTGTTTGATCTTGTGTTTGGCACTGCTGGTCTTGACGATCGAGAGCCAGTCAAGCGATGGCCGGCCGCTCGATTTATTGACCAGGATCTCGCAAATGTCGCCGTTCTGCAGCGACGAGTCGAGCGGCACGATGCGACCGTTGACGCGGGCGCCGACGCAATGATTTCCGACATCCGTATGCACCACGTACGCAAAATCGAGCGGCGTGCCGCCCGCCGGCATGCTAAAGACGTCGCCGCGCGGTGAGAAGACAAAGACTTGCGAGTCGAAAAGATCGAGTTTGAGGTTTTCCATGAACACGCGCGAATCGCGCATGTCCTTTTGCCACTCGAGCAATGCGCGCAGCCACGACAGCTTGTTCTCGTACTGGTCGGGCTTGCCGCCTTCTTTATAGCGCCAGTGCGCGGCGATGCCGTATTCACTGGTGCGGTGCATCTCCCACGTGCGAATTTGAATCTCGAGCGCGTCGCCCTCGGGGCCGACGACGGTCGTGTGCAGCGATTGATACATGTTGGGCTTGGGCATCGCAATATAATCTTTGAAGCGCCCGGGTAACGGTGTCCAGATCGCATGCACCGCGCCCAGGGCAGCATAGCAATCTTTCACGGAGTCCACGATAATGCGAATTGCCGTCAGATCGTAAATCGTGGAGAAGTCGCGGCCTTTTTGCATCTTGGTGTAAATCGAGTAAAAATGTTTAGGACGGCCTTCGATCTTGGCGTTGATTCCCATCGCCGTGAATTCTGCGTTTAAACGCTCGATGGCCGCCGCAACCGATCGCTCGCGTTCATTCCGCGTCTTGGCAACGCTTTCGACGATCTCGCGATAATGCTCGGGATCGATGTAGCGCAGGCAGAGATCTTCCATGTCCCACTTGATCTTCCAAATCCCGAGGCGGTGCGCAATCGGCGTGTAGATGTCGAGCGTTTCTCGCGCAATCGCGAGCTGTTTGGGCGGCGGCAAACTTCCCAGCGTGCGCATGTTATGCAGGCGATCGGCGAGTTTGATGATGATGACGCGGATGTCCTTCGCCATCGCCATGAACATCTTGCGCAGATTTTCGACTTGCGCTTCTTCCTTTGATTGATAGGGAATGCGCGTGAGTTTGGTAACGCCGTCGACCAAGCCGGCGATCTCTTTTCCGAATTCGGCGGCGACTTGATCGGTCGTGACGCTTGTATCCTCGACCACGTCGTGCAGCAAGGCCGCGGCGATCGTATCGCGGTCCATCTCGAGCTCGGCCAAAATTCCGGCGACCGCCAGTGGATGCTCGACATAGGACTCGCCCGAGGCGCGCCGCTGTCCCTCGTGCGCGTGCGCCGCGCGGTCGTAGACGCGCTGCAGCCACTGCTCGTCGAGCGACCGATCGTAGGATTTAACCTTGGCGATGAGTTCCGAGATGGTCATGGGGTTCGCTCTATCATACTAGAGGCGCGCGCGCCCTGGCAAAGACGCCCCTGGCAGGAGCCCGCTAAACGAAGAAAATGAGGGCGATTTTGCCGTCGGGCTGAAGCGCAAAATCCATATCCACGGCGCCGTGCTCGCACGTCATGTGATAGACGTATACGTTGACGTTCTTCGCGCTGCTGATGCCGCGAAATGCCACCAGCTGCAAGCCGCCCATACCCGCCAACGACTTTTCTGCGGTGTCGAGAACCTGATCGCTGAGCTGCGCATTGACGTCGTCGGAATAGAGATTCCGATCGACGGTGCCTTGTTGCCAGGCTAAGAACTGTTGCACCGCGAGCTTGTGAATCTTCGGATCGTCGGGGCCAGGCTTGGGTGAGGGTAGCGGTGGCGGCGACGAGGTCGCCGCGGGCGAGGCCGCCGGCGTCGCCTCCTGTGAAAGCGCATGCGCGGCCGGAACCGCGGTCACCGCGGCCGCGATCAAAAGTACGACGAGCAAAATTTGTTTCTTCATCTTATTAGTACTTGATAAATGTGGTAACGTCGGCGCCGGGCAAAGCATCTCGTCCTTTGAGCGCTTCCAGTTCGATGAGGAAGGCGAAGCCGGCGATTTGGGCGCCGAGGCGCTCAAGCAGGCGGCGCGTGGCGGCCGCGGTCCCGCCCGTGGCGAGCAGGTCGTCTACGACCAGCACGCGGTCGCCGTTTCCCAGAGCGTCCGCGTGGATTTCGAGTGAATTGGTGCCGTACTCGAGCGCGTAAGACTCGCTCAGCTTGCTATAGGGCAGCTTCCCGGGTTTGCGGACGGGCACAAATCCCGCACCGATCGAGTATGCCAGCGGCGCCCCCAGCATGTAACCCCGCGCCTCGATGCCAACCACATGATCGATCTTCGCATGCTTGTATACGTCGACAAAGAGATCGATCGCCGCCTTGAAAGCATCCTTGTCTTTCAGCAGCGGGGTGATATCTCGAAAGAGGATCCCCGGGAGTGGGAAATCCGGAATCGCCCGGATGTAATCTTGAACCTCCACGGGGCGGAGGGATTCCGTGAATCGGCGGGCCCGGCCTTTTCGTTTTTCGATGGGTGGGTACGCATTTTATCCGCGAGCAATCAGTGAGCATTAGAACCCAAGGCCGGCACGCCCGGGAGCCCGCACAGGCGACCGGCTGGTTCCGGACATTTTTCGAAGACGACCACCGCCGGCGGCTGATCGTGGCGTTCGCCGCGGCCATCGCTTTGGAGGAGATTTTCGCGCAACTTGTGCCGCTGCGTTCGCTGACATTCGTCAACCAGGAGCAACCCGAGATTCTGACGATCGCAAAACTCACGAAAATCGAACATCGTCCCACGCCGAAACCCAAGGTGCGCGTTCACGTGATCGCAGCAACGAACGTACAACCCAAAGTGGTCAATCCAGGTAAACCTTCGGAGAATCAACATGTGCGCCGGGTCGCCTCGGCGCGACCGCTCGTGCGCACCCGCTACCACAGCGCGCCCGCGCACATTCATGTCCCGACCGGTGGGCACGGCGCGGGAACGAGCAAAACGGCAACCGCAAATACCGGCGGCGTTGGGCCGGGCGGCACCGGAACAGGTGAGAGTGGAACCGGCACGGGCACCGGCGGTGCACCCGCGGCGCACGAGCCCTGCGGTTATGTTGAGTTTGTGCCGTACGATGCGCCGACGATCGACAGCTCGACAGGACGTGTGTTGGAGCACATCACCATGACTGTCCATTTCCCCGACGGCACGACCCAAGGCGTCGACCTGGACTATCCATTTTCGTATCCGTCGACCACGGTCGATCCGTTCCGGATCGTCAATGCCAAAGAGGCGACGTTTCAATTTCCGCCTGCGGGGACTAGTCAGCCCGACCTCGTGCAATACGTGATGCAGCACACGAGCGCGGACGGCTACACGAAGCTCAAACCCTGCCCCTCGACGTAGGCTGAAACCGCTAGCCCGCACAACAGTACATCAGGCAGGAGGCCCTTATGCTCGGCAGATTTTTCGCTGTAGGCATCGCGCTGTCGCTTGCCGGCTGTGTCAGCTTCAGCGACATGAATTTTGGCAGTCACAACGTGGAGCGCCGCGTTCACAGCACGCTCGCCTCTTCGGGTGTGACCAATTTGCACATTGAAAATGTGTCGGGTGCGATCACCATCGAAAGCTGGAACAAACCGAGCGTTGACGTGAAAGCGCTCGAATACGCCTCCGACAGTGCGGCGCTCGATCGGACACATGTTGACGTATCGCGAAATGGCGATCGGATTTCGATAAACACACGCTACAGCGAAAGCGGCGGATTTTTTCAACGATCGTCCGGAGCGCAAGTGGATTACGATGTTCACGTGCCGGCTGCGTTATCGGTGACGGTCGTGAACGTCAGTGGACGTACGACGCTCAGCGGCATCGAGGGCGACGTCGAAGCATCTGAGGTCAGCGGCCATCTGGACGCCACGCTGGGACGAGTTGCGGGCTCGCGCCGCATCCACATGACCGCGGTGAGCGGACCAATTGTTGCGCGTGTCGCTCGCAATAGCGACTCACGCGTGGACGCAAGCACGCTCAGTGGCGATGTGCATCTCTTCTTTCCAGCCGACATCCACCATGGCTATGTCGGCAACTCCGCCATCGGTTCAATCGGCAAAGGCGCCGCCTCGATCGTATTGCATACCCTCAGCGGCAGCATCAACGTCGAACCGATGTAGCGTCAAAGCTAGCCAAACGGTCCCTTTGTAGCAGTAGCCTCCTTCAGCAACTTGAGGGAGGCTTTTTGATGGAAATAGTTCAGCGGCGACCGTCGCGCACGGTCGAATTTGGCATTTACCGCGACGGCGATAATAATTTAGACGATTCGCAGAGCGTACTGCTCGACCAAGCGCGCGTCGTAAGCACACGCAACCGCGACGTGCAATTCACGGTGGAAGACACGACGCATGACGGGTTTGGGAAAGTCGCCAGCAGCCAATGGACGATCCAAGATGGCACGGACTCGGTTGTCCGCAATGACATCCGCGCCGATGACATGGCGTCACCCCAAAATCTGGCGCGCTTCGTGGCGCGCACCCTGGATAACGCACAAAAGTCGGACGCCAAACAAACGTGGATCGAGCTGGTCGATCACGGTGCCGGCGACGGCGGCGGGCTCGAAGCCGACTCGTTCAAACAATTGATGCCGATGCCGGCCATTGCGCAAGCAATCGCCGACGGTGTAAAGCTCCACGCGCAAGAGCACCCCGAGGACGCCGGGCGCAAAGTTGACGGCGTGGTCGCCAACCAATGCCTCATGGCGTCGCTAGGCTTCGCGGATTCGCTCTCTCACGCGGGCGTCAAATACTTAGCCGCCAGTCCCGAAACGATGGTCTCGCCGGGCGTGCCGAGCAATGTTGCCGATGCCATCGCAAAAAATGCTGACGATCCGCAAGCAATGGGCAAGGCGCTCGTCACTGACGTGATGCAGCAGCGATACGGTGTCGGCAATTTTGGATGGCGCCCGGCGGCGGCTTTCGATATGCTCGATCTCGATCCACAAAAGCGCGAGAACGTCGAAAATAAAGTGAAAGCGCTTAACGATTTGATCGCCGCTCGTGTGAATAACAAAGACGAAATCTCGGCGTTACGCCAAGATGCAACGGCGACGCGCGGAATGGTGCGCTTCCATGACGCGACGCCCGATATGCCATGGCACGCCGATCGTCCGGCGATCGCGCTCTACGATCGCTTTGCCAATGACACGCGGCTGGATATGCAACTTCGCGACGCAGCTAAAGCGGCCGAAGATTCGGTTCGCTCGCTTGTGATTGCGCACGCGGAAAGTTCGGCGTTTGCACCCTTTGGCAACGCCGACTACCGCGATGCCGCCGGTCCGACGGTGCACTTTCCGATTAACGCAAAACAGATCGATCCTTGGGCTCCGCGAGTAACCGAAACACACAATCGTTTCTTTGACGAAACCGATGCCGCAGGGGCCGAACGCGTTATCGCCTGATCCCGGGTGCCTCCTCGCGTCCGAGACATCTTCACGCTGCTCAAGGCAGCCGGGTATGTTTATAAAAACTCAAAAGGCGATCACCACCATTTCGAACATCCGGTCACCGGAGTTAAAAAGACCATAGCTGGAAATCCGGGGAAGGAAGTCTCCAAGGGAGTCTGGAGAAAAATAAAAAAGGAACTCGGGTTAAGATAAGGATCACTGTGGATTACACTATTGTTATTGAAAAGGGCATAGAGAGTTACAGCGGCTACCCGCTGGACATTGAGGGAATTTACGCCTTTGGCGACAGCAAGGCCGAAGTTATCCGAAAGCTCACAAAGGCGATCGCCGAACGCGTTGCGGAGCTTCGCGCGGCCGGCAAAGCGTTACCGAAGCGTTCTCATTCAGTAAGCAAGGTGCGGGTAAAGCACCGGCCTTAAAAGCCTCGCGGTTATTCTTCGCAGCAGCGCGTGCCGGTGTTATGAATGATCCGGATACTGCGATCGTCCCATAACTCGACCATGCAGTAATCCTTTACGGACGTCGCTTCCAAGCCGACGCCAATATGTTTTTGCGTCCACTCAAAGATCGCGCGCTGCACGTCGGCTTTTTTTAGTCCCTTATTGTGTGGCGAGTTGCCGATGGGTCCGACGCGGGCGGTAAAGATCTTCACGGTCATGCCGTCTTCGAGCATCTTCTTGACTCGGTTGACCATCGGCATAATCGGCTCGCCGATCCGCAGCGGGTGAAAGTCACCGTCCTGCGGCCAGTACTGCTTGGCGAGCGTGCCGTCGAGGTCGACGGCGATGTACGGCTTGAACTCCATTGGAGCTGCTTTTGTGCCGCTGCCCTCGCGCTTTCCCGCGCCCATTCTCTAAACTTTTGTTATGTTTTTGTCGCGCTTTAAGGATTCTCCGAACCACCCCGGCGGAACGCGGGCACTGCCGCCGGTGCGCTCAGGATATTGGCGCGTGCCTCGAGTGCTTGTTGCGCGACTGCCCCAAGTGCTTCGAGATGCGCGCGCGTCAGCTCGTCGACACTGTGCGCTAAACCCAACGCGACGTTGTGCCGCAGCAGCTCGAGTTGAACGCGCGCCAGCGCTTGCGCATCCGCAGGTGTTCCCTCTTCGGGATTAACCCACATATCCGCGAGCCGTTTGGCGAACATCATCTGCAGGTTCCGGCGTATTGGACCTGCGCTGGCGACTCTGCCATTCGGAATGTCGCCGAAGATCCCGTCACGCGTCCAATCAAAAAGATCGGTGATCGTGATCGTGCTCTTTGGGCTGTATTTGGTCGGCAGATCGTCGACACGCTGCAAGAGCAGCGGCGCGAAGAGCTCGTTGAGCGTGGCGTCTTGCGCGGCGTTGACCAGCGAAACGATCGCAACGTCGTGTCGCGGCGTCGGATTATACGCCCATGTGGCGCCCACGCCAAGCGAGCTATACTCCGAATAGGTTAAACGCGTGAGTACGTTGGGATTGAAATGCCATGCCGATTCGGAGAATAATCCGTTGGCGAGCATGTTCCAGGCCGCGCGGTTATCCGTGCGCGAGACCGCCGAGAGCGGCACCGTCGAACCGGGGTCGCCATTGGCCGAGCGCGAGAGATATTCACCGCCGATCGTGTGTGCCGCCATCTGCGCGCACCGGAGATACGTGGTCATCGGAATGGTAAAGGCGACACGCGCTTCATCGAATGAATGGCCGCGCTGCGGAAAGCGATTGGCGACCGCATTCATGATGCGGTGCATCATCGCCATTTGCACGCCACACCATTGCAGTGGCTTGTTGGTGAGATCGTAAGTCTGGACGCGTGGATCGATCGCATGCCCGTTGGAGAACTGCGTGTCCTCGTCGCTGGCAAAGCGAAGCATCGGGTTGGCCCAGCTGGATGCCCAGCGGCCCAGTGTCGGGAGTTCGCCTTCCGGGCTTCCGGCCGGAATAAATGCATAGCCGTACTGGATGGCATGGTAATCATATGGGCCCAGCACCAGCTGCACGTAATCACCTTGCGGCGTTCCTTTAGGCCACACGTTGAGCGGACTATATTCCATTACCGAATTCGCGACGCCGTAGCGGCTGGTAAATGCCTTACTCTGCATTTGCTTTGCGCTATAGGCCATGGTTCCGATGAAGTTGTGCTGCAAACCGAAGTCGTGTCCGGACTCGTGCAAAATCACCGAGCGAATCAGCTGTTGCACATATTGATGCTCCCCGGCTTGCGTATCGGGAATTCCGCGTGACGGCGCGATCACGTAGCGATACGTGCGTCCCGCCAGGCCTTCGACGGCGTCGAAGTTCACGCCGATATTGAGCTCTTCGCCGCTGCGCGGATCGGTAACGAGCAACGCTTCGGCGCCGAAGGCGGGCGAGCTGGTGTCGAGCCAGCGGATCATGTTGTGCCGGATATCCTCGGGATCCCATGACGGATCGGCGGGCTGTTGTGCGACTTGCACCGCATTCAGAATGCCGATGCGGCGGAACGCAGTGTTCCAGGTGAGCAGCGCCGCGCGCACCGTATCGCGGTACTGGTACGGAATGTCGTTGCTCAAATAAAAGACCAGCGGGTTGGTCGCGCGGAACGGCGCCGACGACGTCCGCCGTCCGAAGTTCCAGCGCGAGATATAATGAATCGTGCGGCCTGTCGGCAATTGATCGGTGCTGAAATTGATCAGGGGCTGCGCAAAATAACCGACGCGCGGATCGGCGATGCGCGGCATATAGCCGTCGCTTGGCGCCTGAATGATGTTGTAGGTCATCAGCACTTCGATGCTGCGCGCATCGGGTGCATTGTCCAACCGGCCGGTTCCCGACCCTTGCCATGTTTGATCGACGCGCAATACGTCATTTTGCGGAAAGGCTTTGGTCTGTGCAAAGAACGAGCGCGTCGGATCTAAGCGATAGCCGCCGAGCGGATTGGCGCCGCCGCGATTAATGCTTTGTTCGAAATCGGCGACGTCACCCAAGAATGCCGATGCCGGAATGACGACGGTATCTTCGTCGAATGCCGCGATCGGTGCGACCGCGATCACCGAACTCGGCAGCGTTTGCTGTACGCCCAGCGCTTCGGGTGTATTCGGGCGAAC
>DASYYA010000054.1:0-5976 GCA_035934355.1 Candidatus Rubrimentiphilum sp. | reverse complement strand
AGCTCCGCGACAGTCGGACTTCGGCCCATTTTGACCGAGAGCTTCTCAATTGCGCGGTTGACCGCGAGGTTGAGCTCTTGCAGGCGCCGCGGCACCTTCACGGCCCAGCCCTTGTCGCGAAAATATCGTTTGATTTCACCCACAATGGTCGGCGTGGCATAGGTCGTGAATTCAACGCCGCGCTCGAGATCGAAGCGATCGATCGCCTTGAGTAACCCGACTGTACCGACCTGGATCAGATCGTCGAGCGCCTCGCCGCGGTTGGCAAATTTGACAGCCAGATAGCGCACC
Organism: Candidatus Rubrimentiphilum sp.; assembly: GCA_035934355.1. GTDB lineage: Bacteria > Vulcanimicrobiota > Vulcanimicrobiia > Vulcanimicrobiales > Vulcanimicrobiaceae > Rubrimentiphilum. The sequence continues at coordinate 5,685 of DASYYA010000054.1, read as the reverse complement.
AGATTGAGATGCGCCACGACCAGCTCGCTGCGGAGTTTTTCGTATTCTGGAGCGTGCGGATGCTCCTTGGCCGCCGCAAAGCGCGCGAAAGCTGCGCGCGTCTTATGCCGGTCCCAGCGCTCCTCTTCAGCGTGCGAATGCACTAAGGAGCCTTCTTCAGACCTTCCTCAGTGCGCAACTTTTTTCGTCATAACAAGATTCGTACCGTTTTCCGGATGCACGTCGTAGTCGACGGAATCCATTAAAGAACGAATCAAAAAAACGCCAAGGCCACCGACGTGCGGCTCATCGCTCACGCTCGGAGCAGCTTTCTGGGGCCGCGGCCCGCGTCCAAAGTCGCGGACGCGAACAGTTAAGCCCTCGGGGCCGGTTTCGCACGTAATGTGGATCTGGTCGCTGCCTTCAGAGTGTTGAATGCAATTGGTGCAAGCCTCGGCAACCGCCAGTTTCACGTCTTCGATGTCTTCGATCGAAAAGTTTAAACGGTTGGCCACGGCCGCCACGGCCAGCCGCGCCACCGCGACCCATTCGGCTTTGCAGGGAATGCGCAATTCAACGGTTCCGAGCGCACCGTGCGGATGCGGCGTTACCGGTTGATTCACACTAACGCCTTCATGGCGGCGTCAACATCGTCATAGATTCCGAAGATTTTCACCAAACCGGTAATATCGAAGATCTTCTTGATCTGAGGATTCGTGCAAACTAAATTCACGGTGCCGCCGTGTTCACGAACACGCTTGAGACCGCCAATCAAGACGCCTAATCCAGTGGAGTCGATGTAGCGCACATTCTCCAAGTTGATGACCAAGTTGTAATGCCCCTTGTCGATAAGTTCGCCGATGGCGTCTTTCACTTTAGGCGATGTATAGACGTCGATCTCACCGCTCAAATCAACAACATATGTGTCACCCTTGGGTTCACGAACGTTTACTTTGATGTCCAAGATTGCTCCTCTGAAAAAGAATCCATCACGTTTTTACCGCGATTATAGATATCGCGCAGATCGCCGGTTGCGTCTTTCGCAAAATTGCCGGCTTCCTTGGCTTTACCCACGATCAGATCGCGTGCATCCTCTTGCATGAGGGTATACGCCAGCACCGCTCCGGCAATGCCGCCGATAATAAAGCCCGAGGCAAACCCTTTCACTCCGCTTCCCCGTCGGAACCGCCGCGAATCAGGCGCCGAATGCCGGCGCTAATTCCACTGAGTGCCGCGCCCGTGTTGACGATGGCCGGAGAGATTGCTTCCTGCGCGAGTTTCGCGGCGTTCGAAACCGAGTCAGCCACTTGTTCCAGCGCGGAGACCGCGCTCGACAGCCGCGCGATCGTGCGATCCGCCGTATCCGCAATGCCACCGACGTGCGTCAAGGTTTGTGCGACCGGCTTCCCGAGCGCTGCGATTTGCTCGTCCACACCATCGAGCGTCCGGTTGACACGGCGCAGCGTCCGTGATAGCGCGAGCATAGCGAAAAAGATGCCGACACCGGCTAAAAATGCGCCGAGCCCTCCTGCAACGTCGAGAAAGGCAGACCAATCAAAGCCCGTAGGCAAATTAAGACCTCCGCCCGGGAGTCCCCTGACCCCAACCAAGTATTCCCCGTTCTGCTTGGTTCGAAAAGCCGAAGGATTCCCGCAAACTTCTAACCGCTGAGACCACCATTTTTCCGGCAGTCTCGACCTCGCCCGCCGTGGTGCTGCGCCCTAGGGAAAGCCGTACCGTACCGACAGCCCAATCCGGAGGTACGCCCAGAGCCGCAATGACGTGGCTCGGCTCCACGACCCCTGAGGTGCACGCGCTGCCCGCCGAAATCGCCAGGCCTTCCAAATCTAAGCGCGCGAGCAGCTGATCGGACGCGATCCCCAGAAACGAGAGGTTTAAATGGTTCGGCAGGCGCGAGTGACGCGCGCCGTTGACGCGCACACCGTCAACTTCCGCGCTAATATGCGCCTCGAGCGCATTACGCAGGGCGCTAACGCGCGCCGTATTTTGAACTGATTCCAACTGCGCCAGCTCGAGCGCTTTTGCCATACCGGAAATGCCCGCAACGTTCTCGGTGCCGGCGCGTTTGCCCAACTCCTGTCCACCGCCGTGGATCAGAGGTTGCAGCGGCGTCCCCTCGCGCGCGTACAAAGCTCCGACGCCTTTGGGTCCTTCAAACTTATGCGCCGCAATCGATAACAAGTCGGCACCGAGTTGCCGCACGTCGAGCGTCAAGTGCGCCGGCGTTTGAATAGCGTCGGTATGAAAGATCGTTCCATGCTCGTGCGCGATCGCCGCGAGTTGCGCGATCGGCGCAATCGTTCCGATTTCGTTATTCGCATACGCAATCGTCACGAGTGCGGTTTCCGGCCGTAATGCTGCGGTGAGATCTTGCGGAGTCACCATTCCGTTCGAATCAACGGGCAGCAAGGTAACCTCCCACCCCCGATCGCGTAACGCCGCGAGCGCGTGCAGAACCGAATGGTGCTCGGTCGGTAGAGAGATGAGGTGACGACCGCGATCGCGCAGCGCTTCCGCGCAACCGATAATGGCGAGATTATTGGCTTCCGACCCGCTGCCCGTAAAGACGATCTCCTTAGGCTTGGCTCCTAGGGTAGCGGCTATCCGGGCGCGTGCATCGTCCAACGCGGCCCGCGCGGCCCGTCCTTCGGCATGCACGGAACTTGGATTAAAGCCTCCGCCCGCAAAAAAAGGCAGCATCGCCTCGAGTGCTTCGGGGCGCACGGGCGTGGTGGCCGCATAGTCCAAGTAAATCCGTTGCATTTCAGGGTATTCTCAGAGATTCGTTCTAGGCTGTATTCGTGCGAAGCTCCATTGCACACTCCGAGAAGTAGCAACGGGAAAACAACGAGGCCGGGGATAAGCCCCGGCCTCGTTGTTTCTAGGGGCCAGTGCGGCGTTTTTTCATCCAGTCGGCGAGGCGAGCTTCGTCGCCTTGAGTGCCCGGCTCGAAATATGCACGCTCTGCAATGTTTTCGGGCAAGTACGACTGCAGACGTTCTTCGGGCGGGAGATCGCCTTTGTGCGATTGATACGTGTCGCTTGCATGCGCGTATTCGTACTCTTTTCCGTAACCCAATTGGCGCATGAGCCCGGTCGGCGCATTGCGCAAATACAGCGGCACCGGATCGTTCCGCGTTCCCTCGACATCCGCTAACGCTGCGCCATAGGCCCGGCCGACGCTGTTGCTTTTGGGCGCCGTCGCCAGGTAGAGCGTCGCGTGCGCCAGCGGAAAGAAGCCTTCCGGCATTCCGACAAAATGCACCGCTTGCTGCGCTGCAATCGCCACCGAGATGCCGCGCGAGTCGGCTAGTCCGACATCTTCCGAAGCCAGAATGACCAATCGGCGCGCGATGAAGAGCGGATCTTCACCGCCATCGATCATGCGCGCCAGCCAATAGACCGCGCCGTCCGGATCGCTGCCGCGAATGCTTTTGATAAAAGCACTGATAATATCGTAGTGCTGATCGCCGCCTTTGTCGTAAGAAGGCGCACGCCGCTGCAACGCATCGGCGATGAGTTGCACGGTGATGGTTCTTCGATCGGTTTGGTCGGGCTGTGCAGCGTTCGCGGCAAATTCAAGCGTGCTGAGAGCGACGCGTGCATCGCCGTTGGCCAACGAAACAAGCGCATTGCGCGCATCGCGTTCCAAAACAATCTTCTGCCCGGCAAGGCCACGTTCGGAATCCGCGAGCGCGCGGTCGACAATTTCTCCGACTTCTTCGTCGGTGAGCGCTTTAAGCACAAATACGCGCGAGCGTGAGAGCAACGCGGAGATCACTTCGAACGACGGATTCTCCGTGGTTGCACCGATGAGCGTGACCGTCCCATCCTCAACGTACGGCAGCACCGCATCTTGTTGCGCCTTGTTAAAGCGATGGATCTCATCGATGAAGAGGACAGTGCGCTTTCCCAAGGCGCGCCGTTGCTGCGCTTCGGCCATAACTCGGCGAAGATCGGCAACTCCGGCGCTAACGGCGGAAAGCGCGCTGAAATGCGCACCGGTCATATTCGCGATGATCTCGGCAAGGGTCGTCTTCCCGGTTCCGGGCGGCCCCCAAAAGATCAAGGACGGAACGGTGTCGGTTTCGATCGCGCGCCGCAGGGCGCGGCCCTCGCCGACGATATGTTCTTGGCCGACAAATTCATCGAGTGTTTGCGGCCGCATCCGCGCGGCCAGCGGCGCCCGCGACGCTGCGCCGAAGAGTGAGGGATCCACTTAGCAGGCCCGCGAGGAAGTCCGTGCACCGCCCGTTCGCGGCGCGGTGCGCGCAGATGCAAGGAAACGGCGAGGAAGCATAGCCGAAGCGCTCTGTGACCGAGTCGTTGACGCTGCAGATGCCGTAACGCGCCGCGAACCCTTCGGGCGACGATAGTTTTTCCGCAGCTCTTCGTCGCTGCGTCGCTTACATAGCACTGTGGCTATGCGCGCTCCTCGCTTCTCAATCTGCGGAAAAACTGCTCGTCGCGGACGGTACATCGACTTCTTCGCGGGCCTGTTAGTGGATGACGATCGGCTTCGGCGTTGCGAACGTCGGTGCAGCTCCGGGGAAGATGAGCGTCGCGTTTCCATCGGCTTCACCCTCACCGGTTATTGTATTGTAAGTTGCCGTCTGCGATTCGAGCGTGCGTTCACCTTGAACCGCATGCACGCCGCCGGAAAGATCGAGCCGGTGCGTGATATCGTTCAGATGCGCTCGCTGCGCATCCACGGTGGTCTCGCCTTGCACATAGTGCACGTGACCTTGCGCATCGTACACCCGTGCAATATCATCAAGCTGCAACTGATCCGTCGTGAGTGTTGCGGGGCCGCGACTCCCTCCGGTCGAGTTCTTTAACCCGAACGTTCCAGAAACGTCGTGTACGCTTACATGCCCGTAAAGCGTCGCGGTTTTTTTCTTCCAGTTTCCCGTGGCTCGATCGGCTTGTACGGTTGAACCGTCGGTCCGCGTCATTGTTAAAGGATGCGGAACGGAGAAATCACCGCCTGCGGTTTTGAGGTCGATTTCATCAGACATCAGCGTCCACGCACCTACCGTTGCCGTCATTTTCGGCTGCGCTGCGTTGGCAGCGCACAGTATGGCAAATACCAGTGCCGATACGGCCGCAACTCGCCGTGCAACACTCATTGATGCAGCGTTACGTGGCCGTAGAGGTGCAAGTCATGGGTAATGCCGTTCATGACGGCTTTGTCGGCCGTCGCGAAGCTCGCACCTTGTGTGAAATGCACGCGGCCGATCGCCGTATAGATCTTGGAGATGCCGTCGATCTGCAACGTATCGCACGTCAGGGTTGCGGGTTTGTTTCCGCCCGCACCGGCAAAATTGGTCAATGTACCGTTCCGATCGTGCAGCCACACATGGCCGGTGAGTGTTGCCTGTTTGGTTTTGTAGTTGCCGGTACCGCGATCGGCGCGAACCTCGTTGCCCGGACGCGTGAGCGTAAGCAGCGACGGAGAAGAGAAGTTGCCGGTCTCATAGTTCAAACTGAACTCAGAAGTATTTACGTTCCAATCGCCAAAGTTGAATCCGGCCGCTTGTCCTCGTGGAGCTGCGGCTATCAGCAGCGCTGCCGTTGCGATCAAAGTTAAACGACGAATATTCATCCTACAATCTCCGGACGCACGACCGGGCCGAGCAGCTCGCTTAGCCGTTCGTAGGGAACGACCCCTTCGCGAAGCAGTAC
>DASYYA010000045.1:0-3621 GCA_035934355.1 Candidatus Rubrimentiphilum sp. | reverse complement strand
CACGCGTGCGGCGCGATGCGGCGCGATTCAACCATGCGCTCCGCAATGATGCGGCGCATGCTGCTGAGCGCAATGGTCGTTCCGGGAATCGGATCGGCGTAGGTGCTGCTGTTGCCGGGGCCGGGTTTCGCCGGTGTGGGCGCGGCCTGCGGCGCTTCTTTAACGATGCCTCGTGCGGCGGCTAAAACGTCTTCGGCAGTGACGCGTCCATTGGCGCCGCTCCCTTTGATCTCGCGGACATCAATGTGATGTTCGCGCGCTAGGCGGCGCACGGCAGGTGAAACGCCGCGCAATGCGGCTTCTTCGCGCTGACCGTTGCTTCGCGGAGGAACAAGCGATGGTTTTCCGGATGACGCGGCTGCCGATTTCACCTCGAGCTGCGGAATGTTGAATCCGGGGACGGGCTCGGCGTTCGCACTCTCCGCCATCGCGTCGCGGGACTTCGGCGGCTCGCTCGCCTTTTCGATCGGTTTTTCCGTGGGAGCGGGAGATTTAGCGGCACCCACATCGTCAATGATCGCAATCGGGGTGCCGGTGGCAACCGTCGTACCCTCTTGCACCAGCAATTCGCGAATTGTGCCGGTGACCGGTGCGGGAACTTCCGAGTTGACTTTGTCCGTCGAGACTTCGACAAAGGCTTCGTATTTTTCGACGGGCTCGCCGGGCTTCTTGAGCCAGCGTTCGACCGTGCCTTCGGTGACCGTTTCACCGAGTTGCGGCATCGTAATTGTTGTTGCCACTTAGAACTTCACCATCTCGCGCATTGCGTCGGCCATTTTTGCAGGCGAACTCATATACGCTTCCTCGAGCGGCATCGCGTAGCCCATCGCCGGAACGTCGGGCGCGCAGTGGCGGCGAATCGGCGCGTCGAGATCGAAGAGTGCTTCCTCGGCGACCATGGCGCTGATCTCGGCGCCGATTCCGCCGAACTTATTATCTTCGTGAACGATTAAAAGTTTTCGCGTCTTGCGCACGCTCTCCAAAATGGCGGTCTTATCCATGGGCCGCACCGAGCGTAAATCGATCACTTCGACTGACATGCCTTCAGTTTCCAATTGCTTAGTGGCTTCGAGTGCCCAATGCACATACAGACCGTAGGAGACCACAGTCAGTTGCGAACCTTCCTTTTTAATATCCGCCTTGCCGATGGGAATCACGTAATGGCCACTGGGGACCTCGCCCTTGATCAAGCGATAGGTTTTCTTATGCTCGAGGAAGAGCACCGGATCGGGATCGTCGATGGCTGCGTTGAGCAAGCCTTTGACATCGGCGGGGAACGACGGCACCACGATCTTTAAACCGGGAACGTGATAGAAGAGCGCTTCAACCGAAACCGAATGCGACAGCGCGCCGCGCACCCCGCCGCCGTACGGCGTGCGAATCACCAGCGGACAAGTATATTCGCCGTTGGAACGATAACGTGTTTTGGCCGCTTCGCCCACGATTTGATTGAAAGCCGGATAGATAAAATCGGCAAACTGAATCTCGGCGATCGGGCGCAAACCTTCCATCGCCATTCCGACGGCGATACCGACGATCGAGGCTTCGGCGATCGGTGTATCGATAATGCGATCCGCGCCGAACTCTTTGATGAAGTCTTTGGTGATGAGGAAAACGTTGCCGCGGTTGCCGACGTCCTCACCCAAGATAACGACGCGTTCGTCATCCTTGAGCGCTTCATAGAGCGTCGCGCGCACCGCCTCGACGTTGTTGAGTGTCTGAGAAGAAGACGTCGCTACTGCCACGGTTCCCATGGTCCTTCGTAAACGTGGGTGAAGAGCTCTTCCGGCGCCGGAAATGGCATCGCTTCCGCGCGATCGGTCGCGTCGTTGGTTTCGCGCAGCACGTCAGCCTTGAGCGATGCGACCTCGTCCGGAGTCACGACGCCCGCTTCGATCAGCGCATTTTCGAACCGCGGAACCGGATCGTCTTTGCGGTGTTCGGCGATATCTTCGCGCGTGCGGTAGGTGAGATCGTTGTCGTCAGTCGAGTGCGCCAAGAAGCGATAGCAGACGCCTTCGAGTAGCGTCGGTCCGCCGCCGCTGCGGGCGCGTTCCATGGCCCGCGCGACCGCAGCGTACGTTGCGAGCGGATCGAACCCGTCGAACTGTTCGCCCGGCATGCCGTACCCGTCGGCGCGTTTATAAATATCCGGCTGCCCCATCTGCAACGATAACGGCGTGGAGATCGCCCATTGGTTGTTCTCGCATAAGAAAACGATCGGGAGCTTGTGAATTGCGGCGAAGTTCATGGACTCATGCCACTCGCCTTCGCTTGTGGTTCCGTCGCCAAAAGTTACCAAAACCGCGCGGCCGCTCTCTTTGCGATATTTGATCGCATACGCCGCGCCGACGGCATGCGGGATGCTCGCGGCCAACACCGAGGAGAACGACATCAAACCGGCGCGTTTGGATGAATAGTGGTTGGGAAACTGGCGTCCGCCATTGTGATCGGCCGCGCGCGCAAAGATCGAAAGCATGATCTCGTAGGGCGTCAAGCCGATGCCCAGCGATAATCCCAAGTCGCGATAATAGGGCGCGAGGATATCTTTGCCGCGCACAAATGCCATCGCGGCGCCGGCCTGCAACGCTTCGTGGCCCTCGCTGCCAAGTGCAAAGGGAACCTTCCCCTGGCGATTCAGCTGAAAGCCGCGATTGTCGAGCTGCCGCTGCAGCAACATCGTGCGGAAGATCGTCTTGAGCTGATCGCCGGAGAGACCGTGGCGGTCCAGCGGCTTGCGCATTTGCGCGGGGATATTAGCCATTAGGAGCTATGTTAGAGCCAGGGCTCCCCCGGGCCCTGGTACACGCGCTCATAGAGGTCCTCAGGGCGCGGGTACGCGACCGCCTCGGCGCGGTCGGTGGCCTCGTTGGCCTCGGCCAGCACCTCGGCTTTCAACCGCTCGACCTGTTCTGCGGACAAGACGCCTTCTTCCACAAGCAGCTTTTCGAATTTTGGAACCGGATCGTCTTTGCGGCGGCGTTCGACTTCTTCGCGCGAGCGATAGGCGCGATCGTCATCGTCGGTGGTATGCGGCAGAAAGCGATAGCATTTGGCTTCGATGAGCGTCGGGCCGCCGCCGTGCCGCGCCCGCTCGAGTGTGGATTTCGTCGCGGCATAGCACGCAATGGGATCGAAACCATCGACGAGCACGCCGGGCATACCGTATCCCGCGGCGCGTTTGTAAATGTCGGGCTGTCCCATTTGTTCTGAGAGCGGAGTGCTGATGGCCCATTCGTTGTTCTCGCAGAGAAAAACGATCGGCAGCTTATGAATCGCGGCGAAATTGACCGATTCATGCCATTCGCCTTCGCTGGTAGCGCCGTCGCCGAAGGTCGTCAATACCGCGCGGCCGTGTTGCTTGTTGAGTTTTAACGCATAGGCGGCGCCGACTGCATGCGATGTTTGCGCTGCGATTGCCGAGCTAATGGTGTAAAGGCCTAGCCTGCGACTGGCGTAATGATGCGGAAACTGCCGGCCGGCGCTGTGATCGGTGACGCGCGCGAAGAGCGACAGCATGATCTCGTAGGACGTCAGACCGATCCCGATATCCAAGCCCAGATCGCGATAGTACGGCACTAAAATATCTTTGCCGCGTTCAAATGCCATCGCCGCGCCGGC
>DASYYA010000023.1:0-3127 GCA_035934355.1 Candidatus Rubrimentiphilum sp. | reverse complement strand
CCGCCATGCCGCTGGCGGCTGCGAAAAGCGCGCGATTCATTTAAACTGCGCCATTTGCGAATTCGCGCGCTCGCGAGTCTGATCGATCGCCGTAACGACTTTTTGCGCGGCTTCATAGGAACGCTCGGCGCTCAAAATATCGATCATCTCTTCGATTGAATCGACGTTGGAGCTCTCCAAAAAACCGGAACGCACTGAAGAACCGCGCGGTAAGTGGTAACCGATTAAGGTGCGGCCGAGATCGTCGCGAAGTTTGCCAAAACGATCGCGCGTGAAGGCGCCGTCGCGCGTCTCGATGTGACGGCCGTCGCGCGCGCACACGACGAAAGCGCCAGGCCCGGCAATCGCGAGATCCGACGCGCGTCCGGTGTGGCGCAGCGCGCCTTGGCGCGCGTCTTTTTCGGCGGCGATGCGTACACCGCCACGATTCAAAGATCCGCGTGCAACGGTTTTAAGAAAGCCGTCGGTCGAGCTATTGGCGAGATTTCCGGCCGCGATCTCCAAGCGGGCTTGCGCACCCGACATCGCGCTGGCAGCCCATTCAATACCATCCATGCGTCGCATGGTAGGGACGGGTTGTGACCGAAAGGTGATCGTAATATGAGAGCGGCTTGCGGGGTGTTCGCGGTCATGCTGTTAGCCGGCTGTGCGCAGCCGGCCACGACCACGACAAGCACCGGCGATCGTGAACTTGCCGCGCTTCAGCCGCTAAAGCAGCACTATTCGGACGTGATTCAAGGCATGGATGCCGGCGGTAAAACGCTCGATATCTTCGTCAACGAAGACCAACTGAATTCGATCGATCCGTCGGTCGAGGACCAGTTCAAAGCTGAAGCGCTGCGGCGTTGGCGCACGGTCTGGCAGAACGCAAATCCTGGGAAACGCGCCACCGTTCGCATCCGCCTGCGCAAGTACTTCGGGCAAACGCTGTTCAGCGAATCTGCGAACGTGTAGCGACTACAGCTGGTTGTAGGCCTTCAGCGTTTGATAGACGCTGAGCACCAGCGGCCCGATCTGATCGTCAGTCCCTGCGGGCTGGCTATTTAAGCCGATGGCAATAACCGCATCCTGCGCCGGCAAATACGTAAACAACATGCGGTAGCCGAGCGTCTCGCCTTCGTAAAACCAAATCGCGCCGCCGAGCGCCGGCTGATACGCCTGTCCCATTCCGAGCCCGAATCCATGAGCGTCGCTTGCCGAAACTTGCGAGATCGGATTGCCTGTGGTCTGCGAAACTAAACTGAGAAGCTCGCTTCTCTGCGTCGCACCTAGTATCGTTCCTTGAAATAACGCGCGTACCCAACGCGTCAGATCGCTCGGCGTCGCAACGATGCCGCCGGCGGCTTGCGCCCACGACACGGTGAACGGCTTCACGTCCTGGCTTAAGATCGCGTCCAATCCTTCTCCGGGATTAAAGTAATATCCTGAGACCATTTGACTCTGAATGTTCGCCGGGTAAATATCCGCATTATAGTAGGTGTTATGCAAGCCGAGACTGTTAATAATCCGATTCTGGAGTTCGGTGGCATAGCTGTTCCCGGTGGCCTTCTCGATGATGAGCTGCGCCAATTCGTAGCCAGTATTTGAATACAGCCAGCCGTGCGGCAGTGGCGCATTCGGATCGATGTACGCAATGAGTTTCGCCGCGCTCATAAAGCTCGTTGGCGCCGCCACGAAATCGCTTTCCCACGCAGGGGTGCTGTCGTAGGTCGCAATACCGCTGGTCATATTGAGGAGCTGCCGGATGGTCACGTTCGACCATGTGGGATACTGCGGCAGCCACATCCCAACGGTTTGATTGATGTTGAGTTTGTTCTCCGCCTCGAGCTGTAAGATGATCGTAGCGGTGAACGATTTCGTGTTGCTGCCGATTTGAAACAAGTTTGCGGGAGTTACCGGCGTGCTTCCACCAAACGTGGTCGTGCCTGCGGCCACGTCGACCGTATTCGATTGGCCGTGCAGACTGACGCTCAGGGAAGCCGCGGAAATATGCTCGATGGTTCCGCGCGCGGCCAGATATTGCCGCAGATCCTGCGCCAGTGCGCCGGTCAACGGTGTCTGCGGCGCTAAATTCGCCGGCCCGCATCCGCCGACTGCAATCGCACAAAGAAAGGAAACGGCGCACCATAAAACGCGGCCCACGTTTCACGCCTTCGACGCTTCTTGCGCCGATGCTTTAAAGATGTGCGATAACGCGGTCGGTAAACTCGGACGTCGAAAGTGCGCCTTCGCCTTCGCGCACCAAATCGCGCGTGCGTGCTCCCGAGGCAAACGTTCGATCGACGGCACCTTCAATACGCGCGGCCGCAGCTTCGTCTTGCAAACTGTGTCGCAGCAGCATTGCGCCCGAGAGAATGGCTGCGGTGGGGTTGGCGATGCCGCGCCCGGCAATGTCGGGCGCAGTGCCGCTGATTGGTTCGTAGAGCCCAAAATGCTCGCGCGTTCCCAAGCTCGCACTCGGAAGATTTCCAATCGATCCGGTCAGCATGGCGGCTTCGTCCGAAAGAATGTCGCCAAACATGTTCTCGGTTAGCAGCACGTCAAAATCGCCGGGCTTGCGCACCAATTGCATCGCCGCATTATCTACCAGCAGATGCTCGACGTGCACGTCCGAGTATTCGGTCGCCACACGATCCACGACGCGGCGCCACAGGCGCGACGTTTCCAAGATATTCTGCTTGTCGACCGAGGTCAGTTTTTTGCGGCGCGCACGCGCCAACTCGAATGCAACCCGCGCGATCCGTTCGATCTCGGGAGCGCGATAGAACATCGTGTCCACCGCTTCTTCAATGCCGTCTGCTCCGGTGCGCTGCTCTTTGGGTTTCCCGAAATATATGCCACCGGTCAACTCGCGAACGACAATTAGGTCCAACCCTTGCAGAAGTTCGGGCAAGAGGCTCGAAGCCGACTCCAAGCCCTTAAATACGCGGACCGGGCGCAAGTTGGCGTACAGCTCGAAATCCTTGCGCAGTAAAAATAGCGCATATTCGGGCCGCTCCGGCAACGGTTTGCCTTCATACTGCGGCAAGCCGACGGCGCCGAAAAGAATTGCAACGCTGCGTTCACAGAGCGCTCGCGTATCAGCGGGAAGCGCCGGCTGCCCCGCCTGCAGCGCAACGGCGCCGGC
>DASYYA010000001.1:0-3648 GCA_035934355.1 Candidatus Rubrimentiphilum sp. | reverse complement strand
GTCGCCGCCAGATCGACATAATGGTCTTCACGGTCGTGCGCCGAGATCGCAATCAGGTTTGCCTCGACGCAGAGTTCGATTAAGCCGCCGACAAAGGGGATCGCTTCGGTAGCGGCTTCCAGGTATGCCTCATAGAGTTCTTCTTCATCTTCTTCGCTCGCGTCCAGGTAATAGCTCCAGGCGCGGCGCGCATCCAGCACTGCGCGAAACATGTCGCTGTCACTCATACCGCGCACTTCTACGCCGAAAGCACCGGTCCGCTAGTGTGTGAGCAGATAACCGAGCAGCAGATCGCGGTGCGAGACAACGGCGTTCTGATGAAGGGTTGTCACAAAGACTTCATCCAGAATCAGCGCACCGGCAAGCAGAATATCGGCGCGCTGCGCGATCATGCCGGGAATATTCTTGCGCCGCTCCGTCGGCAGCGACGACAAGCGCGTGATCACGCCTTGAAGCTGCGCACGTTCCAGAGTGGAATACTCGTCTGCCGCCCCGCGCTTTACAATCGCAGCTACGGTCGTTGCACTGCCGCCGACGAACACCAAACGTTCCACGCGGTCAAAATCATGCAACGGCCGCAACGCTTCGCGGACGCAGGCCTGCGCCGCTTGGAGCGTGGGCGTATCGGCTTCGCCGGAAAGCTTCGGAAAGAGTTCGGTTAAACGTACCGCACCGATCTCGCAGGAAACATGGTCGTCCGCGGTTGCGTACTCCGTGCTACCGCCGCCCACGTCGACGACGCCATACGTGCGATCCCTATCCAAACCGGAGGTGGCACCCATATACGAAGCCCGGGCTTCTTCGTCCCCGGAGATCGTTTGCAGCGTAACCCCGCTAATTCGCTCAACGTCGTGCGCGAAGTCGCCGGCGTTATTCGCGCGACGCACGGCACTCGTCGCGATTGTCGCCAGGCGATCGGTCAACTGACGAACGGCTCGCGTATGGGATTCAACCGCATCGAGCGTCCGGCGCATGGCTTCCTTTTGCAATTCTCCGTTGTCGCGCAACCCTTCGCCCAACCGCGTTCCGGTGCTGCGCTGCAAAATAACTTCCGGATTGCCGTTCAGCTCCGCAACCAGCGCCCGCGTCGAATTGGTGCCGATCGAAATCAGCCCCCGCTTCGTCACCGTTCGGAGCTATGCCGTGATTCGAACAGCTCCGCGCGGCGTTTCTTCCGCAAAAAATGGCGCTCGTGTGCCGGCGGCGCGTCGGGCCTTTCCCATTCCTCGGTCATCTTCAAATACTGCGCAATCTGCTCTTCGAGATCGGCGTCGCGAACTTGCGGCGCCATTAACGCAATCGCGTGCCGCGCATCCGGGTGCACCAGAAAATCAAGCGGCTTTTTCCGCGTGAGCGCGCGATCGTACGCATCTCTATTCCGCGCGATATCCTCGGCGGGCGCGCTGGCGAGGCGTCCATCTTCCAAACGAATCACTGCTCCGAGCGCATGCACATTGATCACAACGCCGCGCTGCGTGACCGCCGTCATCGGTGTGGTTTTAGGTAAATGATGGTTTCGTTGGGAGCGACCAAATGCAAGCGGTCGTGAATCTCGGGCATTGCGCCCCGCGGATCGAGCAGACGTTTTATGTCACGTTCATCGGCTTGCTTTTGCCGGCGCAGCGTAATGATGTCTTGTTGCACGCTCGAAAGCGAGCGAGCCATTGCGATATTCTCGTTTACCGCACGCGCGAACTGAATCGAAATGAGGGTCAGAATCCAAAGCGCCAGCGCGGCGCCGGCGAACCGGGCCGCTCTTATGGCGCCGTTCTTAGCGCCTCTCTTCGTTCGCTTTCCCATACACCAATGCGCCGATACTTCTGATAGCGCGCCTCTTTCAATCGTTCGGCCGGCCAACTGCCGAGCTCGTCCAACGAGCTTGCAATACTCTTCAACGTTCGCGCGATCGTCCCCGCTGCATCGCGATGCGCGCCGCCGGTCGGTTCGGTAATGATTTCGTCAGCGATTCCGAAAGCAAAGAGATCTTGCGCCGTGAGCTTCAGTCGATCGGCGGCCTCTTCGGCTTTGCTTGCATCGCTCCATAGGATTGCGGCACAGCCTTCCGGGCTCGCGACCGAATAGTAGCTGTTTTCGAGAATGATGATGCGATCCGCAATGCTCAGCGCCAGCGCGCCGCCGCTGCCCCCTTCGCCGATCACCGTCGCGACAATCGGAACCGGCGCGACCGTAAACTCGTATAAGCACGCGGCAATCGCTTCGGATTGCGAGCGCTCCTCCGATCCGATTCCGGGATCGGCGCCTTTGGTATCCACGAAGGTGATAATCGGCAATCCGAGACGCGATGCCAGCCGCGCCAAGCGCTGTACTTTGCGATATCCCTCGGGGGAAGGCATTCCGAAGTTTCGCTGCAGGTTCTCTTTGGTGTCACGTCCACGCTGCTGCCCCAGGACCATGACCGCGCGATCCTCGAGCTTCCCAAAACCACCGACGATTGCATGATCGTCGCGAAAATGCCGATCGCCGTGAAGTTCGTCAAACTGCGCGAACTGTGAAATATAATCGGCTGCCGTCGGCCGGTTGGGGTGCCGTGCCATATGCACCTTCTGCCACGGCGTCATCGACCCGAAAATCTCGCGCTGAATCTGCGCGTACTTTTGTTCGAGCGCCGCAATCTCGGCCGACATGTCGGCAGTTTGGCCCGTCGCCGTGCCGATCGTCGCCGTTCTCAGCTCGGCAATGCGTTTTTCGAGTTCGAGCAGACCGCGTTCGCGTTCCACGATAAGATTCACGACGCCGTAACGCGCGCGCGGCCGCGCGCCGCGTAGTCGACAAGCCGCACTAATGTCGCTTTGAGGTCGGGGCGGCGCACGACCATGTCGATATGCCCCTTTTCCAGCAAAAACTCTGCGGTTTGAAATTGATCCGGAAGCTTCTGACGGATCGTTTGCTCGATCACGCGGCGGCCGGCAAAACCGATCATCGCCTTGGGTTCGGCAACGATCACATCGGCTTGGAATGCGAAGGATGCGGAAACACCGCCGGTCGTCGGATCGGTCAGCACGGTGACCAAAAAGTTGCCGTCTTCAAGATAGCGCGCCAGCACGGCGGTCGTTTTCGCCATCTGCATGAGCGCCAGCATTCCCTCTTCCATGCGCGCGCCGCCGCTTGCGGTAAAAATGACGCATGGGATGCGCCGCAGGCGGGCCGCTTCGAGCAGCAACGCAATCCGTTCACCCACCACCGTGCCCATCGTTCCGCCGCGAAAATGAAAATCCATCACGCCGATTGCGGTTTCGAATCCGCCGATCTTTCCGATGCCGCAGATGACCGCTTCACTCAGTTGCGATTTTTCACGATCGTCTGCCAACTTGGCGGAATACTTGCGCTTGTCGATCCACTCCAACGGATCGCCCGGAAGCACTTCGTTGCCGATTTCCGCAAACTCATCGTCAACGATCGTCTCGATGCGATCGACCGCGGTCATGCGAAAATGATGCCCGCATCTCGGACAGACCCAAAGGTTGGCTGCTAAGTCGCGGCGGTACAATACCTCCGAGCACTTCGGGCATTTGCTCCAGAGCGCAGCATCTTCGGCGGGTTCTTCTTTGCGTTTGCGGCGCGGCAGCCAATCCGGCATTACGATCGCACCTCGCCGAAGAATCGACCGGCGTAGAGTTTCCGCAGCTG
>DASYYA010000220.1:0-3181 GCA_035934355.1 Candidatus Rubrimentiphilum sp. | reverse complement strand
CGATCGAAGAAACGATCATTGCGAGCGGCGCGCACATCGGCGAAAACGCGCGCATTGGGAAAGGCTCGGTTATTGGGCACGATGCGCGCATTGCGCCCGGCGCAGTCGCGCCCGAAGGCTCGCGCATCGGTCCATCAGCACCACTCGCCGCTCGCTAGAAAAGGGACCCGGCGGGAATACTACGGGTGTGGCCCCCGAGGATACGTCACCGCTACAAGCAGTTCTCCAACCGCTAGCCGGCTCGCCCGAAGCTCTCAACGCCGCTATTGAAGCGGCGCAGGACAAAACGTTCGTTCTGATCGGCGAAGCGACACATGGCACGCACGAATTTTATGAAACGCGCGCCGCAATCACCAAACGCTTGCTACAGGATCACGGTTTTAGCGCGGTTGCGATCGAGGGCGACTGGCCGGATGCCCATCGCGTCCACCGCTACGTCAATAGCGCAGGCGATGATCACGACGCCCATGAAGCGCTCGCCGGCTTTATCCGCTTCCCGACGTGGATGTGGCGCAACACCGATGTGCTGGAGTTCGTCGAATGGCTGCGCACTTTTAATCGCATGCGTGGCGCGACTCGCAGCGCCGGATTCTTTGGCCTCGACCTCTACAGTTTGCACGCGAGTATAGAGGCGGTGATCAATTATCTCGAGCGGGTCGATCCGCCCGCGGCAGACGAAGCGAAGCGACGGTACCGGTGCTTCGATCGCTTCGGGCCGGATACGGAGCAGTACGCCTATGCCGCCGCCTCCGGGATGTCGGCGTCGTGCAAAGAGGAAGCGCTCGCGCAGCTTTTAGCGATGCAGCGCGGCGCTTTCGAACGCATCAAAGATAGCGACGAAGAATTCTTCGGCGAGCAAAACGCATTCGTTGTTGCTTCGGCCGAAGAGTATTATCGCACGATGCTCGACCGGCAAATTTCGTCGTGGAACCTGCGCGATCGGTTTATGCATGCGACGCTCCGGAGGCTGGCGGCGTATTTGGAACGCAAGCGCGGGCGGCCCGCGAAGATCGTCGTATGGGCGCATAATTCCCATGTGGGGGATGCGCGCGCGACCAGCATGGGCGCCGGCCGCGAGGTTAATATCGGGCAGCTCTGCCGCGAGAGCGAACCGTCGTGTTATTTGATCGGATTTACGACGAGCACGGGGACGGTGACAGCGGCCTCGGACTGGCATTCGCACGCCGAGCGAAAGACGGTACGTGAGCCAATTCCGCAGAGTTGGGAAGCGCTGTTTCATTCCTTGGATGTGCCGGATTTTTATCTCGAGATCGAAAGCGCGCGCAAAAGGTTCCCGGCAATCGATGGGCTGCGACTCGAACGAGCTATCGGTGTTGTGTATCGTCCCCAAACCGAGTTCTACAGCCATTATATGGAAGCGCGGCTCGGCCAACAGTTCGATGCGATCTTTCATTTCGATCGGACGCGCGCCGTCGAACCGCTCGAACGCACCGCAGCTTGGGACGCGGGCGAGGTTCCGGAGACGTTCCCAACGGGGATTTAAGCCCTTCCCGTAAACTCTACGGCCATGAGAATCGTGAATCGAATTCTAATCGCCGCTGCTTTTCTTGCCGCCATATCGCCCGCAGGCGCCGCGCCGGTCCCACAGCCGCCGCAGACATATCTGGCGAAACCCGCACCGGGCTTTGCGAACGGTAACGATCCGTTTTTATGGCTTGAAGACAAAGACGGCGCGCGCGCGCTCGCGTGGGTGCGAGCCCAGAACGCGCGCACGCTGCCCGTTTTAACGCGCAACCCGCATTACGCAAACCTCTACGCGGAAGCGCTCAAAATCAATCAAGCCACGGATCGCATCCCGTTTCCGACGACGCTTCGCGGCGAAATCTACAACTTCTGGCAAGACGCGACGCATGTGCGCGGTATTTGGCGCAAGACAACGCTTGCGAGTTATCGCAGCCCGCATCCGGCGTGGGTAACGGTTCTCGACCTGGACGCGCTCGCAAAGGCCGAAAAGGCGAATTGGGTTTGGAAAGGCTACAATTGCATCGAGCCGCAGGAAACGCGCTGCTTGATTTCCCTTTCTGATGGCGGCGAAGACGCTGTGACGATGCGCGAGTTCGATCTCACGACGGATCGTTTTCTGCCGGACGGTTTCGTTCTACCGCGCCAAAAACAAGACGCGGCGTGGCTCGATGAAAATACGCTGCTCGTTTCGCGCGCGTGGCAACCGGGCGAAGTAACGTCGTCCGGCTATGCATATGACGTTCGCAAACTCACGCGCGGTCAACCGCTTTCTTCAGCAACGGAACTCTATCGCGGATTGCCTACGGACGTTTCGGTGCGCCCGTTTGTCGCGGTTGACGGCCAAGGCCATCAGGCGGCAATTGTCGATCGCGGCATAACATTCTTTACTGACGAACAGCGCTTGCTCACACCGCACGGTCTCGAACTGCTCAATGTCCCGCAAAAAGCGGAACTCGATGGCTTGATCGGTGGCCGCTTACTGATCAAACTCGATCAGGATTGGACCGCCGGCACAACCTTCCGGCAAGGATCGCTCGTCCAAGTTCCGCTTTCTGAAGCCCTTGCGGATCCGCGTAACCTGAAGCCGGCGCTGGTCTACGCGCCGGGGCCGCGCGAGTCTCTCGACCGCGTTGACACGACGAAAAACGATGTCATTCTTACGGTTTACCAAAACGTCCGCGGACGCGCGTTCATTTATAAGCCGTCGGGCGGCGGCTGGTCGAAGCGTGCGCTCAAACTCCCTGACATGTCGGCAGTGGGCGTGGTCGATACGAATCTGCAAAACGACGCGATGTTCTTCGACGTGCAGAGCTTCCTGTTACCGACCACGCTGTACTTCGGCGATGCGTCGACCGCCGCCGTTTCCGAAGTCAAAGCATTGCCGGCGCGTTTTAACGCGTCGAACGACGTCGTCGAACAGCACGAAGCGACGTCCCAAGATGGGACGAAAATTCCATACTTTCTGGTGCGTCCGAAACACATGCGCTTCGATGGACGCAATCCGACGGTCTTCACCGCATATGGCGGCTTCCTGATCTCCTCGACGCCATATTATTCCGGGACGGTTGGAAAGTTGTGGCTCGAACGCGGGGGCGTGTACGTGCTCGGCAACATTCGTGGCGGCGGCGAGTTTGGTCCGGCGTGGCACGACGCCGGCCTTAAAACGCACCGGCAACGCATCTACGACGATTTCTAC
>DASYYA010000212.1:0-5514 GCA_035934355.1 Candidatus Rubrimentiphilum sp. | reverse complement strand
ATCGCCGCGCCGGCTTGCACTGCTTCATGGCCTTCACCCGCAGACGCAAACGGAATTTTCCCTTGCCGGTTGAGCGCGAAGCCGCGATTTTCGAGCGTGCGATGCAACAGCATCACGCGCAGCATCTCGACGAGCTGCTCGTCGGTTAAGCCCTGCCGCGCATCCATTGTTAAGGCCATGATCGATTCGTAGTCATCTCCGGCTTTAGGGAATTCCTGCGCTTGTTGCGAAGAGCAATGTGCGAAAAATGTTGCGAAGCCTAAGACTCGCAGGCATTATAGCGGCGCTTGTATTGGTGGCCACCCTTCGCGCGAAGGCAGCGGCCGAGTTTTGCCCCGCGACCCTGGTCAGTCCGCCGTCTGCGCTCGATGCCTCAACGATTCGGTTTCGACTCGGCGCGATCAGCCCGCGTGCCGTTAGCGGTACCGTGGAGATTCAAACCAAGAGCGGCTGGTACGCGGCCAACTTTACGACCCTTCCTTTTAAACCGCTGGTGCAAGCGTACCGCGACCAAGGCATGAGCTTTACCCACGAGGATTACATCACCGACGACATTGTCGTGAAACTTCCGGATGCGACAACCGTCCAATATGCATATGTGTCGCAGGCCGAAGCTTATGGCGACACCTTCATGAACTGGGATCGGTTTGGGAGCGTCACGTGTTCGCCAACGCCATTCTCGCCGCGCGACAAATCCAATCCGTCGCGCCCTATGCCGCCGCTTTCAGCGCATCCGATCCAGTTAGTGGCAGTACCGATTGTACCGCAAACGTTTCCGACATGTGCGGATCCATTTGAAGACGTGACGCTGCTGCGGGCCGGACCGTTTTCGTATCCGGCGATGTACGGGCATGACGAACCGACCGCGCGACCAATTGGAACAACGGTCGTCGTGGTCGCTGTCGATCGCGATGGCAGCATCGTCGATACGTGGGTGTGGGAGAGTGCCGGCACTCCGCTCCTGGATCAATCGGTGCTCGCGGAAGCAAAAAAGAGCACCTTTAAACCCGGCAAGGCGTTTTGTGAAAACGTGCCGGGCTTTTTTGTCTTACGCTCGATCTTTACGCAGTAAGGCTAGGAACGTTTGTTGATGTCGTCGCGGATCGCTTGCGCGGCGGCGTCGGCAGCTTTTTTGATCGTCGCGGCGCTCTTGCGCAAGAGGTCTTTCACTTGATCGGCGGCTTCTTCGGTCTGCTCGAAGGTTTCATCGAGCGCCTCGTGCGCTCGCCGTTTGACTTTCTCGAAAACTTCGTCGTTCATGCCCCTTACTACCCGGCGAGGGGGCGCGCTGTTTCACGGAGGCGTTTTTGAGTTGCGGCGAAAACCCGCCTGCCAATGAATGGGACGGTAGGCGATGCGCGCCGTTATGTGATCGTCGGAAACGGATTTGCGGGGACGACTTGCGCCGAACAGTTGCGCAAGCACGATCCCTCGTGTAGCATCGCTCTCTTTACCGATGAGCCCTACACGCTCTACAACCGGATCGCACTCCCGCCGTTGTTGCGTAAACAGGTCACAGCAGAAAAAGTGATCATGCGCGATCTCGCGTGGCACGAGAAGCACAACATCAATCTGCATTTGGAGACCTTCGTCGAGCGCATCGTTCCCGAGGAGCGCATTGTCATGGCAAACGGCAAGTCGTATCCGTACGACGCATTGCTCGTTGCGACCGGCGGCAGACCCAACCGCCATCCGGCGCCCGGATGCGACGGCGCGAACGTGTACGGCTTTCAATTTATGGATGATACGCTGGCGATCTCGCAACAGCTCGAGACGGCAAAGACCGCAGTGTCGATTGGCGGCTCGTTCATCGCGTATGAGTTGGCCGAGGCGTTTGTGTCGCGCAAAGTTGAGACGCACTGGATCATGCGCGGGCCGCACGCCTTGTCGCGCATTTTGGATGACATCGCGGGCAAACTTGTCGACGATGCGGCGACCACCGACGGCGTGCATATGCATTATCAAGACGAGATCGTTGAGTTCGTGCGCGACAATGGCGTGGTGCGTAAAGTGCGTACCAAAAAAGGCGTCGAGATCGAAGGGCAGTGCTACGGGGTCGGCTTAGGGTTGTGGATGAACACGCAGCTGCTCGACGGCAGCGGCGTCGAGATTAGCAAGAACGGCATCCTCTGCGACGATCATTTGGAGACGAATATCAAGGGTATCTTTGCGGCCGGCGATATCGCCGATTTTTACGATCCGATTCTGGAAATGCGCTACCGAATGGGGACGTGGAACAACGCGGGCGCGCACGGCAAAGTCGCGGCGCAAAATATGATGGGTGGTAGCGAGCCGTACCATGATGTTCCGGAATACTCGAGTCTGCTCTTCAAAGGGCAGACGATCACGCAGTTCGGACTCTCGCCGGAATATCGTGACGATATCGAAACTGTCTTTACCGTCGATCAGGAAAAGAAATGGTATCGGGCGCTCTATTTTTGGGAAGATCGCCTCGTCGGCGGACTCTTTATGGGCAAAGGCAATCGCAGCGGCAAACGCAAGTACGTCGACACGATAAAAAGCAAACAGCGCTTTCCCAAACCGGAGTGGAAGACGATGCTCGACTGGACGCACGACTAGGTAAGCCATGAAAGTTTATTTTTTGCGCCACGGCATTGCTGTAGATGCCGCGGAGTGGAAGGGCGGCGATGCAGACCGTCCGCTGACGGACGACGGCCGAAAGCAATTAAAAAAAATTGCAAAGGCCCTTCGAGATTTAGATCTCGGATTGAATGCCATTGTCACAAGCCCGTTGCTTCGCGCGAAGCACACCGCAGAAATAGTTGCCGGCAAACTTGGCATAGACGTGCAAGAAGACGAGCGCCTCTCGCCAGAGTTCGACAATCCGCGGCTGAGTGAATTGTTGCAAGATCATCGCGATGCGCAATCGATTCTGCTAGTTGGACACGAGCCAAGCATGAGCACGGTGATTGGCAAACTCGTGCTTGCCGCGAAGATCGATCTGAAGAAGGCCGGAATAGCGCTGGTGGATGTGCCGGCTCCATCGTCTCAATCCGGCACCCTGCTGTGGTTGATCCCGCCGAAGGTATTGTTGGGCTAACCTCTGGCTACGCTCGAGGCCGCTCGTTCCTCGCGGTTCCTCGTTCCTCGGAATGACTACAGAGTGACAGTCGTGCCGCGGGCGGCAACATGAGCGTTCCACCCATACTTCATTTTTACGAGATCGCAAAGCGCTTGCGCCGAAACCGGATCGCCATGGACGGCGTAATAGACCGGGTTGCTTTTGCATGTGTCGAGCCACTGCTGGATCTCATTGCGGTCGGCGTGCGCGCTATAACCTGAGATAATGCCGGTGGCAGCCTTCACCGGTAAAACGTCGCCGAAGATTTTTACCGTTTTCGCGCCGTTGGTAATGAAGAAACCAAGCGTACCGGCTCCCTGGAAACCGACAAACAGAATTGTCGCTTTAGGATCGGAGACGTGATTATGTAGGTGATGCAACACGCGTCCACCCGACGCCATGCCGCTGGCCGAAATGATGATATGCGGACCACGGAGATCGTTGATGGCTTTGGATTGCTCCGTTGTCACTGCGATCGTGAGGTTGCTGCAGCCAAACGGCTTGCCGTCGGCCTCAAATGGGATTGGCTTATGCGCGGCCGGAAAATCCTTGAACAACTGGTCGACATGCGCGGCCATCGGGCTGTCAAGATACACCGGTATATTGGCTAGCGCGGGATTTTGCCGTTGCAGCTGCCCGATTGAAAGCAAGATCTCTTGCGAGCGTTCCACGGCAAATGCCGGAATGACAATTGCGCCGCCGCGCGCGATGCCGGCTGCAAGCGTCTTGCCGAGTTGGTCGAGCGCGTCGGGCGGATGGACCCGATCACCGTAGGTTGACTCACAAACAAGCACGTCGGGCGAATCGAGCGGCTCCGGGTCGTACAGCAACATGCGATTATAACGCCCGATGTCGCCCGAAAACACGATGCGCCGGCCTTCGACCTCGATCTCGACGAACGCGGAGCCGATAATGTGCGCGGCATTCCGATAGGTTGCCTTCAGGCCGGCAACTTGAAATGATTTCTCAAGTTCCAAGCTCTGCGTTTGCTTGAGCGTTTGCTTCACGTTGGATTCATTGTAAAATGGCGGCGGAGCATAGGGCTCGTGATGAAAGCCGCGCTTGGCCAAATGTTGTTGCAAATGTGCGGCATCCTCCAAAACGATGTTCATCAGCGGCCCTGTGGGCGGCGTCGCGAAAATCGGCCCCGCGAAACCGTCGCGCACGATCTTCGGCAAGTAGCCAACGTGATCGATGTGACCATGCGTGATGACGATCGCGTCGAGCTGCGACGGCTCGACCGGAAGCGGTACGCTGTTCAGCGCAACAATGTCGGACGTGCCTTGAAACAAGCCGCAATCGATAAAGATGCGCTTGCCGTTGGTCGTGAGCAAATGTTTGCTTCCGGTAACGGTTCCGGCAGCGCCCACAAACGTGAGCTCAGCCACCGGATTCCTGCACGATGCGTAAACGCGGACGCGGCGGCGGCATCTGCTGCTCGGCGTTGCGATCGAATACTTGAGAACTTGGAATCGGTTCGCTGCGATACTTCTCGAGCGCGCGGTCGACCAGCGCTTCGGGATTGTCATCATGCAAGATAATCGAGCCTGTATCTTTGCGAACCAGGCCGGCGATTCGCAAAAATTCGTTGGAGATGCCGCCGGAGTTGGTCAGCACTCCGATCAACTTGCCTTCGTCGTATGCAATGCAGAACTCGCCGAGCGTCCCGCTTCGCCCGCCGACGAAGAGCACAAAATCCGAGCTGTGGATATTGTGCGTCTCACGGCCCATCAGCCCGGAGCCCGTAAAGACAATCGTCGTGTACGGTTGTAAGGGCGAACCATAGACATTTACATGCTCTTCGGGTGAGAGTGCCGGCGAAACGCCCAAGCTGATGCCGTTGCGCTCGTGCGCGCCAATGACCGCGGCGTGCGGTAAACCCGGACACGCGCCGGTGACAATGGTGCAATCGCGCTCGGCTATCCGCCGTCCCAGCCGCGCGGCGAGCGCCAATTCCGAGTCGGCGATCGCGCCGCCGGCCGATCCCATCACGCCAATCTGAATCTTCATTTCAAAGGCACTCCGGCCCAGCCTCCGCGCCCCCCGTCCAACGGGGCCCCCAATGATCTCATGGCGCATGAATGCGATTTGCACGCAAGAGCTTCCCGTGGACGCCGCAAAAGAGCGGGCAGTAATGGAGCGCGAGTCATTGGAAGTTGACGTCCTCTTTGTGGGTGCCGGACCGGCCAGCCTTGCCGGGGCGATTCGCCTCATGCAACTCGCGCAGGAAGCCGGCCGCGCGTTGGAAGTGCTCGTGATCGACAAGGCCGGCGAGATTGGCAATCACGGACTCTCCGGAGCTGTGCTCGATCCCAAAGCGCTCGACGAACTGTTGCCCGATTGGCGTTCGGAGGCGCCCGTCGAATCGCCGGTGACCAGCGACCAGCTCTGGTTCTTGACGGCGACCAATAAAATCAAAGCGCCGATCGTGC
>DASYYA010000204.1:0-4041 GCA_035934355.1 Candidatus Rubrimentiphilum sp. | reverse complement strand
GACGCTGGGAAAACGATTGGTACCGCGCTGCACTGGGGGGTTGGAATTATTTCTGGTGCGCTCTACGCCGGCGTCGAACGGCAGATTCCGTTGCCAGGCGCGTTGCGGGCACAGCCGATCGCACTGGGTATGCTTGCGTTCGACGAGTTCGGTTTTCAAGCGGCCGGCTTGGCGCCGCCGCCGAACGCATTCCCAAATTCAACGCACGTACGCGCTTTTGTCGCCCATGTCACCTACGGTGCGTCGCTGGCAGTCATCTATCAGGGAATAAAATCCTTCGCTCAACCATAGCGACGTGGTCAGCGTTACGGATCTATCAAGACGTAAAGATCCGACATCACCGGATTGTTTAACACCCACGAATAGCTCACCCAAAAGAAACCGCTGTTCTCCCAGTTCGTGCCCCACGAATTCATCACTTTGAACGCCTGCATGCTATCGTCGTAGCCGACGATCGTCATCGCGTGGCCGCCTTCGTCGGTACCGAATGGGCCCGAGAGAATTGTGAATTTGCCAGCCTCAAAAATGTTGTCTAACTCGGTACCCCAAAATATCGGATACCCTTGCGTGAGATAGGTTTTGGCTTGCGTGATACCGGCATTGGTTGTCGGAATCGAATAGTAGGTTTTGATCGTATACGGAGCTGCCGCTGCCACGGCTGATGCCGGCGGTTGTTTCAAAAACTGCCCCGCAACATACGGAAAGAACGACCATGGCGCAACGCCCTGTTTCTCGAGCAAGCTAAACGCAGTCGAAAATATCGAACCGTTATCTTTGCCGCCGTTGATTTGATTGTAAATGTATGCCGGACTAAAGACGTGACTGGTGTTGATCCCGTTCGGCCCGGTTCCGCCGCCGAGCGCCCACTTCTGTTTTTGCGCGACTAAATACGATTGGATCGCGTAGCCGCTCGCCCATCCCACGCACGAATTCTCACTGCCTTGATTGCCGACCGGCGGCATCTGCGCGCTGATATCCGCTGACACCGGATTAACCAGCGGACGGATCGCAGTCCGTCAATCGTTTGGTGCGGCGGTGGCACTGCGCTAACCGTCGCCGTCACCGGTGCGCCGACTGCCGACGATGGCGTGAGAATCGTACGCGCGGTTCCGCCCCGGTGTAATTCAGCGTCAGCGTATCGCCCGGCGCGGTAATCGTCGATCCCGACAGCGTCATTTTCCCGCTCGTATCCGATGACGTCATGGTGATCGGGCTCGGAAATGCAATCGCGCCGATCAACCGATTGCCGAGCGCATCGTATGCGAGCACGCGCACTACCGAATTTGACGGCGTGCCATCGGTAAACGATCCTGGATTCGCCGATGCTTTGAGAATCGCGGGAGTGCCGCCAAATGCGACGCCCACCGAAGTTCCCGTCGATTGCACCACCACGTGGAACGCGCCAGAGTGCACGACGTGCCCTTGCGCGTCTTTGAGGTCGACTAAAAGTGTGCTCCCGGCGATCGGCGCGGCGATGCCCGCTATGGGTCCTAAGGCCCGGTTGGTTTCCTGCCGATAGTTCTAATGGGCTATAGTGGGGGACCCTTGGTGTGGAAAGCGACCGAATTGAGCGGAATTATCTCGCTGTTATCTTCTTTTCTTTGGGCGTCATGGTCGGAATGCTCAGCGTTCTGTTTGTCGCCCGAAATTATGCCGTGGAGCACGAGCAACTCGTCAGCAACCGATGTAGCGTGCAATCGTGCCACGCCGGGTTGACGTTGTAGCAGCATGACCTGATACGGTGGCGCCGTATGATGGGCTGATGCTCATCATAGCGCGTTGTATCATCGCGATCGCATTCTGCGTTCTCGCAACGTTGGCGCACGCACGCCCAAGCGATGCGACGCCGTCACCCTCGCCAAGTCCGGCGCCCAGCGCTTCCCCGTTTCTCAGCTTCAGCCAAGGTTTCAGCGCCATTTCTTTCCTTTCCGAGCGCAACGGACATGGCCGCCGGCGCGGATCGCCAATGCGCACACAGCTCGCCAATGCGCTGCTTACCGTGGCGCACACCACGGGAACGTTTCGCTTCAACCTGCAGACCGGCGTCTATGCATTTCCGGTCATTGGCCAGCCACTCAACACTTTTGAAGAGGGCGTCGATACCAATCTCTACGGCTGGTTACCGAATGCATACGTGCAGTACGTTCCCGATGCGCATTGGACGATTAGTGCGGGCAAGCTCCCGACGCTGCTCGGCCAAGAAAACGCGTTCACGTTTCAAAACATCAACCTCCAGCGCGGACTGGTGTGGAACGTCGAGCCGGTTGTCAGTAACGGCGTGCGTTTAGCATATACCGGATCAACATTCAGCGCGACACTTGAAGTCAACGACGGATTCTATTCGCAGAACTACGGCGGCTTCGAAGGTGCATTTGGATGGAACCCCTCGAGCGCAACCGGTCTGCAGCTTGCGTTTATCGTGCCGAATCCCAATACGCCGGCAAATCCGACCGCGGCGGTAGCCAACAAACAAGAGTACGATTTGATGTTCACGCGGCAGATCGGAAAACTGCAGCTCCTGCCCTACGCGCTCTGGGTAATCTCGCCCGCGAATGCGGCCCTCGGATTTACGCGCACGGAAACCGCACTCGGCGGCGCGCTGATGGGGGACTATGCGTTCAACAATCTGTTGTCGCTCGGCGCGCGTTTCGAAGCCATCCGCAACAATAGCGCGCTCACCGATACGAGTGCGAATGCCGATTTTGTGGGCTACGGTCAGTCAAGTAACGCGACCACGTTTACGCTCACGCCAACATACAAAAATGCAAATCTGTTGGTACGCGCGGAATGGTCGTATGTCACCATCAACGGCATCCAGGGTTTAGGATTTGGCCCAACCGGGATGGACTCGACCCAGGAGCGCATCGGCCTCGAGCTCGGAGTGCTAAACCCCTAGCGGATAGGCTTCTTCTCCGTGCAGGTACACATCGAGCCCCGACTCTTCCACATTGGGATCGACTTTGGTTTGCGTCACGCGGCTGATTAGCCACAAGAAGCCGTAGGTGAACACAAACGCCCAGGCGCTGCACACCGTTGCCGACACCACTTGCTTAAGAAAAAACGACACGCCGCCGTAGGCTAACCCGTCGGAGCCCGCCGGATTCCACAGATGCGATCCGAAAATGCCGAGCAGCGTAATTCCCAAGAATCCGCCGACGCCGTGCACGCCCCACACATCGAGCGCATCGTCCCACTGCAACCGGTTCTTCAACGTCACGGCGTAATAGCAGATCACGCCCGACAGAATGCCGATGATGATCGCCGTGAGCGGCGACACATACCCCGCGGCCGGTGTTACCGTGGCTAATCCGGCAACGGCGCCGGTCAGCAAGCCGACAAATTTCGGTTGCCGCCCGCGCGCCCATTCGACCAAGAGCCACGTAATCGCCGCAAACGATGCCGCGATGTCGGTGTTGAGAAACGCCGCGGCGGTCACCGCATCCACGCGCAGCTCGGATCCGGCGTTAAAGCCATACCAGCCGAACCACAAGAGCCCGGTGCCGAGCGCAATCAACGGAACGTTGTGCGGCTTGTTCTCGATCACGTGGCGGCGCCCGATGTAAAGCACCGATGCCAACGCGGCAAAACCCGCAGATGCGTGCACCACGATGCCACCGGCAAAATCTTCGGCGCCCCACTTCGCAAGCAAACCATTCGGGCTCCACAACATATGCACGAACGGAAAGTACACGAAGATCAACCAGCCGGTTAAAAACAAGAAGTACGCTTTAAACGTCACGCGATTGGCGAAGGCGCCCGTAATCAGCGCCGGCGTGATGATCGCGAACATCATTTGATACGCGATATGCACGACCAGCGGTATTCCGGCATTGTTTCCTAGGAACATCGTGTGCAGCGTGACGCCGCGCAGGAAAAAATAGGTTCCGGGATTGCCGACAAGCCCATGCCAATCCGGGCCGAAGCACATCGAATAGCCGAATGCGACCCACACAACGGTCGTCCACCCGAGTGACATGAAGCTCTGGATCATGATCGTCAGCACATTTTTGCGGCCGACCAATCCGCCATAAAAAAACGCCA